>CAMQJB010000001.1 GCA_947002045.1 uncultured Collinsella sp.
CGCGCCCTTGAAGTTGAACGTCAGATTGTCCAAATGCGGCCCGCGCAGCGTCGGCCCGTTACGGCGTTTGGTAAAACGCCGTAACTAAAAACGATTGCCGCGGAAGCCGCCACCGTTGCGGCCGCCACGATCGCCACCGCGACCACCACGGTCGTTACCACGGTTGCCGCCGAAGCCGCCACGGTTGCCGCCGCGGTCGCCATAGCCACCACGGTTGCCGCCGAAGCCGCCGCGACCGCCACGGTCGCCGCCACGGTCACCAAAGCCGCCACGGCCGCCGCGATCGCCACCGCGACCGCCACGATCGCCGCCACGGCCGCCACGGTCGCCAAAGCCGCCGCGACCGCCACGGTCGCCGCCGCGGCCGCCGCGGTCGTCACGGCCGCCACGAGGACCGCGGTCCTCGTCCAGGCCCATGGCGACGAGCGGAGCGATAACCTTATCGAGAGCGGCCATCAGCTCGGTGGCCTCCTCATAAGAAAGCTCGGGCAGGAGCTTCTCCTTCTTGTTGGCAAGCTCGACCAGGCCCTCAGCGGCATCCTCGGCAGCGAAGACGACGATCTTGCGCATATCGCCCTCGGCGTCGTCGATGCGGCCGACCAGATCGGCAGCCTCGGCCTCGGCCATCAGGCCATCGAGCTCACGGAGGCGCATGCCCAGCAGGTCGGACATTTCCTTCTGCTCCATCTTGGGCTTGAGGTCAAGAAGCTTGATGGCGCGCTCGATGTTCGCCATGCGCTCGGCCTTGGCCTCCTCCTCCTTGGAAATAGCAAAGCGACGGCTACGCAGCAGGCGGGCGGCCTTCTGCATCTTGTCCATCAGCTCTTCGTCATCGTAATCAACGGCGGCCTCGACAACCTCGGCCTCCTCCTCGGCGGAAACCTCGTCAGCAGCCTCAACCTCGGCAGCTTCGGTCTCCACGGTCTCGACTGCCTCAACCTCGGCAGCCATGGTCTCGTTCTCGGTCTCGTTCATGATCTCTTCGTTCTCAGACATGAGACTCCTTCTTGGCCCTCTCGGGCATCATCGCCCCATTCGCGGGGCCCGTCGCGCACTCTTTGCGCTTTAAACATTCATGCCTCTCGGCAAAACGTCCATTAGTTTATGGTGTCGCCATCCAATCTAGCTGCAGAATCTATGTGCACACATTAATGCGACATGTGCGACTCGCGACGAGCGTACACCAGCGACGCCACGAACCCGACCACGGCAATTACAGCCGCCACGCGCACGGCAGCTGCAAATCCAATCGCCTGGGCAACGTCGGTCGCAACGCCAGCGGCGCCGGCAATCGCCGCAGAACTCGAGAGCAGGCCGATAAACAGCGACGGGCCAAACGATGCGGCAATCATGTTCCACGTGTTGAGCAATGCCGTTCCGTGAGGATGCTCGGCGGCAGGCAGCGTCTCCAAGCCGGCCGTCTGCGAGGGGCTTAGCACCAAACCGACTCCGGCATACACCACAACGGTCAGCGCCACGACGACGCCGATGTCCATGCTTGCGGCCGTCATCGAGATGGCAGTCTGTCCCACGGCAATCAGGGCAAAGCCAATCGGTAGCAGCGGCCATGCGCCACGGGCGTCCATCACGCGTCCGCCCACAATCGAGGTCACGGCGTTGCAGGCAATCGCTGGCAAAATGAGCAAGCCCGCAACAAGTGCTGTCATTCCGTATGCGCCCTCAAAATAGAGCGGCAACAAAACGCTCATCGAAAACGTCGTCATCATCGACACCACCACAAGCAGACACGCAGGCCAAAAACGAACGCTCGCCATGGGACGCACGTTAAGCACCGGATGCTCGAGCTTGAGCTGGCGGGCCGCAAACAGGCCGAGCAGCACCATGGCGGCGAAGAGCGTCACGATGCCAGCAATCAGATTGGTCGAGAACTCGCCTACGGAATACACAAATGCCGTAATGCCGGCGGCGAGTAAAACAACCGACAGAATATCGAGCGTGGTGTTCGAGCGCTCTCCGACATTCTGAACATGCTTTACGCCCGCCGCAGCGACCGCAATGCCGCCCACCAGCGGCACTACGAACACCGCCCTCCAGCCAAACAACGTGCACATAAGACCGCTGATCACGGGTCCAAACGCCGGCCCTAGCGTAATGCAGGCACCGCCCAGGCTCAGATACAGACCGAGCTTCTCGCGCGGGGCGCAAGACAGCACCACGTTCATCATGAGCGGGAACAAGATGCCCGATCCCGCAGCCTGCAAAATACGGCTTGGCAGCAAAACGCTAAACGACGGAGCGACCAGGCACAGGACTTCACCGGCGACCATGCATCCGCATGCAAAAAACAGCAGCTTGCGCGTCGAGAAACGGCCGGACAGAAAGGCCATGATGGCCGTAAAGATCGACGTCACGATCATGTAGCCCGAAACGAGCCACTGCGCCGTGGTGGCACTCACCGAAAAGGCCGCCATAATGTCGTGCAACGCCACATTAATGATGTTCTCGTTAAACGCGGCAACAAAGGCCGCAACATACATTACGACGAGAATCGCCGAGGTCGTCGACGGTGATTGAGTTTGCTTTTGGGATTTGGTCCCCATGAAATTCCTTCCTCTTAGAACGACAATCGCATCGCCCCAGAGGAACGGTCCAGGGCGAAAATGAGCCCTAGACTTACGCCAAACGCCGCACACGACGAATCTGGCAACATGGTCCAACGTCGAAAGATTGTAACGCGGACGCGTAGCTTTCCTTCCGCGCTATTATTAAAAGTCCACGATAGCATAAGACATGAGGAGCCCGCCATGATTAAGCCCATCATGAAATCCGAGTTCTTTTTGCGCCTGCCTTCCGAAGACGCAGGGCCCGACGACGCCGTGACCGGGCAAGACCTCCTAGATACGCTCCACGAGCATGAGCACGAGTGCGTGGGGCTCGCCGCCAACATGATCGGCGTGCGCAAACGCATCATCTGCGTAAAGGACGGCAACAGGGCGCTCCTGATGTACAACCCTCAAATTCTTGAGCAGGTCAATGCCTATCAGACGAGCGAAGGATGCCTCTCGCTGATCGGCGAGCGTCCCTGTACCCGCTATCGCCGCATTAAGGTTGAGTATTTGGACGAGAACTTCGTCCACCGCATCAAAAACTTCTCGGGCTACACCGCCGAGATCATCCAACACGAAATCGACCACTGCGACGGGATCGTTATATAGTTCCGCCGATTCAAGAAAGCTCCCCGCAGCAAAACAACTGCAGGGAGCTTTTCATAGTGCGAAGCTTCTATCCCACTAGCTCTGGCGGTAATGATCAAAGAAGTCGGCGAGGTCTTCGAGGGACTCTTTGAGTACTTCCATGCGCGGCAGGTACACGATGCGGAAGTGGTCGGGCTCGGCCCAGTTAAAGCCGCCGCCGCGCGTGATCAGAATCTTCTTCTCGTGCAGCAGGTCGAGGGCAAACTGCTCGTCATCGGTGATGTTGAACTTCTTAACATCCATCTTGGGGAAGATGTAGAACGCTGCACGCGGCTTGACCACCGAGATGCCATCGATCTTGCTGAGCGCCTCATACACAAAGTTGCGCTGCTCGTAGACACGACCGCCGGGGCGGATGTAGTCGTTAACCGACTGATGGCCGCCGAGCGCCGTCTGAACGATCGACTGAGCCGGCACGTTGGAACACAGGCGCATGTTAGAGAGCATGTTGACGCCCATGATGAAGTCGCTCATGCAGCGCTGGTTGCCCGAAAGCACCATCCAGCCAATGCGATAGCCCGCAATCATATGCGACTTGGACAGGCCGCTAAACGTAATGCAGGGCAGGTCGGAGGCGAGCGAGGCAATGGAGACGTGCTCGTAGCCGTCCATGCACAGGCGGTCGTAGATCTCATCGGCAAAGATCATGAGCTGGTGCCTGCGCGCAACCTCGACGATGCCCTCGAGCACCTCGCGCGGATAGACAGAGCCCGTGGGGTTGTTGGGGTTGATGATGACGAGGGCCTTGGTCGCGCTTGTGATCTTGGACTCCATATCCTCCAGGTCGGGATACCAATCGGCCTGCTCATCGCACAGATAGTGCACGGGATGACCGCCGGCAAGGGTTGCGCACGCCGTCCAGAGCGGATAGTCGGGGCTGGGGATCAGGATCTCGTCGCCGTTGTCGAGCAGCGCGTTCATCGAAAGCTGAATGAGCTCGGACACGCCGTTGCCCGTGTAGATGTGCTCCATCTGAACATTGGGCAGGCCCTTGATCTGCGAGTACTGCATAATCGCCTTGCGCGCGGAGAACAGACCGCGCGAGTTGGAATAGCCTTCGCAGTCGGGCAGCTGCTGGCGCATATCCTTAATGACCTCATCGGGCGTGCGGAAACCGAAGGGCGCCGGATTGCCGATATTGAGCTTGAGGATGCGCTCGCCCTCGTCCTCCATGCGGGCAGCCTCGTCGACGACGGGACCGCGCACGTCATACAGGACGTTATCAAGCTTGGTGGATTTAGAAAAAGTACGCATGGTGGTGCTCCTTGGAATTTGAGCTGAGGGATGGGGTTCGGGCTTGGAATCGTTGCGAGGCGATGATGTCTCGCCTTGATCGGCGTCACCGGCAAGCAGCCAGGAAACATCGACCTCCAAAATGCGGGCGAGCAGCTCTGCCACATCGCGCCGCGGAATCGTCTTGCCACTCACATATTGGCTCATCTGACTCTTGCCGAGTTTTTTGCCGAGCATCTCCGATGCGCGGATTACGTCCGACTGGCGAACGTCGCGATCGGACATGGTCTGTCGCAGGCGATCGCTAAACGTCTCTTGGGCCACAGGAACCTCCTTGCTGGCAAAGTTCAATTTATAGAACACGAATTGAACCAAGGTTCAATTTAGCAAGCAGTATAGCGCGGCGCATTATCTGGAAGTTCAATTTCACAAGAAAATGTACCGAACCCCGAGAATCGTCCCGAGGTGGACAACGGGCACGCGCTTTTAGAGATATTCGAGGAAACGAGCCGCCGCGAGCGAAACGTCGGCGGTGCGGTATATGGCGTTGATCTGCCGATGAGGATGTCCCTCGAGTGGGCGCACGGCAACATCGAACTGACAGCGGCGCAAGATGAGCGCGGGAAGAATGCTCACGCCCAGGCCGTCCTCGACCATAGCCATAATCGCATAGTCATCCCAGGTCGACAGTTTAGAACGCACCGCCAGGCCCGCGCGGCGAAACAGCGGCGTAATCTCGTCGTCGCTACCGCGTTCCAGCAGAATAAACTGCTCGTTTGCCAAATCGGCAAGGGAAACGACCTCCGCGGTGGCAAGCGAGGAGTCCGCTGGCACCACGGCCATCAGCTCGTCTTGCACCAACGGCCGCGACGCCATGCCGGTGCCGCGTGGCTCGCGCGGGATAAAGCCCAGGTCGCAGCGGCCTTCCGCCACCCATTGCTCAATCTCTGAGTAATCACCCATCAGCAGCTCGTAATCGACATCCGGGTGATCGGCGCGAAACCGCGCGATCACCGGCGGCAACACATGGGTCGCCACACTCGAAAACGTACCGATACAGATCTTGCCACGCATGAGCCCTCGCATCTCGTCCACGCGTCGCTGCAGACGGCCAAACTCTTCGCATAACGCCTCGACTGCCGGCATGACCTGCCGCCCGTCGGCAGAAAGCACCACGCCCTCGCGGCTGCGATCAAGCACCTTAAAACCCCAGTCTGCCTCAAGGTCGCCCACCATACGGCTCACGCCCGACTGCGAATAGCTCAGCCGCTCGGCGGCGCGCGTAAAACTGCCGGCGCGCACGGTCTCGAGCAGCACCTGCATCTTTTGAATATTCGTTTCCACGGCACCCCTCCACCTTTGCATGAGTTTTTGTCATGTTATCCATGCATTATATTCGCTTTTCTTCTAAAGCCAGTTCACCCATAGTGAACATGCTCGGATATAGAAGGGATGTCAGCGCATGAACAACGGACTGTTTACGTACTTAGCAGCATTGCTATTGTTTGGCTCCAACGGCATCATCGCCGCCGCCATCGCGCTGCCGAGCTCCGATATCGTGCTACTACGCACGTTTTTGGGCGCGCTCTCGCTTGTCACTATCCTTGCCATCACCCAACGCCATAAACTGCAGGCGCCATCTCGTCCCCGCGAAGCCGCAGCCCTCCTCCTCTCGGGAGCCGCGCTGGGCGCCAGCTGGATTTTTCTGTTCCGCGCCTACCAGACGATCGGCGTCGGCGTGTCCTCGCTGCTGTACTACTGTGGCCCCATCATTGTCATGACGCTCTCCCCGCTCATCTTTGGCGAAAAACTGACCGGCGGCAAAATCGCCGGGTTTATCGCCGTTGCTTGCGGTGCTTTTCTCATTGCAGCGCAAGGTCTAGGCGGCAATATGCCCATTGCAGGTATCGCCTGCGGCATCGCCTCGGCATTTTGCTATGCGCTGATGGTCATCGCTAGCAAGGGTGCGTCACACATCGAAGGCCTCGAGAACTCCACGCTCCAGGTGAGTGCCGCCTTTGTGACCGCGCTGGTCCTCACGCTCATCACGCAGGGCGCTCCCTCAGTCCTGCCCGCCGGCGTCGCCACCAGTATTGATTGGCGCGCCGTCGTCATGCTCGGCGTCGTCAACACCGGCATCGGTTGCCTGCTCTACTTTAGTGCCGTCGCCAAGCTTCCCGTCCAGACCGTCGCGGTCGTCGGCTACCTCGAGCCGCTTTCGGCCGTCGTGTTCTCGGCCGTCCTTTTGGGCGAAGCCATAACACCGGTCCGCCTGATGGGCGCCGCGCTTATCATCGGCGGCGCGATTTTTTGCGAACTCGCCGGCAAACGCGCAAGCGCCAAGGCTGGCATAGCCCAGACAGCACGTGCTTAAAAGTCCCTGTTTTGAAATGCTACCTACGTACATAAATAATCCCCAGCTGGGGATTATTGTCTAAAATAGCCTGATGTGCCAAACTGCTCTTGTATGTATAAAGACGGCATAAAGATTTTCTGTCCTAGACAGATAACCGGATGTCTAAGGGAGTCCACGTGGCACACAACAAACTGGAGGCAAGCCCCCAAGACCAGCGCGGGCAAGGCGGGCACGGAGCCATCCCCCTCTCCGCTGGCATGCTGCTTGTAACGCTCGGCGTCGTCTATGGCGACATCGGCACGAGCCCCATGTACACCATGAAATCAATCGTCGCCAACAACGGCGGCATCGGTACCGTCAGCGAGGACATGATCCTGGGCGCGCTTTCGCTCGTCATCTGGACCATGACGCTCGTGACCACGGTCAAGTACGTGGTAATCGCCATGAAGGCCGATAACCACAACGAGGGCGGCATCTTCGCCCTGTTTAGCTTGGTGCGCAAAGTGGCGCCGTGGCTGATCCTTCCCGCCATGATCGGCGGCGCGGCGCTGCTCGCCGACGGCATCCTCACCCCCGCCGTCACGGTTACCACGGCCATCGAGGGCTTGCGCACTATCGAGTGGGGCCATGCGCTTTTGGGTGACGGCCAGACCAACGTCATCATCATCACCATCATCATTATCTGCGGCCTGTTTGCCATGCAGCGTGCCGGCACCTCGTCGATCGGCAAGCTGTTCGGCCCGCTCATGACGTTGTGGTTCCTGTTCCTGGCAGGCGCCGGCCTGTTCAACATGCTCGGCAACCTGTCCATCCTACGCGCGCTCAACCCCATCCGCGGCATCATGTTCCTGTTCTCGCCCATCAACCACTCGGGCATCATGGTGCTCGGCTTCGTCTTCCTGTCGACGACCGGCGCCGAGGCGCTCTATTCGGACATGGGTCACGTGGGCAAGGCTAACATTTACGCATCCTGGCCGTTCGTAAAGGCAGCCCTCATCCTTAACTATCTGGGTCAGGGCGCTTGGCTGCTCGCCAACAATTCCAATCCCCAGATGCTCGCGATGGATATCGTCAACCCGTTCTATATGATGCTCCCCGAGCCCCTGCGCCCCTTTGCCATCGTGCTTTCGGCCGTGGCGGCCATCATCGCCTCGCAGGCGCTCATCACCGGCTCGTTCTCGTTGGTTTCGGAGGCAACGCGCCTCAACCTTATGCCGCATCTGCGCATCCACTACCCCAGCGACACCAAGGGCCAACTCTATATTCCGCTCGTCAACAACATCATGTGGGTCGGCTGTATCTTCATCGTGCTGCTGTTCCAAAACTCCGAGCGCATGGAGAGCGCCTACGGCCTCGCCATTACCGTGACCATGCTCATGACCACGACGCTTTTGACGAGCTACATCGCCGGCATCCTCAAGCACAAGCTGGGCGCCTGCGTCTTCGCCCTGCTCTTTGGTGCCATTGAGCTGTGCTTCTTCGCTTCGTGCCTCACCATGTTCTTTGACGGCGGCTACGTCATGATCTTCCTGGCCGCGCTGCTGTTTGGCCTTATGTACGTGTGGCGCCGCGGCACCGCCATCGAGCGCACGCAGACGATCCTGCTGCCCGTCTCCAAGTACATTGACCAGCTCGGCCGCCTGCGCAACGACGAGACCTACCCCGTGCTCGCCGACAATCTGGTGTTCCTTACCAACAGTCCCGACCCGCTCACGCTCGACCGCGACGTGCTCTACTCCATCTTGGACAAGCACCCCAAGCGTGCCAAGGCATATTGGTTCATCAACGTACACGTTACCGACGAGCCCTATAAGCACGAGTATTCCGTTGAGACCTTTGGCACAGACTTCCTGTTCCGCGTGCGCTTGGACCTGGGTTTTAAGGTCAACCAGCGCATCAACGCCTACCTGCGCCAGATCGTTGGCGACCTGATGGCCTCGGGAGAGCTGCCACCGCAGCACCACACCTACTCCATCTACGAGACGCGCGACAACGTGGGCGACTTCCGTTTTTGCATGCTGCGCAAGATGCTCGCCCCCGAAACGGACATCAACCGCAACGACCATCGCGTCATGGCCATCAAGTACGCCGTCCGCCGCGCCTGCGGAAGCCCGGCACGTTGGTATGGTCTCGAGAACTCGGCCATCATCATCGAGTACGTGCCACTGTTTGCCCGCATGCGCCCGGCCGTTAAGCTCGTGCGCACCCAGGTGCCGCTCGAGGTTCAGATCGAAGAGGCCGAGGAAATGGAAGTCGATATCTTCTCGGACGACTTGGTCAACGGCAACGAGGCCGGCAAGAGTATGAACGTCGATCCCACCGAGCTGCTCGAGAGCGTCGCCGATACGCCCGAGCAACAGCAACTCGACGGACTCGAGAGCACCCAGCTCAACGACGCCAACTTCTAACACGCCACCAGCCATTGACGACAACGGCTCCGCATCTCATAAAAGGTGCGGAGCCGTTTTATGTCGCAACGGACCGGTGAGCTACGAACGACGCGGCTCGGGAACCACGAGCCTATCGGGGCTCGCGCCCTCGGCATCCATCAGGCTCACGTAGCGAATCGACGGATCCCCATACATCGCGTAGTAATAATTGCCCGTGCGCGCGCTAAAGCATCCGGTGTAGATAGTCTTCTCGAACTTGCCATCGCCCATCCTGGACGCCCCCTCGATCATCACCACGCCCTCGAGCGAGCGGAACATGCGGACGACGTTTTCGGTCTCGCTCTCCTTTTGCGGGTAATTGGCATTGAGGTACGCCGCCTTTACAAAACGGCTCGGCGAATAGCAGTCACCCGGAATACCGCGCATGCCGGCACCCGCGCCATAGGGCTTGAGCTCGGCGCCACGCCATGTCGCCGTCTGCGGAAAATCGCTTGTGGCCGTGATATAGGTGCGCAGGTTTTCCATGTGCCACGGGAAGGTGGGCTGATTGGCAAGGGTGTCGACCGGATCGTCGTATACATGCAGGCCGTCAGCCATCATCTCGACCACGATGCTACGCTGGCTGTCGCCGATAATCCAATGGAGCAGCGACACGCCCAGCCCCTCTCCTGCAGATTTGGCGACAATCACCGTATCGCGCAGCGCAGCCTCGACCTCGTCGACCGTCGAGAACGTCGCTGCCACCCACAGGGGAAACTCATAGGCTGCGATATTGGTCTTGCCGTCGACAGGGTCCTCGGCATACTCGGCATAACCCGGGAAATTGAGACCCGCCACGGCGAGGCCCGCATCGTTGCCGCAGTCGAAGAACATGGGATAGTTCTTGTAATCGATGCACATACCGATCACCGCGTGTGCCGCTGTCGCGTCGTCGATAAACGAATACGGAATGTGAAGCCCGCGAGGCATCACGCGAACCTGTTGGCCATAGTCAAAGCTCCAGTCGAGGTTGCGGCCTAGATACATGTGGCCAGAATTATCGGTAAATCGAATGCTCGTACACATGGCGCCTCCTAGCTTTACGTTCTTGCTAAGGTTATTGTCTCCAAACAAAAAGGGGCTAAACACAAAAGCCCGGACATGACAACAATGTCACGCCCGGGCTATTCAAGCAGGATAAACTCAACCAAGTTAACCCCGCAGGTCGTCTAAGGGGTCAAAGTGCCGCAGATTGCCACGAAAGAGGAGCGAAGCGTACTTAAGGTACGCGAGCGACGATTGAGCGGCAAGGTGCGGTGCTTTGATCCCCTTAGACCAACTTGCCGAGGCAGTGGTCGATCATATGCTGGATCATCTGTGCCTCGAAGCCGACGAAGTCCTGCTTGCGCTCGCGCATCTTGCCGTCGACGATCTGGTCAAAAGCAACCTTGCACTTGATGTAGCGCGTGGACTTGGTGATCTCCTCGTGCGTCAGGCAGCTCTCCTCCATCTTGCTGGCACCCAGGCCAAACACCAGACGGGGGTTGTAGAGCACATGGGGCTCGCCGGCATCGTCCAGGTAGACGCAGACCTTCTTGGTGATGCCGATCTGGTTGGCGGCAAGGCAGCCGGCATCGTCGAGCGACTTGATGGTATCGATCAGGTCCTGTGCGACCGACTCGTCTTCGACGGTCGCGACCTCGCAACGCTGGGACAGAATAGCCTCGTCGTGGCAGAGCTCTTTAATCATACGTTCCTCCATAGGGGTCGTTGTAACCGCTTAAGTATACGGTACCCACACATTTTCATGCGAAAAATACCGTCCGTCTGCTACAAAGCGCCGAACATCAACATGCGAGGAACAACAGCGTCGTAAAGGGGCTATAGTGGGTGAGTTCGTGTCAATCGGCCTAAACTCGGGGCCGAACAAGGAAAGGGTATGCATGGACGAACTATTTCACGTCAGCGAGCGCAAGTCCACAATCGGGACCGAACTTCGCGCTGGACTGACAACGTTCCTGGCAATGGCCTACATCATTGCCGTCAACCCCGCGGTGCTCTCGGGCGCCGGCATCGATGCGGGAGCGCTCGCCTGCGCCACCTGCCTGGGCGCCGGCATCATGACCATCTGCATGGGCATCTTCGCCAACCGCCCGCTCGCCTGCGCGTCGGGCTTAGGCGTCAACGCGATGATCGCTGGAATCGCCACCACCGTCTGCGGCGGTGACTGGCACGTGGCCATGAGCGTTATCTTCCTCGAGGGTATCGTCATCTTGCTGCTCGTGCTTTGTGGCCTGCGCGAGGCCATCATGGACGCCATCCCGGTTGTCCTGCGTCACGCCATCTCGGTGGGTCTGGGCCTGTTCATCGCCATGATTGGCCTGTGCGATGCCGGCATTATCACCGCTGGCGCCGGTACACTCGTCGGTCTGGGCGACATCACCTCCCCCACCTTTATCGTCGGCATCATCTCCATCGTCGTGACGGTTGCCCTGGCTTCCCGCAACGTGCCGGGCTCGTTGCTCATCGGCATCGTCGTCGCCGTCATCGCCGGTATCCCCCTAGGTGTGACCCAGGCTCCGACCGGTATCATCGCCCCGCTCGACTTCTCGAGCATCGGTGGCCCCATCGCCGACGCCGGCGGCGTGCCCGCCATCGTCAAGGTCCTTACCGACCCCGCGCTCCTCGTCATCTCGTTCTCGCTGCTCATGAGTGACTTCTTCGACACCATGGGCACCGCGATGGCCGTAGCCAAGCAGGGCGAGTTCCTCACCGACGACGGCAACGTCGAGAATATCAAGGAGATCCTAATCGTCGACTCCGCCGCCGCCGCTGTGGGCGGTTTCATGGGTGTCTCCTCCATCACCACCTTCGTCGAGTCCACTTCTGGCGCCGCCGACGGTGGCCGCACGGGCCTCACCTCCGTCACCACCGGCGTGCTGTTCATTCTCGCCGCGTTCTTCTCCCCCATCGTCACCATCGTTTCCAGCGCCGCCACCTGCGGTGCTCTGGTCTACGTCGGCTACCTCATGATGAGCGAGGCCTCCGAGATCGACTGGTCCGACGTGTCGCAGGGTTTCCCGGCGTTCATGATTGTCGCCGGCGTGCCCTTCACCTACTCCATCTCTGCCGGCATTGGCCTAGGCTTTATCGCCTACGTGATCGTCGCGCTCTTTAAGGGCGAGGCCTCCAAGATCAAGCCGCTCATGTGGATCGCAGCTCTCGCCTTCCTCGTCTACTTCTTCGTAGCGTAACGGCATAGTCTGCTAAAACAGAACACCAAAGCGCGGAGTCGCATCGAGCGGCTCCGCGCTTTTCTTTTAAAGCCAGGCAACGCACAGACGCGCGATGTTTTGCTTCCCAAGTTTTGGACATTTTGCCCTCCAAACGGCACTACCGCCGGCTACATCCTGCAGATATGCTGGGCTTAATCGCATAGGCCCTATGAGGATGGGAGTAACCATGGCCGCCTTGTTCACGACCCCCAAGCGCAATGACAAAACCTCTGGAGCCCATTTTGTCGAGCCCGACGCGTGCCGTCGCACGCTGCTCGCACACGGCAGCTGGCGCCGCGTGACGCGCCGCATCGTCTGCGGCCTGGCCTGCGCGCTCACGGTGAGCTCGCTGCTCATGCCGAGCGTCTCGCTCGCGGCCGAGTGGGTGGACGTCGGCGGCGTCCGCCACGAAGCGGCCGCGGGGCCCGCGGGAGACGCCGCCGGCACCTGGAGCTGGGACGGCGCCGATGACATGAAGCTCAACGGCTATAACGGCGGCGCGATCGAGGCAGCGGGCACGCTCAACGTGAGCTACGAGGGCGACAACATCGTCACTAACGGCGACGGCCGCGGCATCAAGGTTAAGGATGGCGCGAACGAGAACGCCGAGCTTAATATTCAGGGCGACGCGTCCAGCACGCTCAACGTGACATCTTCTCGTGACGCCATCACTTCCGTCGGCAGCATCAACATCGACGGCGCTGGCACTGTCAACGCCACGAGCACCGAGCACGATGCCATCGATGCCGGGGGCGATGTCACCATCAAGGGCTCGGGAAACGTTAACGCCACGGGCGATTCGGATGGCATCAGGGCCGACGGCAACATCACGATCGACAACAGCGGAACCGTCACCGCCAAGGCCACCGAGGATCAGGGTATCGATGCTAACGAGAACCTCATCATAAAGGGCGGCGGCAAGGTAGAGGCAAGCTCTATCAAAGACAATGCGATTTGGGCCGACGGCAACATCGAGATCTCGGGTGGCAGCCAGGTCAAGGCAAGCTCCGAGGAAGACGCCACCATCGACGGTAAAAACAGCCTCACGGTCACGAACGCTTCCCTCAACGCAAGTGGCGTTGGGTATGGCATCTATGTCTACAAGGGCATCACGTTCGATGGCGCAACCGTAACGGTCCGTGCAAGTGCAGGGAACGATGAAGCCAGCGCCCTCTTCACCGACGAGGACGACATCGTCATCAAGAACGGCTCGATCGTGGATGCGTTCGCAGAAGGCCAGTTCTCGACCGCAATCTTCACCAGAAACTACTACCCCAACGAAGCGGGTGGTCACATCTACATTAGTGACTCCGTTGTCAAGGCTATAGCCCGCTATGTCGAGTCCGGTAGCGACGGCCCCGATCACTACAGCAACGACCAAAGTGGCGCGGTCATTCCCGAGCATAGGGGCATGAACATCGGCATCTTTGCCCGGACCAAGGAGGGCATCACGCCCGCGACCATCTCGATTGTCCGCAGTAAGGTCACAGCTGAGGGAGACACGGCGGCAATCTTCGCCCTTGCCGTGAGCGCGGACGGCGAGACAATCGGCACCATCGAGATCGAAGGCGCTCCCATACAGACGCCCACAGGCGGCAAGATCATTGGCTATCGCAACAAGGAAGAACTCGATGACGGCATCTTCTACGTGGTGGGTCAAACCATCGGCACGGGCGACGCTGTGATCGACTCCCCCTATAACGAAGCTGTCGCCAAGAGCACGGTCATCGCGCCTCCCGAGGAGATCAAACCCGAGGAGAAGCCAGGCGAGACCAAGCCCGAGGGTTCCAAGTCCGAGGGCACGAAGACGACCAAGACCGTTGCAGTTGCAGCCACGGGAGCCAAGATCGCCGGCAAACTCGCAGCAACCGGCGACGCCTCGAGCGCAGCCATCGTGGCAGCCGCCCTTGCGGGAACAGCCGCCATCGCCGCGGGCGCCGTGGTGAGCCGCAAGCGCTCGTAAACACTTTTTCGCACGGGACGGGTGGATCGCGGCCCTTGCCTTCCTCGTCTACTTCTTCGTAGCGTAAGGGCAAGGCTGCAAAAGCTGAACAATAAAGCGCGGAGTCGCCATGCGGCCCCGCGCTTTTCTTTTAGCGCCGATCCCTGCGCCGGCGTGCGGCCTATTTCTCCCCCCTTTTGGCCATTTTGCCCTCCAAACGGCACTACCGCCGGCAACATCCAGCAGATACGCTGAATCTAGTCGTATAGGCCCTATGAGAACGGGAGCAACCATGGCAGCCTTGTTCACGACCCCCAAACGCAATGACACTACCGCCGGAACCCATGTTGCCGAACCCGACGTTCGCCGTCGCATAGGACTCGCGCACGGCAGCTGGCGCCGCGTGACGCGCCGCATCGTCGCGGGCGCCGTGTGCGCGCTCACGGTGAGCTCGCTGCTCATGCCGAGCGTCTCGCTCGCAGCGGAATGGGTCAAGGTCGGCGGCAACAAGTACAACACCGCGGCGAGCGACGAGGCCGGTACCTGGTCGTGGGACGGCGCCGACGACTTGAAGCTCAACAACTATAACGGCGGCGAGATCCAGGCCGCAGGCAAGCTCAACGTGAATTACTCGGGAACCAACATCGTCACTGCCGAATGGATCGAAAGCATCAACGTTTCTCATGGCACTAACGAGAATGCCGAGCTCAATATCCAAGGCGACGAGGGCGGCACGCTCAGCGTGACATCTACTGAGGACGCTATCCTCACCACGGGTAATATCAACATCGACGGAGCCGGATCCGTCAACGCCACGAGCACTGGGTTTGATGCCATCAATGCCGGAGGTGATCTCGCTATCAAAGGTTCGGGCAACGTCAACGCCACGGGTGCATCGGATGGCATCAGGGCAAACGGCAATATCACGATTGACGACAGCGGAGCCGTCACCGCCAGGGCTACCAAGGACAAGGGTATTGGAGCCGACAAGAACCTCACCATCAAGGGTGGCGGGACGGTCGAGGCAAGCTCAGCCGATGGTGAGGCCCTTTGGAGCGGCGGCAATATCAACATCTCGGACGGCAGCCAGGTCAAGGCAAGCTCCGAGAAAGACGCTGCCGTCGAGGCCAAGGGCAGTCTCGCAGCCACAAACGCCTCCCTCAACGTAAACGGTGTTGAATATGGCGTCTATGCCTACAAGGGCATCACCCTCGATCATGCAAACGTGACGGTCCGTGCAAGTAAAGGCAGATACGGTGGCGCCAACGCCCTCTTCACCTACCAGGACGACATCGTCGTCAAGAACGGCTCCACCGTGGACGCGTTTGCGGAAGGCGAGGTTTCGGCTGCATTCTCCACCAGAAACGATCGACCCAACGAGAAGGGCGGCCACATCTACATCAGCGACTCCGTTGTCAAGGCCATAGCCCGCTATGTCGAGAACAGCGACGGCCCCATCCCCTACAGCGAAAACCAAGATGGCGAGACGAGGCGCGAACCCCAAGGCGAGAACATCGGCATCATCGCCCAGACCAGCGAGGGCGTCACACCCGCAGCCATTTCGATCATCCGCAGCAAGGTAACGGCCGAAGGAGATACAGCGGCAATCTTTGCCCGTGCCATGAGCGCTGACGGCAAGACAATCGGCACCATCAAGATTGAGAACGCCGCCATCCAGACGCCCGAAGGCGGCAAGGTCATTGACTATCGCAAGCTCCGTGACGGCATCTACGAGGCAGGCCAAGCCATCGGCACGGGCGACGCCACGGTCGACTCCCTCTATATCAAAGCAGTCGCCAAAAGTACGACCATCGCACCTCCCGAGGTAGCCAAGCCGGAAGACCCCAAGCCCGACGAGACCAAGCCCGCAGAAAGCAAGCCCGCGGAGTCCAAGCAGAACCCCAAGCCTGAGGGCTCAAAGCCGACCAAGGCCGTTGCGGCTTCAACCACGAAAGCCAAGACTACCGGCGTGCTCGCGGCAACCGGCGACACCTCGGGTGCGGCCATCGTGGCAACCGTCCTTGCGGGAACAGCCGCTCTCGCCGCAGGCACCATGGCGAGCCGTAAGCGTTCTTAGACGCCTCTGCGCACATGGCAGCTCCCGCGAAGGCCCCGAGCCCCAGCACCGTTTAACAACGCCACCGCCGAGCTCCCCTCCGGCGGTGGCGTTTTCCATATGCGTCCGCAGGGGATGCACGAGATTGTCTTTGGTCTAGCCCAACCGGCATACGCTGGCGTGCGACAATTGGGGCTGCCGATATCACAACACTGAGAGAAGCCCGTCATGGAAGCGCATCAAAAGCAGATAACCGTTTATTCGAATCATACGGAAAGCGCGCCTGTCATCTACCTTCCTGTGGTCGTGGGCGACGGCAGCGAGGTTTATAAGTGTTGCCGAGAGCTCGACTGTCCGCCATTCGCCCTCGTCACCATTGGCGGGCTCGATTGGAATCGCGAGCTGAGCCCCTGGGCATGCGACGGGACCGTACGCGATGCCGAGCCTTTCGGCGGCCAAGCTGCCGATTTTCTTGATGAGCTGCTGAATCAGATAATCCCCCAGGTGGAGTCGTCGCTTCCTCAGCCGCCCACCTGGCGCGGCATTGCCGGCTACTCGCTGGCAGGCCTCTTTTCGCTTTGGGCTCTCTGGCAAACCGACGCTTTTGACCGCGCCGCGAGCGCATCGGGGTCGCTATGGTTTCCCGACTTTGTCGATCGCGCCAGCACGGCCCCTTTTACCAGCAGACCGCAAGCCGTCTACCTGTCACTCGGCAAAAAGGAAACCAAGACGCCCAACCGCATGATGCGGCATGTACTCGACGACACACGCGCCATGGAAGCGTTGCTCGTCGAGCGCGGCATTCCAACAACGCTGGAGCTCAACCCCGGCAATCACTTTGCCCAAACCGACTTACGCATGGCCCGCGGCATCCACTGGGTACTGACGCATTAAAAATGGTGCCCACGCGCATATACGCATGGGCACCATATCTTGTTTAGCTGAACGCAGCTGCTACTCAGCAGCCTCCTCGAGCTCGGAGACATCAAACTCAAAGTCGTTACCCGGCAGGATGGCGTTGAGCACGATGCCCACCAGCGAGCCCACGGCAAGGCCGGAAAGCGAAATCGTCACGCCGCCCAGCTCAAGCACGATGGCGCCGGCGGTGCTGTACGCAATGCCGAGCGAAAGCACGAGCACCAGAGCGGCCACCAGCACGTTGCGGTTGTTTTGGAAATCGACCTGGTTCTCGATGAGGTTGCGGACGCCCACGGCGCTGATCATGCCATAGAGCACGAGCGACACGCCGCCGATTACACACGCCGGCATGGCCGCAATGATAGCCGCGAACTTGGGGCAGAACGAAAGCACGATGGCGCAGCACGCGGCAATGCGAATCACGCGCGGGTCGAACACGCGCGTCAGGGCGAGCACGCCGGTGTTCTCACCATACGTGGTGTTGGCCGGAGCGCCAAAGAGCGAAGCCAGGATCGTGGCGAGACCATCGCCGAGCAGCGTGCGATGCAGACCGGGATCGGCAATATAGTTGCGCTCGCAGGTGGAGCCAATAGCAGAGATATCGCCGATATGCTCGATCATAGTTGCAAAGGCCAGCGGCATGATGGTGATGATGGCCGTCGTGGCAAGACCGCTATCGAACTGCGGCCCAAAGAGCGCAAACACGGTGTCATCCCACACGATGGGAAGACCGACCCAGGGAGCGGCTGCGACGCCAGAAAAGTCGACCTCGCCCAGCGCAGCCGCAACGGCATAGCTCACCACAACGCCCAGCAGAATCGGCACGATCTTGACCATGCCGCGACCCCAAATGTTGCAGATGACGATAACGGCAACGGCAATAACAGCCACAAACCAGTTGGTCTGGCAGTTGGCAATGGCGGAGCTCGCCAGGATCAGACCGATCGAAATGACGATGGGACCGGTCACCACCGGCGGGAAGAAGCGCATGACGCGCTTGGCGCCAAATGCGCGGAACAGCGCTGCCAGCACCGGATAGAGCAGACCGGCGCAGGCAACGCCCAGGCAGGCGTAGGGCAAAAGCTCGACCTCGCCGTTGGGCGCGATTGCGGCATAACCCGCAATAAAGGCAAACGATGAGCCCAAAAATGCCGGCACCTTACCACGCGACAGGAAGTGGAACAGCAGCGTACCCAAACCGGCAAACAAAAGCGTTGCCGAAACCGAGAGACCGGTGAGCACGGGCACCAGCACGGTGGCGCCAAACATAGCAAACAGGTGCTGCAGACCGAGCAAAAACATGCGCGGGCGGCCGAGCGACGACGCATCGTAGATGGCATCGCTGGCGGCGGGCGTCGAGGACTGGGACATGAGAGTCCTTTCAAAATGGAAGGGCGCTCGAGCATAGCGGATTACCTGCCCGAACGATACGATCCGAACCATTGTACGCGATGCGCCATGTCTCGCACGCGCCGTCACCTGCGAACGTTACCGCTATTTCCAAACGCGCTCGGCAATACGCTTGACCAGCGCGATCTTTGCCCATTGCTCGTCCTCGGTCAGCTTGTTGCCAATCTCGCAGCTGGCAAAGCCACACTGCGGAGACAGATACAGGTTCTCGAGCGGAACATACTTTGCAGCCTCGTGAATACGCTCGACGATGGCATCCTCGTCCTCAAGCTCAGCGGCCTTGGTGGTCACCAGGCCCAACACGACCTTCTTGCCAGGGGCAACGTACCTCAACGGCTCAAAACCGCCGGCGCGCGGCGTATCGAACTCCAGGTAAAATGCGTCAACATCCTCGTTTGCGAACA
Source organism: uncultured Collinsella sp. (assembly GCA_947002045.1). Classification (GTDB taxonomy): domain Bacteria; phylum Actinomycetota; class Coriobacteriia; order Coriobacteriales; family Coriobacteriaceae; genus Collinsella. Next base: position 19,179 of record CAMQJB010000001.1, read on the forward strand.
GGTATGGCGCGATGGGGTCATAGCCACCCTCGAAGGCATAGGTAGAGTGGTAGTTACCACGGCACACGTGCGTGTTAATGACCAGGTCGTCGGGCTTGCCCTCGATAGCGGCGTTGTTGAGCGCCACGCCCAGCTCACTCACCTTTTGCAGATCAACCGGGCTCATGCCGGTCTTGGACACAAAGTCGGTATCGCAATAGATGCCCCAGGTGCAGTCATCAAACTGGATGTTGCGGCAGCCTGCAGCGTACAGGTCGGCGATCACCGTACGATAAGCGGCTGCAATGGCATCGGCGAGCTCTTCGTCGGTCTTGTAGACGGCGCGCAGGCTCTCCTGCTGGCCATCGCAGCGGTCGAGCGTGACCTCAGAGAACGTCTGGATAGGCGCCGGGATGGTCTGGCGTGCAACGTGGTCCTCGCCCTCAAGTGCCTTGACAAACTTAAAGTGCTCGACGAAGGGGTGGTTCTCGCCGCTGATGGAGCCAGTCACCACGGCGGTATCGGCCGTGGTCTCCTCGTCGTGGAACATATAGCCCGTACGCGAGGTACGGCGTTCAATGCCGTTGAGCCCCCACATAAAGTCGAGGTGCCAGTAACTGCGGCGAAACTCGCCATCGGTAATCACCTGCAGGCCAGCGGACTTTTGCTTGTCCACCAGGTCGCGAATGGCATCGTTCTCGACGGCCTTAAGCCCCTCGGCATCAAGCGCGCCTACCGCATAGGCAGCGCGGGCGTCCTTTACGGCCTGCGGACGAAGAAAGCTGCCGACGATATCGGCGCGAAACGGCGCGTTCGGTTGAATTGAAGTGCTCATAGATATCTCCCTTTGCATTGGTTGCTTTACTGGGACAGAGTATGAGCGCTCATATGGCCATCGCAAAATATACGTTTATAACAGTTTGATATAGATGCTTCCTATATCAGTTTGGACTGCCATAAAGAGATTTGACCCGTGCAGAATGCAGCAGTCTATATGTGCTGGCGAATCGCGTCGATATAGGCCTGCCCGTAGCGCGTAAGTGTCGTGTTCTTGCGCGTGATGATGCCGATCTCCATGTACTCGTCTACATCAAGCGGAATCGAGATGATACCCGGCCCGTTGAGCTCGTGACTGATCACGCCTGAGCATACCGTGTAGCCGTTGAGGCCCATGGCCAGGTTGAACAACGTCGCACGGTCGCGCACGCGGATATTCTTGCGGCGCTCAAACGTCGAGGTCAGTTCCTCGGAATAGTAAAAAGAGTTGTAGCTACCCTGCTCGTAGGACAGGAAGGGATAGTCCTCCAGGTCCTCGAGCGTCACACTGGAGCGGCCCGCCAGCGGATGGTCGGCGCACACAAAAACGTGCGGCGTGGCGCAGAAGAGCCCTTCGAACACGAGCTCGTTGGCCGCCAGCATGCGCTCGATGACCTCGCGATTGTGCTCCGACAGATACAGGATGCCGAGTTCGCTTTTCATATGCGCGACGTCCTCGATAATCTCGTGAGTCTGCTCCTCGCGCAGGGTAAAGTCGTAGCGCGCGGCATCAAACTCACGAATCACATCGACAAACGCATTAACGGCAAAGGAATAATGCTGGCAACTCACACTAAAGTGCGGCACCTGCTCGGACGTGCCCTTGTACTTACCTTCGAGCAGATCGGCCTGGTCAAGCACCTGTCGCGCGTAGCCCAAGAAGGTCTCGCCTTCCTCGGATACAACGACACCCTTGTTAGTGCGCTCAAAGATGTGCACACCCATCTCGTTTTCGAGATCGCGAATCGATGCGGTAATCGAAGGCTGCGACACAAAGAGCCGGCGCGAGGCCTCGGTGATGCTGCCGCATTCGGCAACCTTGACGACATACCTGAGCTGCTGAAGCTTCATAGCTTTCTCCCTAGACGTTCGTGACGTCGAAACCCGTCGCATCCATCTGACGCATAAACGGCGGCATCTCCCCCGTCGCGGCACAGGCGGCAATCTGATGCAGAGCCCCGGCAACCGCATCGTCTGCCGCAGCGCCGATATGCCAGCGCGCGGCAGCCGTGACAGCCTCGTTGGCATTGGCGACTGCAACGGAGTTGGGAACGGCATCGATCATGGGCAGATCGTTATCGGAATCACCGAACACGGCCACCTCGTCGAGTGTCAGGTCCAAAGCGCGCGCAAGCTCCAGCGCGGCGCAACCCTTGTCCCAACCTGCTGGAAGGATGTCGAACAGGCGCACACGATTGTTGGGAAACACGAGCGAGAGCTCCGGTACCTCAGCGGCAACGCGCTCACGTAGCTCCGCGAGCTCCTCACGCGAACGGGCACTCCAGATATTCGCCTTGAACACCGGTGCGTCATCGACAACAGGACGGCACGGGGCCTCTTCGCCCTTGAGCCACGCGTTGCCGCCCGACTCCATGGCGCGGCGCACGCGCTCGGGGTCGCTCGTCACGCAATAGGCATCGTTATCCCAAAAGTCATCACCCAGGCTGTAGACCTTCAGATACGTATCGTCGGTCTCTTGCTCCAAGTAGTCAGCCAAGCGCATAAGGGCGGCGTTGTCAGTCGCGCGCGAAGCGACCGCCTGACCGTCGACAAACATTACCTGGCCGTTGCAGAACGCGCCGGTCGAGAAGCACTCGACGCAATTGCGGAACATCCAGCCCATCGCGGACGGCTGGCGACCCGAAACCGGGCCAAAGTGCAGACCCGCCGCCTGCATGGCATGAATGCCCTCGATGGCGTAGTCGCTGGCGCCGTCATGCCCGGCTGGAATCAGCGTATCGTCCATATCGGTCAGCACAAGTTTAATCATAAGGCCCCCATTCGTATCGGTCCTACCTATTGTAACGACCTGCCAAAATAAACCTGTCCCTTTTTGGCAGGTGCGCTAGTATAGGGAACAACAGATTCGATGCGGGAGTGCCGGCGGTGCAAACCACAAGGCTGAGAGGGCATGGGGCCCAATCCTTTGAACCTGTCAGTTAATGCTGGCGTAGGGAGCATGCCGCCTTTACAGGGGCGCTGTCTATGCACAGCGCCCCTTTTCTATGCCAAGGAGGCATGTGCAGTGATCGATTCGGAACAGCTTAAGCAACATGTGGTCAAGGCCGTGGAGGAGATTCGCGCCACCAATCCGATGGCCGGCTCCATCACCAACACGGTGACGATCGACTTTGTCGCCAATGCTCAGCTCGCCGTAGGCGGTTCGGCCGCCATGGTCTATCTGCCCGACGAAGGCGAGACGCTCGTTGCCGGCGGCGGCGCCATCTATCTCAACATGGGCACGCTCTTCCCCATCTACGAGCAGACGATTCCCCGCGCGGCCAAGGCGGCACACGACGCCGGCAAGCCCTGGGTGCTCGATCCGGTGGGCCTGGGCATCGGTAGCCTGCGAACCCAGCTGGTAAACGAGCTCAAGCAGTACAAGCCCGCCATCGTACGCGGCAACGCCTCCGAGATCATCGCACTCGCCGGCCTGTGGGGTCTTGAGGGCGAGGCAGCTGATCTGAGCCGCGTGCGCGGTGTCGATACCACCGACACGGTCGACGCCGCCCGCGATGCCGCTGTGGCGCTCGCCCGCTACACCGGCGGAGCCGTAGTGGTCTCGGGCGAAGTCGACCTGATTACCGACGGCACGACCGTGGCCAAGTCCCACGGCGGCAGCCCGCTCATGTCCAAGATCACCGGCTGCGGTTGTTCGCAGGGCGGCGTGCTGGCTGTGTACGCCTGCGCTGCTGATCCGTTTACGGCAGCCATCTGTGGCACCGCCGTCTACAACGTTGCCGGCACGCGTGCCGCCGCTGTCGCCGATGCCCCGGCAAGCTTTAAGGTCGCCTTTATCGACGAGCTCTACCGCGCGACCGCCCAAGACATCGCCGATAACCAACTCGAGCTCGAGGAGGCATAAGCCATGTCCGAGCCCGCAACCAATGCCGGCATGAACACGCTCGTCGCCGTGGCCATCGCCCCGTGCGGCACCGGCGATGAGCTATCCGCCGAGGTCGCCGAGGTCGTGCGCGTCATTCGCGAGAGCGGCCTTCCCAACCACACCACCTCGATGTTCACCGAGATCGAGGGCGACTGGGACGAGGTCATGCAGGTCGTGCGCGACGCAACCTTTGTGTTGGCGAGCAAGGGCATCCGCACCGAAGTCGTGCTCAAAGCCGATATTCGACCCGGATTTACCGACACCATGACCGGCAAGCTCGAGCGCATGGAAGCACAGATCAAAAAGCAGGAGGAAGCACGATGAGCATCCGCGACAACCTTGATATCTCGGCCTATCTGGTACTCGGCCCCGAAAACACGCTCGGGCGTCCCGTGGGCGATGTGGTGGCCCAGGCGCTCGACGCAGGCTTTACCTGCATCCAGGTGCGCTCCAAGGTGGCAAGTGCCCGCGAGATCATCGCGCTGACGGGCGACGCCGCGCAGGCAATCGCACAGGCCGGCAAGACCGGTCAGGTCGCTCTGCTGATCGACGACCGCCTGGACTGCGTACTCGCCGCGCACGAGCAGGGCATCGCTGTCGACGGCGTGCACGTTGGCCAGAGCGATATTCCCGTCGAGGTCTGCCGCAAACTTTTGGGCCCCGATGCCATTCTGGGCCTTTCGGCCCGTTGCGAGGAGATGCTCGAGTACGTCAAGACCGCCGACATGAGCCTGGTCGACTACCTGGGCATCGGCCCGCTCCACGAGACCGAGACCAAGCGCGACTGCGGACGCGCGGCCGACGGCTCTATCATCACCAAGAGCTTTGAGGACTTGGCCGCACTCCACGCGGCAAGCCCCGTGCCCATCGTGGTGGGCGGCGGCGTCAAGACGGCCGACCTGCCGCAGCTCAAGGCCACCGGCGTCGATGGCTTCTTTGTGGTGAGCGCCGTCTGCAGTGCTGACGACCCCTGCGCCGCCGCCAAGGAGCTCGTCGACACCTGGCAGCAGGCATAGACTCAAGCCGAGCAGCCGATTCGCGGCCTCATATCTTCAATAGCGGAAAGCGCATCCCAGTTTGGGCCTCCATTCCGGGATGCGCTTTTCGCCGAGTCCGCGGCAGTTTGCCCTACCCCGCTAGGTAGACCTCCAGCGCGGGCAAGGTCGCCTCCGCATCGTGGCGGCCGATCTGATAGATGCGCTCGAGCTCATCGGGCTCGCGGCACAGCGACGGCACCTTCACCGATTCGCTCGGCCGCACCACAAAGATTTCGCCGGCAGCCTCGCGACGCGCCAGGTCATCGAGCGTAGCATTGTAGACCTCATGCCGATGCTCAAGCGCCGCGACAAACTCCGGGTAGTGACGGAACACGCGCCGCAGCATGGGCATCACGCTGTTGGGCTGCTTCACAAAGCCCGCCGGCTGCGTGAGTACCACGATATTGCGGTCATACCCCTGCGCAAACAGCCATGCACTGGGAATAGAATCAGCCACGCCACCATCCAGATACTTATGCCCGTCAATAGCAACGGGACGCGTCGCCACGGGAATCGCCGACGATGCCCGGATCCACTCGATATCCCGCTCGTCGCCATAGGGCAGGTCGTGGTAGACGGCCTTGCCCGTCTCGATATCGGTGCACACGCACGTAAACCGCATAGGACAGGCGCGATACGCCTCCAAGTCAATGGGATCGCGCTCGATAGGCACCTCGTGATAGGCAAAATCGGCATTGAACATATCGCCGGTCCGCAGCCAGCTTGCTACACCCGCATAGCGCTTATCGGCACAATAGGCCTTGTTATAGCGAATGGCACGGCCGATCTGGCGCGATTTAAAATTGTAGCCAAACGCCGCGCCCGCCGAGACGCCCACCATATGGTCGCAGGTCAAACCGTGCTCCATCCAAACGTCGAGCACGCCCGCCGTATACATACCGCGGTAGCCGCCTCCCTCGAGCGCGAGCCCCACCGTGCGCGTCATAGTTGACTGTGCCATGCGACCATCTCCATCCCCACAAATTCAAACGGAACAAGTATACCCGTCAACATATACCGCCCCAGTCGCATTTTTATCGAACATCGCATCATCGCGCTGCCGTTTGTCGAATAATAGCCACCCACAGCATGTGCACCCCTATATAATTTTGCACTGTTGTTTATACTACTCAGCAGTTATCAACAGCGAACATTAGCCGGCAAAGTAACCCAACAACGCAGCAAGGCGGGGGCCTGGATACACGCAAAACGCTGAGCAACGATGCGTGTACACAACGAGCTCGCCCGACGCAATCCGCTCCGACTTCAGAAAGCCGCTTAGAACATGGATACTGTCAGCAATTACACCGAAACGCTCGAAAAGACCGTCCGTGACCTTCTCGAGCGTCAGGAGGATCTGATCAGGACCGCCTTTACCGACCAGCTTACCGGGCTTGGCAACCGTGGCGGCTTTGCCCGCTCCCTCGAGGAGCTCTGGGAGCAGGACACCCCCGTTACCATGGCGTTCATCGATATCGACAATCTCAAGCACTGCAACGACGTCTTTGGGCATGACGAGGGCAACCGCTATATCTTGCAGGTAAGCCTCTATCTCAAACTGTATATGAAAGTGGACGAGGCGGCGTTTCGCATAGGCGGCGACGAGTTTGCTATCCTATCTACGATTGCGACCGAGGACGACCTCGCCGAACGTCTGGAACACTGCCGAACGATCCTGCTCAAAAACAACGATTCCGAGATGCCCCACTCGTTTAGCTACGGAGTGGCACACGCCGACCCCGCCCTGGGCGAAGCCTCCAATCGCATGAGACTCGACGCCGACCATCGCATGTACGACTACAAGCTACGTCATGCCATGCATCTCGATCGGCGCAATATCACGCAAGTCCACGCCGACGACTTCGAAATAAGCGATCGTATTTTTGACGCCTTTTCGATGCTCAACGAGGGCCGTTATTTCTTTATCGAGAACTTGGACGAGGACCGCACCCTTTGGTCGCAAGGTGCCTTGCGCGATCTCGGTCTTCCTTCGGAGCACATAGACAGCTGCCGCGATTTCTGGAAGACGCGCGTCCATCCCGATGACCTCGAGGCCTACGCCAACGACATCAACCAGATCTTTAACGGCTCCAAACACCGCCGCGTCATGCAGTACCGCATGCGCAATGCCGCGGGTGACTACGTTCTCTGCCGTGCTCGCGGGTTTCGCATCGACGGCGACGGAAATGTCCCCTCGCTCTATGTCGGCGAACTCGTCAACCACTCGCTTGCCGAAACCGTCGACGCCGCCACAGGCCTCGGAACGCAGCGCATGCTGGTCAACGCTATCGATGCCTGCCGTCGCGACCGCTGCGAGACGGGGCTTATAGCGGTGCGCATTCGTGGCACGGCGAATCTCAACGAGCTCTACGGGGCCGAGGCTGTCGACAACATGCTTGCCGAATACGCAGGCCGCATGCTGTCGATCACCCGCGGCAGAAGCCGGGTCTTCCGTTCACGAAGCGTCCAGCTCGTCGTGCTCAGCAACGATTTGGACCATGAGGCATTCGAGCAACTGACCCGCCACCTTAAAGAGGCTGTTTTCGCTCCTGTTCAAATCGCGGGCGACACCATTACTCCCGTCTGCCTTGTCGTCCCGGCCTTTTACGAGCAGTTAACCCATCAAGCGACCGCCGTTTTAGGCGAACTCGACCGTCGCCTTCGCACGGCCGGCGGGCTTGTTCCCAACGACAGCCTCCCCATACCCGAGGCGGAGCGCAAAAGCGCCATCGCCGAACGTATCGACTCGCTCACGGGCCTCTATCGACCCAGCGAGTTTATGCGGCGCGCCAACGCATTTCTCGAGGCAAGGCGCGACGACACCTGGTGCATCGCCACCGTCGACATGGGTCACATGCGCCTGTTTAATGAATGGCACGGCCAGGCCGAGGGCGACCGCGTACTCGCCGATGTGGGCACGGTCCTCAAGGACATCGAGAATGCCGATATGGGCGTCGCAGGGTACTGGGGCCAAGATGACTTTTGCGTACTCATCCCCTTTAAGCACATCACCGTCCATCAAATCTACAACCGCGTTCGCGAGGCAGTAGCCAGGCATGATGACGGCGTAGGTTTTTGGCCGTCCATGGGCATTTACCCCATCGACTCCAATGAGGAGATCACCATCGATGCGCAGGCAAAGGCCATGTTTACCAATCGACGCGCCAAAAACGACTTCAAGGAGCGCATTACTATTTTCCGCCCCGAAGAATATGAACACGAGATTGCGTTCCACCGCACGCTGACCGAGTTCCAGTACGCGCTCTCAAATGGCCGCATCACGTACTACCTGCAGCCCCAGGTCGATATGGAAACCGGCGAGATCATTGGCGCCGAGGCACTTACGCGCTGGATTGACAAGGACGGCTCTCTCATTTCGCCCGCAACGTTTATTCCCGCACTCGAGGAAAGCGGCTTTGTGGTGACGCTCGACAAGTACATTTGGCAGGGTGTCGCCATATGGCTTCGCGAGTGTCTCGATCGCAGTCTTCGCGTGGTTCCGGTCTCGCTTAATGTGTCTCGCGTGGACATTCTTGCCTGCGACGTTGCCGAGCATATGGGATCGCTCGCCGCCCAATACAACCTGCCGCCCGAGCTCATGCGCATCGAGATCACCGAGACGGCTTATACGGGAGAGTCCGAAGCCGTGGACAAACTGACAGCCGACTTGCACACCCGCGGCTTCTCGACCTATATGGACGATTTTGGCACCGGTCAGTCCACGCTCGCGATGCTCAAGAACGTCAACGTCGACGTCATCAAGCTCGACCGCACCTTTGTGCCCACCGACCGCGATCAAGGCCGCAGCGCGCAGATCGTGTCATCGATGCTCGAGATGGCGCAGTCGCTCCATCTGCCCATTGTAATCGAAGGCGTCGAGACAGATGAGCAGGCGAACATGCTACGCCACATGGGCGCCCGCTACGCTCAGGGTTTCCTCTACTACCGCCCCATGCCGGCGAAGGATTTTGAGGCATTGCTCGATGGTGGCAATAACAACTGATACGCTCGTGCGCAAAACGCCACCGTCGAAGGGGGTATTTGTCTCCATTAGCTAACTTATATCCCCAATTCAAACCAAATTGGGGATATGATACAAACCGTTGTTCCACCCAAGGAGGTTATCCATCATGAACGAGTCGTACCGCATGGGCGAGCAATCGATTATTGCCTATCTTCAGCGACTTGCGAATGGCATCTCGACCGCCGAACTCGATGTTGCCGCGCTGCCTGCTGAGCTGCGCGCCGTTGGCGAGCAACTGCAAAAGACGCATGCCATCCTGCAACAAGAGCGCCGGCTGCTTGAGAGCAACGCCTATATCGACCCGCTCACCAACTTGGGCAACCGCGGCGGACTCGACCGTCACGTCGAGCAACTCTGGCACAAAGGTGACCCCTTCACCTGCGCCTATATTGACATCGACCATCTCAAACATTGCAATGATAGGTTTGGCCACGCCGAAGGCAATCGCTATATTCTGAGCATCTGCCGCACGCTCTCCGAAACCATGGAGCACGATGAGATGCTGTTCCGCATCGGTGGAGACGAGTTTGTGCTCATCTCGCTCTCCGCAAACGAGACCGAACTCGAGCAGCGCTTGGAGCGGGTACGTGCCGGGCTGATCGAGGCGAGCTCAAGTGGCAAGGCGCCCATGATCGCCAGCTTTAGCTTTGGCTGCTCGCGCGTCGATCCACTTGCCGGCGACACGCGTCGCCAGATGACGATGGATGCCGATCGCAAGATGTATCGCTATAAGCTTATGCATCGTGTGCAGCAACCGAAAGACAATGACGCGCCGCAACGCCCAATCGTCGATCAGCTTCCCTGCAACGACCGGGTGTTCCAAGCGATCTCCATGAGCTCCGAGACGCGCTATCCGTTCATCCTTAACCTCGATACGGGAGAATCGCAATGGTCGGTTAACGCCGTGCGCGATTTTGACCTGCCCTCCCAGCACCCTTTTAACTCACTCGACATGTGGCTCGCCCGCGTTCATCCCGAGGACCGCGACAACGTACGCGCCGAGCTCGACATGGTGATAAACGGCACGTGGCACTTCCACTACATGCAGTATCGCGTAATGGATGCCACCGGAAAATACGTGCTTTGCGACTGCACAGGTTACCGCTTGGACGGCACCGATACCGAGCCCAGCATGTATGTGGGCACTATCATCAACCGAAGCTTGGCAGATACGACCGACTCGGTAACGGGCCTGGGCGATGTCCACGCGCTGGTCAACGCTATTGGAGAGATGCGCCGCGTGGCGCGCGAGGCAGGCTTTATTGCCATTAAGGTCGACGATATCGCCGAAGTCAATGCCCGCTTTGGATTCGATGCAGGCGACCGCGTGCTCGCCGAAAGTGCCGCCTGCCTCATGGATTGTTCGCGCGGCAAGGGTCGCCTGTTCCGCTCGACGGGACCAATGTTCGTGGCGCTTTTCGATGAGCTCGGCCCCGAGGCAATCGACGAGCTCGCAAACGAAATCGAACGATTCCTGGGTTCTCCCGTGCTCATCGGCTCGCTTGAATATCAGCCGCCCATTCGCGTGGCCACGCTCCATCTGAACAGCGTTGGCCGACAGCCCGTTTCCATTTTGAACGAGCTCAAAGCGTTGCTCGGTAAAGCCGTGCAGGTTCCAGGTACCAAACTGGATTAGCACCGCGCCCGCACCGCCTCCCCCATCGTGCGATAATCCTCTGCAGAAGTCACCAACAGCAGAGGGAGTTTGTGATGAAGGTTCTTTTGGTCAATGGCAGTCCCAAGGCAAACGGCAACACCGCCCGCGCACTCGCCGAAGTCGCCGAGCAACTCAACGCCGAGGGTATCGATACCGAGGTGTTCCAGCTGGGCGCCAAGCCCATTCGCGACTGCATTGGCTGTGGCCAGTGCGGCAAGCTCGATTGCCGCTGCACCTTTGACGACGACGTGGTGAACGAGCTGATCGCTGCCGCCGAGCAGGCAGATGGCTTTGTCTTTGGCTCCCCCGTCTACTATGCGCATCCCAGCGGACGCATCCTCTCGGCTCTCGACCGCGCATTCTATGCTGGCAGCAAGGCCTTTGCGCACAAGCCGGGTGCCGCGGTCGCCGTCGCCCGCCGTGGCGGCACGTCGACCACCTTCGACGTACTCAACAAGTACTTCACCATCAACCAGATGCCCGTGGTTGCCTCCACGTACTGGAACAACGTGTTTGGTCGCGTGCCCGGCGACGCCAATGGGGACGCCGAGGGCCTTGCCACCATGCGCAACATCGGCAAAAACATGGCCTGGCTCCTTCGCTGTATCGAGGCAGGACAGGCCGCCGGCATCAACGCACCCGAGGCAGATCGAGCAACGACCAACTTCATCAGGTAGAACGGCGGAACAAATACATGAACGTGCAGATTTTTGGCACCAAAAAGTCCTTCGATACCAAGAAAGCACAGCGCTTCTTCAAAGAGCGCCGCATTAAGGTGCAGTTTATCGACCTTAAGGAAAAGGAGATGAGCAAGGGCGAGCTCACGAGCGTGATGCAGGCGGTCGGCGGCATCGACAAGCTGCTCAACCCCAAAGCCAAGGACGAGGAGACGCTCGCGCTCATCCAGCACCTCACCCCTAGCCAGCGCTTCGACAAGCTGCTCGAGAACCAGCAGGTTCTAGCCGAGCCCATCGTGCGCAACGGTAAGAAGGCCACCGTCGGTTATTGCCCCGATGTATGGGGAGCCTGGGAGTAGCTTGTGTTATTTGCCGGCGCGTGGGTATAAGAGCAGGCGTTTGGCATAAGATTCAACTGTAAGCCATGTCTAACAAAGGAGGGCACATGCCCAACAAACCCGTGAAGATCATCATGCTTACCGGATACCTCGGTGCCGGCAAGACCACGCTGCTCAACCACATCCTCGCTAACGACGGCGGCATCCGCGCCGCCGTGATCGTCAACGACATCGGCGAGATCAACGTCGACGCCAGCCTTATCGCCGACGGCGGCCTTTCCGAGACCGATGACCTCATCCCGCTCACCAACGGCTGCATCTGCTGCACGCTTTCGGACGACCTTGCCAACCAGCTGCAGGGCATCGCCGATTCGGGCAACTTCGACTACATCATCATCGAGGCATCGGGTATTTGCGAGCCTATCCCCATCGCCTACACCATCTCGAGCTTCTGCGACGAGGCCAAGGTGGGCGGCGAGCCCAAGCTCGCGCTCGACAACATCGTGGCCGTGGTCGACTGCGCCCGCATGTACGACGAGTTCAACGGCGGTCGCGACCTGCTGGCAGAGGATATCGACGAGGACGACATCGAGAGCCTGCTCATCCAGCAGATCGAGTTCTGCTCCACGCTGATTCTCAACAAGACCGATACCGTGAGCCCTGAGCAGATCGCCGAGCTCAAGGCCATCGTGCGCAGCCTGCAGAAAGATGCCGTGATCGTCGAGGCCCAAAACGGCGAGGTCCCCATGGAGGAGCTGCTCGACACCGACCGCTTCGACTTTATGCGCGCCTACAACTCCGCCGCCTGGATCGAGGCCATGGAGCATCCCGAGGAGCACGACGACCCCGAGGTGCTCGAGTACGACATCGAGACCTTTGTGTACTCGCGCCGCAAGCCGTTTGACCTGCAGAAGTTCACCGATTTTGTTGAGCAGGAGTGGCCCGACGAGGTCATTCGCGTCAAGGGCCCGCTGTGGCAGACCGGCGATCCGGACATGTGCTACATGTTCGAGCAGGCCGGCCACCAGATGCGCCTGATGGAGAACGGCCTGTTCGTTGACTCGGCGCCCGAGGGCGAGAAGCAGAAGATCATCGACGAGAACCCCGAGATCATGCAGATTTGGGACGACGAGACGGGCGACCGCATGACGAGCCTGTGCATCATCGGCCGTCACATGGACAAGGATGCGCTCATCGCCTCCCTCGATGCTTGCCTGACCGACTGGCACCGCGCCTAGGTTTATCCAAGCGGGCATTTTCCGCCCACGTAACCGCCAAACCACCACGAAGGTGCCTGTCCCCTTCGTGGTGGTTTTTCGTTCTGAGCCAAGGAGATTCATGTTCAACATCGTGCTGTATGCGCCCGAGATTCCGGCCAATACGGGCAATATCGGCCGTACCTGCGTGGTCACCGGCGCCCGTCTGCATCTGGTGGAGCCACTGGGCTTTTCGCTCGACGACAAGACGGTACGTCGCGCCGGCCTGGGCTACTGGCAAAACCTGGACGTGACCACCTATGCCAGCTGGGAGGATTTCCTTGCGCGCAATGGTCTCTCCCCTGCCGACGAACGCCTGCATCTGCTGACCAAAAAGGCACGCCGCACCTATGCGCAGAGTGCCTACCGCGATGGCGACTACTTGGTCTTTGGCAGCGAGAGCTCGGGCATTCCCGAGCCACTGCTTGCCGCGGCGCCCGAGCGCTGCGAGCGCATCCCCATGCTGCGCGATTGCGACTCACTCGATAACGCCGAGGCTTGGGAAGCCCACGAAGAATCGCTGGGGCATACCGAGGACAGCCACGAGGCCATCCTCCAGCAGGATATCTGCGGCAACTTCATCAATCCGGACGACTACCGCATCAGCGCCCTCAACCTATCCAACAGCGCCGCCATCGTCCTCTACGAAGCTCTGCGCCAAACAGGCTTTCCGGGAATGTAACAAACCTGCCATTAGGGACGGGGTAGAAATGGCAGTTTTTTAAACCCTCTAGCTCTTGACAAGCTGGTTTTGGCATCAATGAGGCAAAGGGGCTGTCCCTTTGCCTCATTGATGCTCTAAATAACGAACCATTGCTTTTAATCAGAATTAACTAAAATAAAATGAAATTAAACGGCGATGTGAAAGGAGAGCTTTGTGAAATATCTCGAGAACCCGTTTACCCCCAGTTTTGGTGAGGTTCCTGCCCATCTCGCTGGCAGACAACAGATTATTCGGGATTTGGACCGTGCCTTCTTGAGCCAGCGCAGGCGCCCAGAATTGACCTCGATTTTCTCAGGCGCGCGTGGAACCGGTAAAACCGCTCTCATGTCGTCGCTCGCGACAAGGGCGGAATCCCACGGCTGGATAGCCGTAAAGACGACCGCGCTCTCGGGAATGCTTGAGGAAATCGAGTTCGGGGCGAAACGTGCTGCCGGCCATCTCATCGACCCGTCTAACAACTTCGAAGTCACTGGGCTTGGAATTGCACCGCTCGGCAGCATTGAGGTCAATCGCGTTCACGATGCCTCAACCTGGCGCTATCGCATGAGCGACATCATCGACCAGCTCAACGAGGCGGGCACCGGTCTGCTCGTCACGGTTGACGAGGTGGACCCGACACTCGACGAGATGATTCAGCTCGCAGCGACGTATCAGCACTTTGTGACCGATGGAAAACGCGTCGCACTGCTCATGGCGGGACTTCCCAACAACGTCTCGACGTTGCTGAACCACAAGACGGTCTCGTTCCTTCGCCGCGCCCAACAATATCATCTGGGTCGCATTGCCGACTATGACGTACGCGAGGCCTTGATTCGCACGATCCAGGAAAACGATCGCCTGGCAGATGCCGAGGGAATCGATAGAGCCGTTCGCTCGATCTCTGGTTTTCCCTTCCTATTGCAACTCGTAGGCTACCGTGCCTGGGATCTCACAAGCGATTCGAAGGAAATCTCGTCGCGCGACTTTGACCTGGGAATCAAAATCGCGCGCGACGAGATGGACGACCGAATCCTCGCGGCAACCTATCGGGAACTCACTGCAGAGGACAAGCGATTCCTCATCGCCATGCTCGATGACGAGGAAGAGTCCACCACCGCTGACCTTGTCGAGCGCCTTAAGCGTTCGCCACAGCAGGTCTCCCGCTACCGACGCCGCATGATAGATGCCGGCATCATCGGGGAACGAGGACGAGGGCTCGTCGCATTTGAATTGCCATTCTTCCGCGACTATCTCGCGGCTCAATGCGTGAAATAGACATCAATGTGACAAAGGGGCTGTCCCTTTGTCACATTGGCTATAGATAGCGGCCGGTAATGCTCTTGGAGCAGGCTGCGATGTCGCCCGGCGTGCCGGCGCAGACGATTTGCCCGCCGGCGTCGCCACCGCCCGGGCCCATGTCGATCACGTAATCGGCGTTACGGATAAGGTCGAGATCGTGCTCAATCACGATAACCGTGGCGCCTTTGGCAACAAGGCCGTCGAACACACTCAGCAACACCTGAACATCGAGCGGATGTAGGCCGATCGTGGGCTCGTCGAATACGAATACGGCATCGTCCTGCACGCGGCCCATCTCGCTCGCGAGCTTAAGGCGCTGAGCCTCGCCGCCCGAGAGCGCCGGTGTGGGCTCGCCGAGCGTGAGATAGCCCAAGCCCAGGTCGTGCAAGGTCTGCAAGCGCGTCTGAACCTTCTTGAGTCCCACCGTGGCGTCGAGGGCCTCGTCCACACTCATGTCCATGAGCTGCGGCAACGTAAGCAGACTCCCGTCCTTGCCCTCACGATGGATATGCGAAGCCGCGTCCGCATAACGCGAACCGCGACATGCCGGGCAGACGATCTCGACGTCGGGCAAAAACTGCACGTCGAGCGATATCGAGCCCGTGCCGTCGCACGTAGGGCAGCGCAAGGCGCCGGTGTTGTAGCTAAAGGCGCCCGCCTTGTAGCCAGCTGCCTTAGCCTCGGGCGTACGGGCAAAGGCGCGGCGCAGCTCGTCATGGATGTCGGCATAAGTTGCCACCGTCGAGCGAACATTGGCGCCAATGGGCGTAGCGTCAATCAGGTTGGCGCGGGCAATGCCCTCGGCATCGACCCAACGCACGTGCCCCGGCAGACGCTCGCCAGCTGCCTGCGCCTTAAGCGCCGGGATGAGCGTCTCGAGCACCAACGTCGTCTTACCCGAACCCGAAACACCCGTCACCGCGACCAAGCGGCCGCGCGGGATATCGACTTCGAGCGGTTTGACGGTATGGATGGTATCGGTCGCCATGCGGATGTGGCCCTGGTCGAACATTTCGTCGTCAGCCACCTGTGAACGCAAGCGCTTGGGCTCGGCACGCAAAAACGAAGCGATGCGGCTGTCCCGCGCTTGCTCGACCTCGTCTACCGTGCCTGCAGCGATCACGTTACCGCCGCCTGCTCCGGCAACGGGGCCCATCTCGACCAGATAGTCGGCTTCCGCCAGTACGCGCGTATCGTGGTCGACAACAACCACGGTGTTGCCGTCATCCACCAAATCGCGCATCACGCCCACCAAGCCGTCGACATTGGCGGGATGCAAGCCGATCGAAGGCTCGTCCAGCACATAAAGCACGCCCGTCGACCGGTTGCGCACCACACGGGCGAGCTGCACACGCTGGCGCTCACCCGTGGAGAGCGTGGCACCGGCGCGGTCGAGTGAAAGGTAATCGAGACCCAGGTCGACCAGACGACGGGCCGTGCTCAAAAATGAATCGCAGATATCCGCTGCCATGGGCTGCATCTCGGCCGGCAAGGACATAGGAACCCCACGCACCCACTCAATCGCCTCGCCCAGCGTCATAGCCGCCGCCTGTGCCAGATTGATATCGCGCACCTGGGGCTGGCGCGCAGCCTCGGAAAGACGCGTGCCACCACAGTCACGGCATGGCCCCTCGCGCAAAAAGCGTGCAACGCGTTTGAGGCCCTTATCGTCCTTGACCTTGGCGAGCGCATTCTCAACGGTATAGACGGCGTTGTAATAGGTGAAATCGAGCGGCGTGGCGCCCTCCCCGTTTTTGGGAACGTAGAGAATGTGCTTCTTAACCGCCGGGCCGTGGAACACGATGTCGCGCTCTTGAGGCGTGAGCTGGTTAAACGGCACGTCGGTACGCACGCCCATCTCGCCAGCCACCTGCTTCATCAGATCCCACATGAGCGTGCCCCAGGGAAGGACCGCGCCCTCGTTGATAGTCTTTGACTCGTCGGGTACCAGGCTCGCTTCGTCCACCTCGCGCATGACACCGGTGCCGCCGCAGGTGGGGCATGCACCGCCGCTGTTAAAGGCAAGGTCCTCGGCACTCGGCGCGTAGAACTCGCGGCCGCATGTCGGACACGTGAGCGACAGGCCCGCGGCCACGTTAAGGCTCGGCTCCACGCGCGCCCCGCAGTGCGGGCACACGTGATGGGCGCAACGGCTAAAGAGCAGACGCAGGCTGTTGTTGAGCTCGGTCATGGTACCAAAGGTCGAACGCACGCCCGGCACGCTCGGACGCTGGTGCAGCGCGAGCGCCGCCGGCACGTGCAGCACCTCGTCCACCTGGGCGTGTTCGGCCTGCGTCAGGCGACGTCGAGTATAGGTGCTGAGTGCTTCCAAGTAGCGACGCGAGCCCTCGGCATAAAGAACCCCCAGCGCCAGCGAACTCTTGCCCGAACCCGACACGCCGGCAATGCCCACGAGCCTTCCCAGCGGAATATCGATATCGATGTCCTTGAGGTTATGGACGCGCGCACCGCGCACCTCGATAGCCTGCGGGCCCATCTTCTGTTCCGTCACCTTTATCACCCTACTCATGCCATAAAACTCGATCGCGAATGTACGCGCCCAGCATGGGCACGGTAAACCGGACGAGGCCGTATCCGGCAGCCTCGATGATGCGCTCGCGAATCAGGCTTGCGCGATATTTACTCGCCCAGCTCTGGGTACGCTCGCAACGCTCAATGATGTCCGCCATGCGCGTCGGCTTGCCCCCGTCAGCCGCCATGGCCTCGATAAATAGGCGCTGCGGACTGCGCAACCCGTAATACAAGGGAGCGTCAACTGCTTCATAGAACTCGGAGACGGCATCCGCATGGCCATCCTCGACATCGCACCTTTCAATGACCTGCGAGTTACGGCGGACAGCAGAGCGCCACATGTAATAGCCCACCAGCTGAACCATATAGGGATGCCCTATGCTCTTGCGTGCCGCAAGGTCCGCCGTCTCCGCGTCAACGTAAAGACCAGCGTCTTTGACCGTCTGGATATATGAATCGCGCACCTTGGGCAAAGAAATCGCCCCCAGCGTACGCTGCTGGGCGCGGCGCAAAAACGTCACGCTCGGCTCTTCGAGCAAGTCATCAACCATACTGGGCAATCCAGCGAACACCAGCGCAAGACCGCGCTGGTCGCTATCGGGCAATCCCGTAGCATCCTGATCTCCGAGCACCTGCTGATAGAGGACGGCAAGTGCCGCCAGTTCCTCGATAGATGCAGATTGCGCCTCGTCAATCGCAAACAGTATGCCCTTGCCTGGACCGAGCTTCTTGAGGCGCTCGTTGACCAGCCCTCGTAACGTCTCGCCCTTTGCTCGCGCCGCCTCGACCGACATCCGGCCAAACGACGGCCCGAACCCCATTGACGTCACAACGGGTTTATTCGAGCGTAGCGCGTCGGCTAAGCGGTCGCATAAGCCAAGCGAAGCGGAATCGGAGATAACCGCCCATCCGCGCTCATTGGCTAGACGTTGCAGCTCCCGCAGGAGAACCGTTTTGCCGCAGCCGCGGTTTCCCGTAATGAGCATGAGCCTACCCGGCGCTCCGGCGCCGTTGTCGAGTCCTTCCTCAAAATCTTCGATGACCGACTCGCGGCCGATGAGTATCGGAGGCCGCTTGCCAGCCGTGGGCTTAAAGGGATTTGGATTCATGTCGGCCTCCTCGGATTGGCAAACCCTGGCAATAGTTATACCAACTTATACCGAGTTATACCAATAGCATGTGACAAAGGAGCTGTCCCTTTGTCACATGTGGCCGAAAAACTCGGCGTCTGCTGCTCGCCAGGGGCGGAAGGTGGCGGGATCAATCTTTACGTGCGCCGTGGCGGGTACGTCGTACCACTTGACGGTGTAGCCAGCGCCGTGAGAGCAAAAGACCGAGTCGGGCGTGTTGGACAGATCGGCCTCGGGCTCGTAGGCGGCCGCCTCGATGACGCGCTCGGCATCATGGCAAGCCGCATAGCCGGCGAACTCCAGGTACAGATGCCCACGACCACTCGTGTAGGCAGCCACCTCCAGCGCGTAATCCTGCACCTCGGATGCCGGCACGCGACCCACAAGCTTCGCTCGGTCACCCGTCATCGTCGGTGGCTCGTACTCGGCACCCATGCGTGTGGCATCCGAGAGCGCCCGACCCACGCACTCCCCCGGCACCTCGAGCTCAAAGTGGTACCACGGCTCCAGCAACACGGCCGCGCCGGCCTCACGCGCCTGCATGAGCCCCTGGCGAATCGCGCGGTACGTGGCCTGGCGAAAATCGCCGCCCTCGGTGTGTTTGGCATGCGCGCGGCCGCCTGTGAGCGTAATGCGCACATCGGTGATGGGCGAGCCGGTCAGCACGCCCAGGTGATCGCGCTCCATGGCGTTGGTGAGCGCCAGACGTTGCCAGTTAAGATCGAGCTCGTCGGTCGAGGTCACGGTGCCAAACTGCACGCCCGAGCCCGCCGGCAACGGCTCCAGACGTAGATGCACCTCGGCGTAGTGGCGCAGTGGCTCAAAGTGGCCCACGCCCTCGACCGGCTGCGAAATAGTCTCCTTATAGAGAATGCCGCCAGGCTCAAACGCAATCGAAAGGCCAAAACGATCGGCCAACACCCGCTGCACAACCTCGAGTTGCACAGCGCCCATCAACTGCAAATGAATCTGCTCAAGATGAGTATTCCAGCTTACGCCGAGCATAGGATCTTCGTCCGCCAACTCAGTCAGCGCTTTGAACACCGCATGGACATCGTGTTCGCCCGGAAGCACCGTATAGGTGAGGACTGGCGCAATGACGGGCGCATCGCCCGCGGGCTCTGCGCCCAGGGCGTCCCCCGGGCGAACGTGCGCAAGGCCCGTCACGGCACAAATACCGCCAGCAGCAACTTCCTGGGCAAGCTCATACTTCTCGCCGTTATAGATGCGCACCTGGTCGATCTTTTGCTCCCATGCCTCGGCGCCGGAACGTCCGTTAATCACCTGTTTGGCATGCAGCGTTCCGCCGGTCACCTTGACCCAGGTAAGACGCTCGCCACGGTCTCCACGACTCACGCGGTAGACACGCGCGGCGAACTCCTGAGGCCATGTTCGCTCTAGCATCAAAGCGCATATGCCGTCGAGTAGCTCTTCCACACCCTGGTCCTTGAGTGCCGAGCCAGCAAAGCAGGGAAAGAGCTTGCGCTCGGCAACCATGCGCGACAGCGTCGCGACGGAAAGCTCACCCGCCTCAAGAAACTCCTCGAGCGCCGCCTCGTCCAACGCAGCAGCGTCCTCCTGAACGGCACCACCCGCCAACAGTTCGCTGGCATCCAGGCAGCCCTCGGAAAGATGTTGCCCAAGTTGTGCCAGCAAAACATCGCGACCGGGATTCTCCAAATCGATTTTGTTGATAAAGATGAACGTCGGAATGTCATAGCGCGCAAGCAGGCGCCACAGGGTTTCGGTGTGTCCCTGCACGCCATCGTTGGCGCCCACAACCAAAATCGCGTAGTCCAGCGCGCGCAACGTGCGCTCCGCCTCGGCAGAAAAATCGACATGCCCCGGTGCATCCACGAGCATGACGTGGGTATCACCGTGGTCGAGCACGGCCTGCGACGAGAAAATCGTGATGCCACGTTCGCGCTCGATCTCGTTCGTATCCAGATGCGAATCGCCATCGTCCACGCGGCCGCGTTTGCGAATACGACCCGCGTTGAACAGCATGGCCTCGGCCAGCGTGGTCTTGCCGGCATCAACATGCGCCAAGATCCCAACGACCGCTTGCTTCGACATGGCTCTCCTCTTATTACAAGCCCATCGCACGCGGCAACGGGCACTCACGCTCCACACTGGATGATACAATTTACGGGCCGGCGGGCGAAGCGGGCCCTATCCCCCGACCGAGCTCATCGCCCCGCGTTGCCGCGCGGCGATTTTCGTAGGTTCGCGCCTTGCGAAAGCCGGCTTGCAAAACAGCACAGCGAACGAAAATGGCCCCCCCCGAGGCCATTTTCGTTCGCGCGAATTATTGATACGCGCCCTCGATCTTATGCCTCGCGCAGCCAGTCAAACGCAACACGCGGCGTGCCGTCCGACACATACACGACGCCGGCGCGCTCAAAGCCGGCCTTTATGATGGCACCTTGCATGGGCAGGTTGTCCTGATGCGTGTCGATGCGCAGGTGATCGGCACGCTCCTTGGCAAAGGCAAACATCGCAGCCGCGATACCGTGCACGGTGCCATCGGACGCCACACGGTGCAGCACGGCGTACGGAGTGTCGCTGCGCCATTGACCATCCTCAATTACGTCATAGCACTCGTCCGGGCCCGGCAAAAAGGCAAACGTCGCCACCACGCGGCCATCGACTTCGCACACATAGCTGCCACCGGCGGCGATATCGGCAGCCAGTTGCTCGGCAGAAGGCGTGCCCTCGGGCCACTGTGTGGCGTTGCCATGCGCGCGCATAAAGACGCGGGCCGCGTCATAGATAGCCATGACAGCGGGAATGTCGGTATCGAGGGTTTTTCTGATCATCACGCGGCGACCTCACGTTTATTGGTATCACTTTGATTGAGCAATGATACCAACGTTTGGAGAGGGGCGCGATGCAGATGGGGAGCAAAAAGCGAGCCGCCTGGTCAAAGGCCAAAAGCGAGTTTTTGGGCGCTGCCACCGGCGGCGATATGAGCGACCTGTTTGCACGCGAGGACGAGCGCCGCGACGCCCTGGATGCCGAGCGCGATGAGGCCTGGCGCTACAAGTCGTGCGAACGCAAAAACCGTTACGACACGCGCGCCGAGGCCGAGGCCGTTATGGCCGAATGCGAAAACCGCGGGCGGCGCGGTTTGGCCTGCTACAAATGCGAATACTGCGGCGGATGGCACCTGACGTCGCACCCTTGGAAATAGGCGCCGCTTCGACACGGCACTGACGGAGCGCCAGCTATCGCGCGCAAGCTACGGGCGCGGCGGCACCAAAACATCGTAACGAACGGCCTTGCCCGCAAGTTGATAGCTCGGCTTAACGCCGGCAAGCAGCGGGCCCTTTACCGGCCGCTTGATAACGACCTTGCGCGGACGCGCCGCAAGCGCAGCTTCGACCAGCGTCTCCTCATCGGCACATGGCTGTTCCAGATGATGCAAGAGTTGGAACTTCTTTTTCACCGCCGCGCTCTTGGTGCGCTCGGGAAACATGGGATCCAGATACACCGCGTCGGGAGCGGCGAGCTCGCCCTGCCCGATCAGCTCAGCTGTATGGCGAAGGCCGGCAATGCTGTCCTCGCCCGCATGAAGGCGCATGCGAGCCACGGCAGCCGCAAGCACCTGATCATCCGCCGCGCGATCCAAGGCATCCTTGAGGAGCGCCGCGATCACGCAATCCTGCTCATACAGATCGACGGTAAAGCCCGCGGCCGCCAACAGCAGCGAATCCTCGCCAAAGCCTGCCGTGGCATCAATCGCCCATGGGCTCTCGATGCCTTTTGTGCGCGCAGCCTTTACCAGCAGCTCTTGCTGCAGACGGCCTTGCTTGAGTCGTGGCAGCATGCGGGCAAAATCGGCACGCAGCTCCATCGCGCCGTCGGTGAGCGTGAGGCCCTCGGACTTCCGCACGAGCTCGAGCCCCGCGGCCCGAGCAACAGAAAAGGGATCGACGACGCCCATGGACACTCCTTAACAAGCAAAACGAATACGCGGGGCGCCGTTTATGCCAGCACCCAACCGTCCGCTATTGTCCCACATGCGACATGGCCCACAGCATCGCAATGCAAAGCACCGCCATCAATCCCGTGCACACGGCAGCGATCACAGAATCGCCCATGCGCCTTCCCAACGACCGCGGCTCACGCACTTGCCCTGTTCCGTACATCATGGCTCCTCCTTGAGACCAGCTCCTTGTTACGGCCTCATCATCGCAGCGCCGCACATGGGCTGCCATCGATTTGGCTTACGTCCAGCTTTCCTTTTTGAAAGGTTGGACCGTACAGGCAAGAGACGCTTTCAAACGCATGCATCGTCCCGTTGAACTACAATGTGCTTCACGATATGTGCCGTAACCTGGGCGCGACAGATTCTCCGCGCCCGCATCGAAAGGACCAGCTATGAGCGCTGCTCGCAAGACACTCAAAATCCTTGCCCTGATTTATTTTGTTCTGGGCATCGCCAGCCTCGTCATCGGAATTGCCGGCATTGTTACCGGCAATTTTGGATCCGCTTACGGATCGAACGCCACACTCGCCGCTGTTGTGGTGATTGTTAAGGGCCTCGTCGACCTTGCCGCAGGCGTCACCGGTATCAAGGGCGCCAACAAGCCTTCGCAGGTGGATGGCGCATTTAAGCTCGGTATCGTTGCCGCGGCAGCCACGCTCCTCCAAGCCGTGCTCACGCTTCCCGCACTCGGCGGCAGCTCCGTCAATATAATCGCCTTTGTCATCGTGGTCTACGACCTGTTCTTTGTTCAGCAGGCACACGCCGTTAAGGCCGAGAACAAGGACCGCCTGTAAGCGCTCGCTTCTCATAAGCTCTGCAGCCAAGCAACTAAAAAGGGCCGATCGCGCATCTCCGCGGTCGGCCCTTTACGTTTGCCCAGATAAAACCTACCAAAACAAACCTGTCCCTTTTTGGCAGGTTGTTAGCTGTGGCGGTACTCGGCGATGATGAAGTCGATGTCGGTTTGAAGGGTGTCCAAGTTTGCCAGGCGCTCTTTATCGGCAGGGCGCGTGCGGTAGTAGTACGGCGTCATCTGGAACACCGCCTCGATGTCGGCCTGCGTCTGGAGCGTAATATTCGCAGATACCCGGTGCGTTCCGACTAACTCGAGCTCGGTTGTCTTCGGCAGCTTCTCATCGTTAAGGTACGGCGTGTCGTAGAGCACCTCCTTGAGCCCAAACAGATGGCGGGCACCTGGCACGACGGTGTAGAGCGAGCCCTCGGGCGCCAGCACGCGAGAAAACTCACGCTCGTTAAAGGTAGCGAAGAGCTCGGTCACCATATCGAAGGCGCCATCGGCCACGGGGATATCCTTCATGTTGGCCACGAAGTAGGTCGCGTCGCCGCGCTTGGCGGCCAGGCGCACCATCTCCTTGCCCAGGTCGAAACCGTAAGCATCCACGCCCGGCACCGCGCCCATGGCGCTGGTGTAGTAGCCCTCGCCGCAGCAAATATCGAGCAAGGCCAGCGGCTTGTCCGACGTAGCTGCGCACCGCTGAGCTCGTTCGCGCACCAGCTCGACCATCGCATCGCGCAACGGCGCATAGTATCCGCGGTTCAGAAAGTCACGACGACTGCGCGCCTGTGACTTGGGATCGCCCATAGAGTCGCCGCTCTTGGACGAGCGCAGTAGGTACAGATAGCCCTCGCGCGCACGGTCAAACCGGTGTCCGCCCGCGCATGCAGCACCGCGCTCGTTATCCACCAGTGGCTCATGGCAAACGGGACACAACAACATGGCAACTCCTTAGCGCGAACAACACAACGCCCACCATTGTCGCACGCCTTCCCCACCTAGTCATTGGGGACGTTCTTAAATGACTAGTCGTTTAAGAACGTCCCCAACGACTAGTCGATTAGGAGTATCATCATCTGCGCAAATAAGCACGAAAGAGCATGTTAGAGATTGAGAGCGTATGGCTGACACCGTATCTAAGCACATTGACATGACCACCGGCTCGCTGTGGCGCAATATTCCCCTGTTCGCCTTCCCCGTGGCCGCCACGAGCATCTTGGAGCAGCTATCGAACCTCATCGCCACGGTTATCATCGGTAACTTCTCGGGCGACCAGGGAACCCTCGCCATGGCGGCGGTCGGCTCCAATGTTCCGCTTACCAGTCTTATGCTCAACCTGTTTATTGGCATGTCGCTTGGCTCCAACGTGGTCATCGCCAACGCTATCGGCCGCAACGATCAGAACATGGTCAAACGCGCCGTCCATACCTCGATTTTAATGGCGCTCGTGGGCTTTGTCGTCATCGCGCTGGGCGAAATCTTTGCCGAGCCCATGCTCGCCGCGCTCAACGTTCCCGCCGAAACCATGCCGCTCGCTTCGCTCTACCTGCGCGTCTTTTTGCTCAGCATGCCCTCGATCTTGCTCTACAACTTTGAGGCCGCGATCTTCCGCTCCGTCGGCATCACCCGCATGCCGCTGCAGGCGCTTGCTGTGTCCACCGTCCTCAACATTGGCCTGGACCTCATCTTTGTCCCCGTACTCCACTGGGGCGTCGCGGGCGTCGCCATCGCCACCGCCATCGCCTACACCGTCAGCGCCGCTACGCTCTTTATCCGCCTGCTCAAGACCGACTCCGTCGTCCGCGTCACCCCGCGCGACCTGGCTATCGACCCCGTCGCCCTCAAGCGCATCGTCAAGATCGGCCTGCCCGCCGGCATCCAAAGCGCTGTCTTTGCCGTCGCCAACATCATCATCCAGTCTGCCATCAACAGCCTGGGCACCGAGGTCATGGCGGCATCGAGCGCCGCCATGAGCCTGGAGTACGTGTGCTACAACCTGCTCAACAGCTTTAGCCAGGCGTGCACCACCTTTGTGGGACAAAACCACGGTGCCCGCCAGATCGATCGCTGCACCAAAACGCTTAAGGTCTGCCTGGTCGAAGGCGGTATCGTTGCACTCACCACGATCATCGTTATTGTCGGCCTGGGACGCGAGATCTTGTCGCTGTTCAACAGCGACCCCAACATCGTCTCGATCGGCTATATCCGCGTGTGTTCGATCTTCCCGGCGTACGCCTTTAGCATGTTCTACGAAAACATGTCAGGCTACCTGCGCGGCTTTGGTATCTCGCTCACGCCCGCCCTCATCACCATGATCTGCGTCTGCGGCATCCGCTTCTATTGGGTGTTCTGCGTGTTCCCGCACTTCCGCACCTTTGCGAACATCATGATGGTCTACCCCATCAGCCTGGGCACCACGGCGTTCTTTATGGTCGTGGCGGTACTACTCTGCCACCCGGCACGCACCTATCGCGCCACCCAAGCCAAAGCGACAGCCCGCTAAACACCGCACTCAACGCCACGCCAGTCATTAATTGACAATATGCGAGCTCATATAGTCGATAAAGCGCCTCGTGGCGATGGGCATGGTGTCCCAGCTGCGCCAGGCGGCCACCACGTCGCGCGAGGGAGCATGCACGATGGGACGTACGCGAATATCGGCACGCATGCCCTCCACAGTACGACGGTAGAGCATACTCACGCCTAGGCCCTCCTCCACCATCGCCATGATGGTGTAGTCGTCGGTCACCTCGCTCGTCACGTGCGGCGACAGCCCATGCGTCGCAAATGCATCGAGCACCAGGCTCTGTTCGCCCTCATCCAGCAGTACAAACGGCTCGGACGCCAGGTCGGCGAGTGTCACCTTTTCCTTTGCCGTCAGCGGATGCGCGGCCGGCAACAATGCCACCAACTCGTCGTGATAGACCACGCGCTTCTCGAGCCCAGCGGTAAATCCGCGTGCCGTAAAGCAAAAATCGACCACGCCATCGTGCACCCACTGGGCGTTGCGCGTGTAATCGCCCTGCTTGAGGGTAAAGCGTACGCCCGGGTGCAGGGCTCCAAAATCGCGGATCACGCGCGGCAATACGGTTCGACTCACGTTGGTAAACGTCGCGATGCGAATATCAGTCGACGAAAGTCCCAGCAGCTCCTGGCGCTTGCCCTCGAGCTCGGCCTCGGCGGTCACAATCTGGCGCAGGTACGGCAGATATTGTTTACCGTCGCGCGTAAGCGAAACACCCTGCTTACCGCGCTCGATAAGCGTGGTGCCCAGCTCGCGCTCGAGCGCCTTGACGGCCTGGCTCACCGCGCTTTGCGTATAGCCCAGCTCGTCGGCCGCACGTTTCAGGCTGCCGCAATCGACCACCATACAAACAATCTGATACCGCGATGCCATCGTGCCTCCACATCAATGCAGCCGTAAAACGTTTTGCCAGCGCTTTTTCTGCCTACATTAGTATTTCTTAATCATACTGAAGATACATTCGCTTTACTACATCAACATCTGGGAGCAGAATCCTTTTTGCGAAACCGTTCTGTAACAAAAGGAGTCCCATGGATCGTAAAAAAGCAATCGCGCTCTCATTTTCCGTTCCCGTCGCATGGGGCTTTTCGTATCCCCTCATGAAGATCGGCATGGACAGCATGAACGCCACGAGCATCGTCGCGCTACGCTGCATCATCGCCTTTGTGGTCTGCCTGCTGCTCTTCCACAAGCGCGCTTTCCGCATCAACCGCGACCTTATGGTCCGTGCCGCCATCATCGGCGCCATTATGGCAACCGAGCTCACCTGCATGTGCCTGGGCTCCAGCCTCACCTCTGCCTCCACTGCCGGCTTTTTGCAGAGCCTGACGGTCGTAATCGTGCCGTTTGCCAACGCCGCCCTGCTGCGCCGCGCCCCCGAGCGCAAAGTGCTCGTCGGCACCGCCATCGTCACCTGCGGTATGTTGCTGCTCTCGGGCGCAGACTTTACCAGCCTGAATCCCGGCGCGATCATCATGCTGCTCTCGGCCTTTATCTATGCCAGCCACATTATCGTGGCCAAGCGCTTTGTCGAAGAAGTCGATCCGCTTGCTCTGGGCGTTTGGCAGCTGGGCTTCGGCGGCTTGTTCTCGGGCATCGCCGCATGCGTCTTTGGCGATTTCACACTTCCCAGTACGCCCAGCGAGATCGTCGTTGTCGTTGCCCTCGCACTCATCTGCTCTGCCTATGGCTTTATCACCCAGACGCTCGTGCAGCCCCACGTGCCCGCCGAGACCACCGGCTTCGCCTTCTCGCTTGAGCCGGTCTGCTCCGCTGTCTTTTCGTTCTTCTTGGTTGGCGAGGTCCTGAGCCCCATCGCCTTCTTTGGCGCCGCCCTCATCCTAACCGGGGTCATGGTGGCAACCGTCGAGCTTCCGCGCCTCCGCGCGCATGGACAGGCTCGCATGGCAGGAGCGCCCGAGCACGTCTCGTAGACCCCACTCTTCATACGGCCGTGGCATAAAGGCAACCGGTGCGCCTTTACAATAGATACCGACAGAGCATCTGACGTAAAGGAGCCCCATGGACGCCGCGACCCGCGACCGCAACATAGCAACTTGGTTGGGCGATGCGCCGCAGCCGGTACGTGACACTACGAATCAGCTGCTCGAGCGCATCGCCCTTTTGCGTGCCGAGCAGACCATCTACCCGGCACAAGACGACATCCTCAATGCCCTCGCCTACACGTCTGCCGACCAGGTCAAGGTTGTCATCTTGGGTCAAGACCCCTATCACGGACCCAACCAGGCCATGGGACTGTCGTTCTCGGTCCCCGCGACGCAAACCAAGTTGCCGCCGAGCCTGCGCAACATCTATAAGGAACTCAAAGCCGATCTGGGCTGCCCCATTCCCGCCACGGGAGACCTAACCCCATGGGCACAGCAGGGCGTCCTGCTCCTCAACACCACGCTCACCGTGCGCGAGCATGCCGCGAACTCGCATGCCAAACTGGGCTGGAGCACGCTCACCGACTACGTTATCGAACGCTGCTGCCAGCTGCCCCAGTCGGTCGTCTTTTTGGCATGGGGTCGCTTTGCCCAGCAGATGGTCGAAGGCAAGCTCGTCGCAACTGGTGCGGGCAAGGCAACCGATAAGTTCTGTCTGGCCTCCACGCACCCCTCGCCGCTTTCGGCCAACCGTGCCACGGCAGAACTCCCCGCTTTTATGGGGTCGCGCCCCTTCTCCGCTGCTAATCGGCTACTCGAACAGCACGGCTCGACCCCCGTCAACTGGACTTGCCTCGGCTAAAAATCGATACATCAAAAACGCGCCCGACGGCGATCTTGCCATCGGGCGCGTTTTCTACTCGGGCCAGATAAACTGGGTGCGGCCGGCCTCGCCGCCATCGATCAGCAGGCTCTGCCCGGTCATAAACCGATTGGTCACGCCCACAAAGTAGATCCACTCGGCAATCTCTTGGGCGGTGGCCCAGCGTTTAAGCGGCGTGAGCTCCATAATCTGGTTCCACAGGTGCTCGTCTTCCATCACGCAACGGTTGAGCGGTGTGATAACGCCGCCCGGGTCCACACTGTTGGCGATGGCCTGCGGTGCCAAGCGGTTTGCAAGGTTCTTGGTATAGGCGATAACGCCGCCCTTGCTGGCGGCATAGGCGGGAAACTCCGATCCCGTATGCCCGCTCGCCGACCCCACATTAACCACGGATTTGATAGCCGGCGCCGGCTTGGCGGCAAGCCCCTCCCCCGCAAAGGCGTAGCGCTCGGTCACGTTGATGGTGCCATACAGGTTGGCGGCGATGTCGTCGGCCGAATCCTGCGTACCGGCAACGTTCACGATCACCTGAGGCTCAAGGTCGCCTGGAAACGAGTTAGGCTCGCGGGCATCAACAATCAGATGGCGGTAGCGCTCGTGTTCGATCGCCGCCGGCAGCAGATCAAAGCCCACGACCTCGTGGCCCTCGTCCAAAAAGCGCTGCACGCACGCGGCTCCGATACCGCCCGAAGCGCCCGTGATCAAAACCCGCATACTTGCTCCTTAGGCGGTTGCGTGGCGCTCGAGGTACTCGGAGCCCACATTCTCGCGCTCCCAGCCGCGCACGACCTTGTAGCCCACGGGGCTCAGGAAGACCTCGCACAGCAGCTCGGCAACAGCGCCGGTCAGCGAGCACATAAGGACCTGCACCCAGGTCCAACCAAAGAACGTGTGGCTCACCACAATGGCAAAGACCAGGTTGTCGATAAACTGGCCAACACCCGTGGACACATAGGAGCGGAAGGCGAAGCT
Organism: uncultured Collinsella sp.; assembly: GCA_947002045.1. Classification (GTDB taxonomy): domain Bacteria; phylum Actinomycetota; class Coriobacteriia; order Coriobacteriales; family Coriobacteriaceae; genus Collinsella. Next base: position 48,785 of record CAMQJB010000001.1, read on the forward strand.
CGCAAAGTTATTCTTTTTGAGCATACGGCCGAGCGACTGGTTGAGCGTGGAATTAACCACGGCAGAAACGAGCATTGCCAGCGAAGAGCCCAGCACCACGTACCAGGTGCCGCCGATGGTGGCGTTAAGGGCGGTGTTGACCTCGATCATGCCGGTGTCGTAGTAGGCGCCCCACATACCGGGCGTGAGCGAGCATGCCCAAAAGCACAGGCTCACGGCCAGGTTGACCAGCAGCGCGAGGATAGAGATTTTGATGGATGCCTTGGCGCCAAAGCGCTTGCAGATCATGTCCTGGCACAAAAACGAAACCCAGCTCACCACAAAGCCGCAATCGAGTGCCAGATACGGCAGGCTGATAAGCTCTTTGTTGGCCAGCAGGTTCATCATGATGACGCTCACGAAAAACAGCGAAACCGTTGCCGCGGGAATGCTCCGCAGCAGGACCTTGTAGTCCTCCATGACCTTCTTGATCATTATGTACTCCTTTGGTTTTAGGTTTAACGAGCAGGATATCGGACCCGAACTGCTCGGACGCCCTGGTCTTGAGACGACGGTGGGTATGATAGCCGCTCGCGCGGCATCAGGCAAGCAATCGGCGCGGCAGCCCCGCAGGGCCACCGCGCCGATGCGTTAAAACGCTACGTTGCCAAACTCCGACAGGATAAGGTCGGGGTTGTGGTCGGTTGCCCAATCCACGTTCCACGGGCTCGTGAACAGCAGCAGCTTACCGCCGCGCATGTCCTCGACACGCAGGGTGTCGCGCGTGAGCGAAAGGCCCGGGATATCAATAGTGTCGGGGTCGTTCTGGATCCAGCGGATATCGGTATAGGGCAACGGCTGGCGACGAACCTCAACACGGTATTCGGCCTTGAGGCGGCGCTCGAGCACCTCAAACTGCAGCACGCCGACCACGCCCACGATGACGCTTTCCATGCCGGCACCCAGTTCGCGGAAGATCTGGATAGCACCCTCTTGGGCAAGCTCCTCCATGCCCTTGACGAACTGCTTGCGCTTGAGCGTGTCGACCTGCGTAATGCGAGCGAACATCTCGGGGGCAAACGTCGGGATCTGCGGATACTGCACGTGGCGCTTGCCAGAGCACACAGTGTCGCCGATGCTAAAGATACCCGGATCGAACAGGCCCACGATATCGCCCGCGTACGCCTCGTCAACAATCGCACGGTCATCGGCCATCATCGAGGTGCCAGTAGCAAGCTTAAGCTTGCGGTTGCCCTGCACGTGGAAGGCGTCCATGCCGCGCTCGAACTTGCCCGAGCAAATGCGCACAAAGGCGATGCGGTCGCGGTGGTTCTTGTCCATGTTGGCCTGGATCTTAAACACAAAGCCGCTAAAGTCGTCGCGGCAGGGATCGACCGGCTCGCTGGTGAGCGTATCGGTATAGGCGCGCGGCGTCGGGGCCAGACGCAGGAACTCCTTGAGGAAGGGCTCCACGCCAAAGTTGGTGAGCGCCGAGCCAAAGAACGCCGGGCTCAGCTTGCCGCAAGCCACAGCATCCAAGTCGAGCTCGTCGCCAGCGCCATCGAGCAGCTCGATGTCGTCCATCAGGTTCTTATGGTTCTCCTCGCCGATGAGCTCATCCATGGCAGGGTCGCCCAGCTCAGCCTCGACCTCGGCGACCTTCTTGGTGGCGTTGGCGTGGCCGTCGCCCTCGAAGGCAATGACGCGACGGGTCTGACGATCGAACACGCCGCGGAAGTTGCGGCCGCTGCCGATCGGCCAGTTCATGGGATACGTATTGATGCCCAGGACGTTCTCGATCTCTTCCATGAGCTCAAACGGATCGCGAGCCTCGTGGTCGAGCTTGTTCACAAAGGTGAAGATGGGAATGTGGCGCAGCGTACAGACCTTAAAGAGCTTTTTGGTCTGGGCCTCGACGCCCTTGGCGCCGTCGATGACCATAACAGCAGCGTCGGCGGCCATAAGGGTACGGTAGGTATCCTCCGAGAAGTCCTGGTGGCCGGGGGTATCGAGGATGTTGACGCAGGCGCCGTTGTAGGTGAACTGCAGCACCGAGGAAGTAACGGAAATACCGCGCTCCTTCTCGATGTCCATCCAGTCCGAGACGGCATGCTTGGCCGAGCTCTTGCCCTTGACCGAGCCGGCAGTCTGGATGCTGCCGGTATAGAGCAGCAGCTTCTCGGTAAGTGTGGTCTTACCGGCGTCCGGGTGGCTGATGATCGCGAATGTGCGGCGCGACGAGATTTCATCCGACAGGCTTGCCATGCGGATCCTTTCTTGCATTGAGTGCATTACGTCGTTGTAACCGCACTATTGTAGCCGCGAAATCCCGCTCTAGGGCGCCTATCAGGACAAATTCATCAGTTGGGGCCTAGGGTAGCAGTCGATGGCGGCACTCCGCAGCAGTTTGTCTCGATCTGTAACATCTAGACGGTTTTTGAACCTCTACCTGTTACAGATTTAGACAAACAGGTGGGCGTCCCAGAAAGATCTCAATCTGTAACATCTGGCCACTCAAAACGGGTCCATCTGTTACAGATTGAGATATAAGGATAGACGGGTGGCCAATGTCTCGATCTGTAACATCTAGCAGCCAAAATCTTCTCCAGTTGTTACAGATTGAGACAACCAGGTGGGGCCCGCCAGCAAAATCTCAATCTGTAACAGGTAGCCGTCCAAATCGATTCCAGATGTTACAGATTGAGATGAATGAACGAGCGGGCAATCCGTATTTACCTCTTGCATAACTGTGTATTGTGTATATATACTGTGCTTACCGGTTATATACACGTGTAGCCCAACAGCTAAGGAGCCGCTGTGGACATCATCCTATCCAATTCGAGCGACAAGCCCATCTACGAGCAGATAACCTCACAAGTCAAAGCTCAGATCTTATCGGGCACGCTCGCTGCGGGCGCCAAACTCCCCAGCATCCGTGCACTCGCGAGCGATCTTGGCGTGAGCGTCATCACCACCAAGCGCGCCTACGCCGACCTGGAGCAGCTCGGGTTTATCTGCACCGTGCAGGGCAAGGGCTGTTTTGTCGCCGAGGGCAACCAGGAGCTTTTGCGCGAAAACCAGCTCTGTCATATCGAAGAGTTGCTTGCGAAAGCGGCAAGCCAAGCCGAAGCCTTGGGCGTCACGCGCGACAAACTGCACGAGATGCTCGACCTGGTAGCCCCCGAAACCATGCAGTAGCCATCTGCAAGAAAGGCTATACCATGCAAAACTTGCTTGAACTCAAAGGCATCTCACGCACTGTAAGCGACCGCTTTTCACTGCGCGACGTCACGCTTGCCGTGGAGCCTGGCCAGATCGTCGGCTTTGTTGGTGCCAACGGTGCTGGCAAAACAACGGCGATTCGAGCTGCTCTCGGGCTTATAAAGCTCGATGCCGGCGAAGTGCACCTGTTTGGGCAGCGCTGTGGCGCCGACGCGCCCGATGAGTCGCAACGCCATCTACGCTCCCGCGTCGGTCTTGTCCTGGACACGTGCCCCTTCCCCTCCACGCTCAAGGTGGGCCAGATCGAGGCGCTCGTAGGCCCGGCGTACCCCACGTGGGACCGCGAAACGTTCGCCGGATTCATCAACCGATTTGGCCTCGATCCCAAGACAAAGGTCAAGGACCTCTCCCGCGGCATGGGTATGAAGCTGCAGCTCGCCTGCGCGCTCAGCCACAATGCCAAGCTGCTCGTTTTGGACGAAGCCACCGCGGGCCTCGATCCCATGGCACGCGAGGAACTGCTCGATGAGCTGCTCGCCTTTGTCGCCGACGGCCAGCGCAGCGTGCTGCTCTCGAGCCACATTACGTCTGATCTCGATCGTGCTGCCGACCGCGTCATCTGCATCGATAACGGCTCGATTGTGTTTGACCTGCCACGCGAGGACATTACCGACCGCGCCGGCATCGCCCACTGCACTCGGGCACAGGCCGCCGAACTTATGGCGTGTGTCGACGGTGCCCGTGTCGCCCACCACGCCTACAGCGTGGACGTGCTCGTGCCCAACCGTCGCGAAGCGCTCGAGGCCTTCCCCGAGATTCCCTGCGATCGGGTAACCATTGACGACTATCTACGCCTCACGCTGAAAGGGGCTTCGAAATGAAACGCGCCTTTATGTCCGAGCTCGCCATCGTTCGCACGCTCGCCCCGAGCATCGCGGGCGTCGGCCTGTTCATATTCGTCGTATTGACCCTTGCCAACGCGACAGACGGCGATTCCGGCATGAGCGCCGGCGCCTGTGCCGTCAGTGCCATGTCGCCCATCATAATCATGAACTCGCTAGCTGGCTACGATAACCAAAACGGCTGGGAGCGTTATCGAGCAACGTTGCCCTTCTCGCGCAAAGACATTATTTGCGCACGCTACCTGTGCATCGTTGTCTTCTCGGTCGTCATGGCATGCGCGGCTACGTTTCTGAACATCCTCGCCCTTCCGCTCTTCGACCCCATGGGCATCCCTTCGATATGCCAGACGATCTTTGAAATCGCAACCGCCTCGGCGGCATCGATGCTCATCTCCCTCATGATGGTATTCTTGACACAGCCGCTGTTCTACCGATTTGGACACATGGAGGCGCTGCGCCTATCCCTTGGCCTGTTTGCTCTGTTTGGCTGCGGCACCATGGCAATGCTGAGTTCCTCCAACCCCATCAGCAACTGGCTCATGTCGATTGCCGGGGCGAATCCCGATCCTGCCGTTCTTAGCTGTCTGCGTGCAGGCATCGCCGTACTTGCCCTCGCGCTATGTGCAATCAGCTGCACCGTCAGCACCAAGGTTTATCGAGTACGCGACCTGTAGTCACGCGAGTCTCAATCCGCGAAGGACGCAATCGCCCATCCGTAAATCCGTGACAAAGGGCATGTCCCCGGCGCGCGCTACCGTGCTACTTGCGCAGCGGCTTGGGCAGTGGAATGCCGGCGGCGATAACGGCGGCGATGATCATGCAGACGATACCCTTGAGTGGGAAGCACATGAGCAGCAGGCCCACGACCATGACCGGCTGGCGCATGACGGCGCCCATCGTCGATGCCGTGCAGACGGCAACGCAAAAGACCGGATCGGCGCCGGTGAGGATAGCAAGGCCATAGCCCAGGCTTACGCCCGAGAAGATAACCGGGAAGAAGTGGCCGCCGCGCCAACCAAGGTTGATGAGGGCGGGCGTCAGCATGGCCTTAACGAGACCGGTCGCGATAAGCACGCCGGCGGGAATGGTCAGATAGGTTTCCATGAGCACGTCGGCCTGCGTCTCGCCGGCAAACATGGTGTAGGGCAGGACCGTGCCGCAGATGGCGAGCGCCAGACCGGCCAGCATGGCTTTGACGACAGGACGCGCCCCTATTGCATGAGCAAGCGCTTCGCTCGCGTGCTCAGAGACAAAGTACAGCCAGCCGCAGATTGTTCCGATCAGCGACAGAGGGATGAGCCAGGTAAGCTCCAGGTTGCCCACCACGGCAGCCTCGAACCTCGGCATACCCATGCCGCCGCCCATGAGCTGGCCGAGCAGCAGGTAGGTGCCCAGGCCGCCAGCAATCGCGATGCCGTAAACCACGGTCTTTTGCGCCTTAGGCAGCCTGATGGTGATCTCACCGGATTCGGAATCCTCGCCATCGCCGACACCCTGGCCGTCAGCACTTCCGGCAAGCGGCGCCACAAAGCCAAACACGGGCGCGGTAAAGAGCGCCGTCAGGGCAGCCTGGGTGCCCAGCAGCGTGAGCTCCCTAAACTCGGCGCCAAAGCGACGCATACGATCGCCGACCCAGCTGCACAGACCTGCGATAACGCCGGTCAGACCGGCCTCCGGTCCAATACTTCCACCAAACAGCAGCGGCAGCAATGCCGCGAGCGAAAGCTTGCCCAGGTTGTCGTACGGGTAGCGCCCGTCTTGCTTAACCTTTGCCATCACCTGGTTGAGGTCATCGGTCTTGATGCCCGTCATCTTTTCGTACAAGCCAATCACCAAGCCGCCCAACAGGCAAACGAAAAACGGGTACGGCAAAAAGCCAAACGGGCCGCTGGCGAGTTCGGGCGAAGAGACACCCAGCTTATGCGGGACCTCGGTCCACAAATAATCAATGCCGTGCTCCATCGCAAAGAAGAATAGCCAGACTGCGGCACCCGCGAGTGCACCGGTCACGGCAACGCTGACCAAAAACAGCGCTCGGTTCGTGGGTTTGGCAAGGTTATCCATCGGGTCCTCCCGCGGTCAAAGTCGACATAGATACGTTTTATTGTAGAGCGAGCGTTGTCCGAACGAGCCAACCATCTGCGCCGCAAACGGCACCATTGGGAGTCATAGTGGGGCAGGCTCAAGACTTATCCGTTGATAATCGAGGCAATCTCGCGCAAATCGTCGGCAAAGTAGATGCCGAGTTGGCGCCTCGAGCTCGAAAGCCCCTTATCAATCATGTGCCCGAGCAGGGCTTTGAGGTCGTTGTAGTACCCATCCAGGTTGTACAGAATGCACGGCGCGCTCAGATGCCCCAACGACACGGCGGACATGACCTCGGCAATCTCCTCGAGCGTGCCCGTGCCGCCCGGAAATGCGATGAACGCATCGCCGAGCTCAATCATCTTGGCCTTGCGCTCCGCCATATCGCTCGTCACGATAAGGTCGTTGATACCGTCATGTTGAAACTCGGCCTCGATAAAAAAGCTCGGCTCAACACCCGTCACGTGTCCACCCGCCTCGAGTACGCTATCGGCGAGCGCACCCATCAGCCCCGATTTGGACCCGCCGTATACCAGCGCGTGCCCGTTGGCGCCAATCCAGTTGCCCAGCTCCTGCACCGCGGGCAGAAACGCCGGATCATTGCCGGCACTGGCACCCAGATACACGGTGATATTCATATTTGGTCCCCCTTGTTGTGGCGCACGACGTTCGTCTTAGCGCTGGCGTCGACGATACTCGCGCACGCGACGCGAAAGATCGGCGAGCTCGTCACGATCGAGCTCTTCCAAATGCTCAAGATCGTCCATAAAGCGCGCCATGGTGTCCTTTTGGCGCAGCTTGATAAGCGTATTGCAGTAGTTCACCGCCACGCCCGTGAGCATGGCGATGTAGAAGATGCTGATGACGCTCAGAATGACGGTAATGGCGCGGGCAACCGGTGTCTCGGCAGGAATGTCACCAAAGCCGATGGTCGAGACCGTCTCAAAGCTAAACCAGAGACCGTCGCCAAACGTAAGGGACGTGGGCTCGGACAGCCAGACGGCAGTCGAGCACAGCAGGTAAAAGATTAGAAACAGGCCCGTGATGCGCGCAAAGCCAGCCTGTCGCAGCACATCGGCAAGCGTCCTCAACTTGTTCATCGCGACCCCTTTTCTCAGATGCCCAATCACATTCGCTCGGTATTGTCCCACATCCGGCACTTGAGGACGTTCCTTTTGTGCCGGCAGAAAGGGACTGTCCCCAAGTGCTGGGAGGAACCGTTTAGCGGCGCAACTGCCGGCTAGGCAGGCTGAGCTGGTATCCTTGTGCGGTAACGTCTCGATTCGTTAGGATTGCATGTGAGAGCTTCCGCTGTCCTTCGTTCAGTTATATATCGCACCCTGGCCGTCGCGCTTGCCGCGCTCGCCGTACTGAGCACCATCATGCCCGCCCCCGCCTTTGCCGCCGGCTCCGATCAACAGGTCAAAACGGTCCGCGTTGGTTGGCTCGTCAACAACGAGGGCTTCCAGGACGGCACCCCCGGCGAGCGTCTATCGGGATGGGGTTACGAGTACCTCCAGACCCTGTCGTACTACACGCCCGGCTGGCGGTACGAATACGTCTCCGGCACCTTCACCGAGCTTATGGACATGCTCGAGGCAGGCGAAATCGACCTCATGCCCAACATCTCCTACTCCGAGGAACGCACCCAAAAGCTGCTCTTTTCCTCGAACCCCGAGGGCACCGAGCGCTACTACATCTACGCCAAGCCCGATCGCGACGACCTGGCCAAGGGTGACCCCCAAGCGCTCCAGGGCCTTACCATCGGTTGCAACTCCGGTGTTATGCAAACCTTCGTTGGCCAGCAGTGGCTCGCCAACGAAGGAATCACCTGCACATACAGGGAGTATGACGGAGGCTCCATGCTCTTTGACGCACTCGCAAACGACGAAGTCGACGCCGTCATCATGAACGACACCATCTCGTCGCCCGATGCGTCGCCCATGTTCTACGTTGGCTCGAGTGACTACTATTTTGCCGTCCCCAAAAGCCGCCCCGACCTGATGAACGATATCAATGCCGCCATGACGGCAATCGCCCGCGTCAACCCACGTTATAACGACGAGGTCAAGGCGAATTACTCGGCCCAAAACAGCGGCTCATCATCGCTCACCGGCCCCGAGCGCTCCTGGCTCAAAGCAAACGACAACACCATCACGATCGGCTATCTTAAAAACAAACTCCCCTACTGCACGCAAAATGACGACGGCGAAATGGAAGGGTCGCTCGCCTCGCTTGCAACGACGTTGCACGACAAGTTTGGCATTACGGTTGCAACAGTAGCGTTCTCGAACAACGAGCAAATGACCAAAGCCCTTTCCACAGGGACCATCGATGTCGCCCTACCGTTGTTTCGCGACTACTGGCTTGCCGAGCAGGCAGGGGTCATCCTGTCAAACCCGATGGGAACGGTTTCCCTAGCCGCCATTCACAGCAGCAGCAACCTGAACAGTGACCTTAAGAACATCGCTTGCACAGCAGACGCGATCGTCAACCGTTTTGAGCTCGAAAACCTATTCCCCGACGCAAAGGTAACCGAGTATCCGAATGACAACGAGGCACGCGAAGCCCTCAATAAGGGGGAGGCAAGTTGCATCATTGTCCCCAGCACGCGCTTGAAAACCATCCGCGACACCTACGATATCGAGGATTTCCAAACACAGGAGCTCACCGACACGGCACAGCTATCGTGTTTGATTTCGCGCGGCAAGCCCGTGCTGTTGGGAATCATTAATAAGGGCATCGTCAATGCTGGCGAATCGCTCTCTGCAAGCAGTTATTCCCCCACATCGTACTCGGCGCAAGAATCGGATGCGTTTCGACTTCTCTACCGCAACCGCATCGTCATTGCGGCAGTCATCATCTGCATTTTGCTCACCGGCATCGTCATCCTTGTCTGGTCGCTTCACCGCGCGCAGAAAGAACAGCAGAAAGCCGATGCCGCCAACGCCGCTAAGACGGCATTCCTCACGCGCATGAGCCACGACATCCGTACGCCACTCAACGGCATCCTGGGTCTTATCGAAATTGAGGAATTGAAAGACGGCGACATGCAGGCCGCCCGCGAAAGCCGCGCCAAGGCGCGTGTTGCCGCCAATCACCTACTCTCGCTGATCAACGACATCCTCGAGATGGGCAAAATCGAAGACCGCAAGCTAACTCTGGAACATGCGCCTTTTAACCTCAAAGAGCTCTGTGACGATACGCTGGTGCTGTGCAAGCTCCGCGCATCCGATAACGGCATCACAATGCAGGACAATAGTCTGCCGTACGCCACGGGGCCATACATGATCGGCAGTCCCACCCATATCCGACAGATCATAATCAACCTGTTAGACAACAGCATTAAGTACAACAAGCGCGGCGGCTCCGTCACCTTTAGTTCAAAGACCAAGCCACTCGATGATGGGCGCGCGCTCTTTTGCTTTAGCGTTTCGGATACCGGCATTGGCATGGCTCCCGAGTTTTTAAAGCATATCTATGAACCGTTTGCCCAAGAAGGTGACGATGCGCGCAGCAAGTTCCAAGGAACCGGCATGGGCATGCCAATCGTCAAGTCGCTTATTGAACTGATGGGCGGTACGATTGAGATTTCGAGTGAGGTTGGCGTGGGGAGTACGTTCAACGTCCAGATTCCGCTCGATATCGACAAGAACCCTCAGGCGCGGGCAGATACGGTCGAGGGGGTGCTCGACTGCTCGCTCGCCGACATGAACGTGTTGCTCGCCGAAGACAACGAATTGAATGCCGAGATTGCCCAGACGCTGCTCGAAAGCGAAGGCATTGTCGTAACTCGCGCCGCCGATGGCAACGAAGCGGTCGACCTATACGTTGGCCGTCCCGCCGGCAGCTTCGATGCGATTCTGATGGACATCATGATGCCGGGCATGGACGGCTATGAGGCAACCCGCGCGATTCGTCTGAGCGAGAAGGTCGATGCAGCCGATATCCCCATCATCGCGCTCACCGCCAACGCCTTTGCCGAGGACGCCAAGGCGGCACACGATGCCGGCATGAACGCCCATCTGTCCAAACCGCTCGACTTTAACAAGCTCAAAAACATACTCGCCCGCATCAAGAAAAACGGATCCGTTTCGCTATAGTTTGTGCTCAACCACCACGCACGACCAGAAAGGAAACCAACGATGTTTAGGCCCTTACGTCGAAAGAAACGCGCCATCACTGACGAGGAAGCGCGCAAGTTGCTCGCCACCTGCAAGCGCGGCGTCTTTGCCGTCAACGGCGATGATGGCTACCCCTATGCCATTCCCGTCAACTACTTCTTTGACGCCGAGCACGACAAGATTTATTTCCATGGCGCCAAAGCCGGCCACAAGGTCGACGCACTCAAACGCGATGACAAGATCTGCTTTACCGTTTACGGCAACGAGTGGTACAAGGACGGTGACTGGGCTCCCTACGTTATGAGTACTGTGGTCTTTGGCCGCTGTCGCCTGGTTGATGAGGCGCCTGCATTCATCGAGGACAAAGTCCGCCAGCTCGCGCTTAAGTACTACCCTTCTGCCGAAGAAGTCGAGGAGGAAATCGCCAAGGACATTAAGGGCGTCCAGCTCTACGAGATTACGATTGAGCATCTCTGCGGTAAGCAGATTCAGGAAAAATAAACCTCCGCAGCAGGTCTGCGCCCAATGGTTACAGATGCCTTACCACACGGGGCCTTCCAGCCGACTTGGCAGAAGGCCCCGCATGCAGGGCACACTTACCGTGCATTAAAAACGTAACGGTCTAGGCGGTCGCACGCTTCCCTTATGCGCGAAAGCGGCAGCGCCAGATTCACGCGAATGTAGCAGGGCCCATGGAACGGGCGGCCGTCCTGATACCCCACGCCCACGCGCGCCCCCTCGTCGAGCAACCACTGAATATCGCGGCCATGCTCGCGGCACCACTCGGTGCAGTCCAGAAACACCATGTACGTGCCCTGCGGACGCGAATAGGACACGCCCTCAAAATGCTCGTCCACGTAATCGCAGAAGTACTCGATATTGCTGGCAAGCACCTGGTTGAGCTCGTCCACCCACTCGTAGCCCTGCGGCTGGTAGGCACCGATAAGCGCATGCATGGAGAGGACATTCATCTCGTTGTAGTGAGTCTTGTTGGACACGGCGCACACGCGGTCGCGCAGCGTCTCGTTGTAGACAATGTGGTAGCTGCCGACCAGGCCCGCCAGGTTGAACGTCTTGCTGGGCGCATAGAGGGCAACCGTGCGCATGCGGGCGTCCTCGCTCACCGACTGCGTCGGGATATGCTTGTGCCCCGGCAGGATGATATCGGACCAAATCTCGTCCGAGATCACCACGCAATCGTGCTGGCGATAAATGTCCATAGCGCGCTCGATCTCGTCGCGCTCCCATACGCGGCCGCAGGGATTGTGCGGCGAGCAGAACACCGCGGCATGAATGTGGTTTTGGGCGAGCTTGCGCTCCATGTCCTCAAAGTCCATACGCCACACGCCTTGATCGTCGAGCTTAAGCGGGCTGTGGACAATGCGATAGCCCGCGGCTTCGATGGACTTGGTAAAACCGATGTAGGTGGGGCTATGGACCAGCACAGCATCGCCTGGCTGGACATACGCGCGCAACGTCGACACGACACCGCCCAGCACGCCGTTTTCGTAGCCGATATGCTCAGGCGCCAAGCCCTCAACGCCGTTGCGACGGCTCTGCCATTCGATGATGCGGTCAAAGTACTCGGGACGCGGATTGAAGTAGCCAAACATGGGGTGCTGAGCGCGCTTGATGATGTACTCCTGAACCGTGGGCACCGTGGCGAAGTTCATGTCGGCCACCCACATGGGAATGCGGTCGAAGCCCTCGTCGGGTGCGTTCGGAGCCATACCGGGGATCTCGCCCCAAGAGTCAACGGCGATGGCATCCATGCCGTGGCGGTCGATAAGCGAGCTAAAGTCGTATTTCATGCTGAGCTCCCATGCAAAGCGGACTATTTTGGTAGGCGTTATTGTCCACCAGCATGGGCGATTTTGACATGGGGTTTGGCGCTTAATTTGACGGGTTCAGACGAATGGCTGGTTAGTCTTGCGCGTCGTTGACGGCGACTACGGTTAGCTGGGTTTTATCGACCGTAAAAGATATGTCGAGCCCAGCATAAGCTAAGTGGTAAACGCGGTTTGGCTCGTGCTTGCTGCCCGCGCGGCGCGGATCTTGGCAAAGGACCTCGACCAAGCCGGGGAGCTTTGCGGGCGGGACCATATCCTGCAGCGCTTGTGGAAACTCAACATCGAGCTCTTGCCACGGAGCACCCTCAATCCAGCCGCCGGTCGCATCCGGGTGACAGTCGGCAAATGGAATGTAGGGCTTAATGTCGTAGATGGGTGTGCCGTCACGCAGGTCGGCCCCCAGCACATGAATGATGGGGCCATTGTCGGTGAGCTCGACGCGATCGAGCTTGACGCAGGTAAGCCCAATGGGATTAGGGCGAAACGGACTGCGCGTGGCAAACACGCCCACGCGCTCGGCTCCACCCAGACGCGGCGGGCGCACGGTTTTCGACCACTTGGCATTGGTGCCGGACCTGTCCTGCGACTTGGCATCGGTAGCTATGTCCTTAGCCGTACCGCCGGGCGTTCCGTTTTCAAAGCGCCACAGCAGCCACAGGTGAGAGAAGAAGTCCAGACCCTCAACCGCTGCATTGGAGGCAAATTCCGGCTCAAAAACGATGCGTCCCTGCAGATGAGGCGCCAAAAAGCTGTTGCGCGGAATGCCGAACTTCTGCGGCAGGTCGGTATGTATGCGTGCGATAGGTTCCATGCCGGTCATTGTACGGCATGGAGGCGTGGGGCGCAGCGCGCAATTCTTCGCCGCGGTCCCCCGTCGTGCAACCAACGGTTGCTTGGAAGGGCGCCTGCCGCCGCGTATGCTTAAGCCATCAACCAGCAGAAAGGAGCCGTTATGGCCTTTGCAGAAAAGCTCATCGCCGTTCGTCGCGCCCATCACCTTACCCAGGAGCAGCTCGCCGCTAAGCTCTTCGTCACACGCCAAGCCGTCAGCCGTTGGGAACGCGGCGAGGTCACACCGGGCATCGACATGATGAAGCTCATTGCCGCCGTGACCGGCGAGCCCCTGTCTCATCTGCTCGAAATGCCCGAGCGCTATTGCCAGAGCTGCGGCATGATACTCACGCCCGACGACTGCGGCACCGATGCCACGGGCGCCGCGACCGACCATTACTGCAAGTGGTGCTACGACCACGGCCAGTACACCTACGACACCACGATGGAGGCAATGATCGAGGACTGTGCCCCGCGCCTGGCGCAAAACACCGGCATGTCACTCGACGAAGCCGTCTCGCTCATGGGCGCCGTCCTGCCGCAACTGGAGCGCTGGCGCACCGTGCAGGAAAACGAGGAACGCTACGGCGCCGAGGCTCGGGCGCGCTATGGCGATGAGGCTATCGATGCAGCAAACGAAGCGCTGCTGGACATGGATCCTCAGACATGGAACGACATGAAGGAACTTGAACGCGCTATTTTGGGTCAGCTCTCGATTGCCATGGGCGACGGCGATGCGGATGGAAGCGAGGCTCGCAAGCTCGTCGCGATGCATCGTCGTTGGATTGGTCTCAACTGGGGACGCGAACCCCAGAACGAAGCGTACCTGGGCCTCGCCCACGACTATCTTGCCGACCAGCGCTTTATTGACTACTACGACAAGCCCTGCGGCGCCGGAGCCACGGCGTTTCTGGTACAGGCCATCGAGTCGTCGCTGGCCCGCGCATAGATTGCGGCGGCTTTGGGTATTTCAATCGACACCGCAACCGATTGGAGACCTATGGCTACTAATCATGAGCTCGTGCTCTACGTTATGACCGGCTGCCCGTATTGCATAAAGGTCAAGCGCTTTTTGGCCGATAACGGCGTGACCATTCCCGAGCGCGATATCTCGACCGACCCCGTTGCCGAGCAGACGCTCATCGCCGTCGGCGGAAAACGCCAGGTTCCCTGCCTGTTTATCGACGGAAAACCGCTCTACGAGTCGAGCTACATCATCGCATGGGTACAGAAGAACCTGCTCTAGTGCAACATATTCATCGGGGACGTTCTTAAATGACTAGTCGTTAAAGAACGTCTCCAATGGCTAGCTAGCCGTGGAAGCGGGCTATGGGTGCAAGTGGCTGCTCGCGAAAGACGCGCTCGACGGCGGCGCGGTATTCGTCGACCTTTTTAGTCTTGCGTACGAGTTTGTGAACGGTAGCGTGATCGGCGAAGGCGCATTTGGCGTAGAACCACCACTCCTTCATGCGAAAGACCGCATTGCCACCAATCTCTTCTGCATAGGCCGCGAATAGCATGTCGTGGAAACGCTGCAGTTCGGCTGCCGTGGCAGCAGGACCGCCGTTGACCATACGAGCCAGAGCGGGGTTCGCGAGCAGGCCGCGCCCCAACATCACATGGCGCGTGCCGGGATAGGCCTCCACCAGCGCGTCCATATCCTCAAGATCAAAAATGTCGCCGTTGTATGCCACCGGAAACGGCGCACGCTCCAGCGTTTCGCCATAGAACTCCTTGCGCGGCGTGCCCGTATAGCGGTCCTTTTGTACGCGCGGATGCACGATCAGCTCTGCCAGCGGCATGCGGCAGTACAGATCGAGCACACGCTCATACTCGTCATCGCGTTCCAACCCCAGCCTGGTTTTTACCGACACCGGCAACGGCGACCGCTCGCACACGTCGCTCAAGAACACCTCGAGCTCGTCGAGGTTGCGCAGAAAGCCCGATCCTTTGCCCTTGGCAACAACCGTTCCCGAAGGACAACCCAAGTTGAGATTGACCTCGCGATAACCCATGTCGGCGAGCACCTGTGCCGCCCACACAAACTCGTCCGCGTTCTTGGACATCAGCTGAGGCACTACGTTGAGCCCCTGGTTATTGGCAGGATCAATCTCCTTAAACGCCTTGCCGCCAAAGCGGTTTCCCACCCGCGGCGGCGGCAAAAACGGCGTGTAATAGCAATCGAGCGCGCCGAAGCACTCCGCATGCACGCGACGGAACACATGCCCGGTAATCCCCTCCATGGGGGCAAGCGAAAGAATCATCAACATCTGCTCTCAGATCAATGCGGCAAAGGGACCGCCCCTTTGTCACATGCATTATGCCTTGTGCTCCAGATGATTCACAAGGCAGAGGTAGCAGCTTGACGATAATCACCCTTCCATCCGTCGCCTCACGCAACGAAGGCGAATGGTTTTCCGCGAAGTGAACGAGTGAAATCGGATCCCCGAAGCATCGACACTTTTGGAGAGGCATTTCCTGCGGTTTTGTCGCTCAAATCCTACGGTTTTTGCATCCAAAAGTGCGAATGCTTCAGGGGTCCAGAATAGGTCGTTCACTTCTCTGAAAACCATTCACCTTCGATTTGCTGGCGCTCACAAACAGTGAGAGACTGTCCCACGGCAACCCCCTTGCGCGTCATTCGCCCCACGACAGCGACTCCGTGCTCCAAAAACGACGTTCATGATCGCGACGACCACCAACACCACGCTGTTGACACTATGTTTGAATAATAGACGCCCCACTCATTTATACTAAAGAGCGCGTGCGCATCGCCCCCGAAAACGATGAGGATCGAGGACCCCATGCAGCAACTCACCGAGCAAGAAAAGAAACGCATCCGGCGGTACTGCACATACCCCAAAATCGCAGCGACCGCACTCGTCATGTCGTTCGTAGCATGCCTGCTGATGTTGCCACTCCAAATGATCAACGATATCGCGTTCCACCAAAAGGAATTCCAACCCGCGGGCATATATACCGCCATCGCGCTCGCCGCAATCGAACTCGCCATCTTTTGCTATTGCGCTCTTGCGCCGCGCTTTGGAATGCAGGGCAAACAGTGGAAGGAGCTGCAGAGTAGGCTTGCGGTAGTCCAAACCAACAAAGACCGCTCCGCGGAGGTCGCCGGGCCTCCTCACGCCATGCAGCCTGTCGGATGAATTTAAACAGGCATTTTTAGCCAGATCCCTATATGAAGAAATCAGCATCAAGACGGAGGACGAATCTATCAAGTCGTACTACACCTTTGACACCGAGCCCGAGGAAGAGTTCGACGAGTACACCCATCCGGAAATTAGGCTCATGCTCTCCGCAAAGAAGAACTAAAGGCTTGCACTCTAATTGCCGCTCGCAAACATCGTCTATATCTCGAGGTCTAATACTTTTCCCGAGAAGTGAACGACCGTTTTTGGACCCCCGAAGCATCGACATTTTCAGACGTCAAAACCGCAGGATTTGGCTGACAAAACCGCAGGAAATTGCATCTCAAAAGTGTCGATGCTTCGGGGGTCCGTTTTTACTCGTTCACTTCTTGGAAAAGTATTAGACCTCGATTTACAAGCCACTCAATGTGACAAAAGGGCTGTCCCTTTGTCACATTATTCGGAGCGTAGGGCTTCTACAGGGTCTTTTTTGGATGCGCTTCGGGCCGGCAGCAGGCCGGCAACGACCGTTAGCAACACCGAAATTGCAATGAGCACCAGCGCATCCTGCACGGGCAGGCTCATCAGATTGGGCACCTGTTTGGCAGCAAGCGCCCAGGCATTAACCGGGAAGCTCACGGCCACCACGACGACAATGGCAAAGACACCGGCGATAAGCCCCTCAATAAAGGTCTCGGCATTGAATACGTTGGCCACGTTGCGCTTCGACGCGCCGATCGCGCGCAGGATGCCAATCTCCTTTTTGCGCTCCAGCACGCTGATGTAGGTGATGATGCCGATCATGATGGAACTCACCACCAGGCTGATACTCACGAATGCGATGAGCACCAAGCTGATGGTGTTCACGATGTCGGTCACCGAACCCATGATGATGCCCATGTAGTCGGTGTACGAAATTGCCCGATCATCATGGCCAGCGGCTTTGACCTGCTTGTTGTACGCATCGATGTGATCGAGTACGCGCTCCTTGGCCTCAAAGTCGCGCGGGAAAATCTTGACCGAGATGGGATCTGCCTCGTCCGCATAACCCAACGTGGTCAGATTGTTGTCGTAGGTAAGCTTCGACGCCTTCGCATAGCTCATCATGAGCGAGCTCAGGTCCTCGGCGTCCATGTTGAAATGGATGGCATGAGCAAAGGCACTCGCATCCACGCGCATGGCGCTCGCCAGGTTAGCAAAACTCGACGACATCTGCGTCGCCATCTGGCCCATGAGCCCTGCTGCGCCTGCCCTGAGCTGAGCTGACACCGTCGCCGCAATCTGATCGCTGATCGACTTCATCACCTGATCCATAGCCTGCTGCAGATACGGAGCCAGCTGCTTTTGCACATAGTCGGTCATCGCCTGCTGCAGGCGCTCGGCCAGGGCATCGCCGCCGAGCGCTTTGAGCTGGGCCAGGATTTGCTGGGCTGCCGTATCACTCTCAAGATACGCCGAGAATGCGGCAGCAAGCTTTGACGCGTCCTTAAAATCATCGGGTGACAGCGCCCTAAACTGATCAGACTGCAAAAAGCTCTCAAACAGCTGGTTGGCTAGCGTTCCCACCTGCTGCATTTGCTCGGGCGTGAGTTCCAGGCCGTCAAAGATGCCCGAGAAATCTGGAGCCGGCGATTTGGCCATGATGTCACCAAAGTCGATGTCCTTGCCAACGCCCGAAAGATCAATATCCAGGCCCGACAGATCGACGCCCGAAAGATCAATGCCGTCGCCGGCCGCGCCCGAGAGCGCAGACGTATCGAACGAGAACGCGCTCTTGAGCGCCGCCTCGTCCACACTGAACATGCTGCCCAGGTCCACGCCTTGTTTGGCCTCGCCTTGCAGCTCATCGAAAGACTTGCCCGTAAAGACATCCGTCTCGGGGTGGGCGAGTTGCTCCTGCACAATCTGCGAATCGGCGGCGCGCTCCATAAGCTGGCGAGTCAGCGCATGCGTATAGGCAATGCCCGGAGACAACGCGCTCGCATTGGCCGTCTCGTTAGGTCGCACCACGCCCACAATGTGCACGTCGATGCCATCGGCAACCTTGGCGGCCATAAAGTCGGTGTCGCCAGACATGTCAGTCCACATGCCGGTCTCTTCGTTTTTGCGATACGCATCGGCCGGCGACAGCACCTTAAACGTCGTGGACAGCGCATCGTCGTAGGTAAAGTCGGTGCCGGTCTCGGGCGTCTCGATCTTACCGTCGGCCGTCATGGCACTGTTTACCAGATCGTTGAGCTCATCGATATCCAGCGCACCGATGCTGTAGAGCGTATAGTCGCCCACCGTGCCGCGGCTCGAAAGCACCATCACGGCTTCGTTGGCAGACGTGGGCCAATGACCGGCGACGACATCGTACTGGCTGTCGAGCAGGCTCTGGTCGTCGATCATCTCGTTAAAGACCGAGGTTCCCATGGATTCCATGCTCACCGTTGCCGCCGAGCTCGCGCCTCCGCTCATGGCCTCGGTCATTGCGTTGGGCACCAGGCGCACGGGCTTCTCATTGCCCTTGCCGGCACGATAGACAACCGGCGATACACCGTAGCCGTACTGAATGGCGTTGACTTCTTTATCGATGCCATCGCCGCCATCGTCGAGCCACGCCTTAAAGCTCGTCATGTCGTTGGACTTAACGCTCGCAAACATATCCTTTACGGCCGTGACCACGGGAATCTTATCGGTTCCCTGAGCCTTGCCGTCGGTACCGTCATCGGACGAATCCTCGTTCTTGGACATATCGTCATCCGCGGCCCCCTGTCCGCCCATCATGGACGACAGGTCGTAATCCTGCTTGGAAATGGTGAGCGGATAGCTCGAAAGCGTATCCTCCTCGACCTTTTTGATGTAACCGTTTACGCCGTTGGACAGCGCCAGAATCGCCGCGATACCGATAATGCCAATCGAGCCCGCAAAGGCAGTCATGGCCGTACGGCCCTTTTTGGTCATAAGGTTTCGGGCAGAAAGCCCCAGCGCCGTCACAAAGCTCATCGAAGTTTTGCGCGTAGGCTTAGCCTCGCGACGCGCGGCCTTGGCAACATCAAAGGGGTCGGAATCGTCGGTGATCTTGCCGTCCGCCAGGTTGACGATGCGCGTGGCGTACTGGTACGCCAGCTCAGGATTGTGCGTGACCATGATGACCAGACGGTCGCGCGCCACGTCCTTGAGCAAGTCCATGACCTGCACGGATGTCGTTGAATCCAAAGCGCCGGTCGGCTCGTCTGCCAGCACGATCTCGGGATCATTAATCAGGGCGCGGGCGATGGCCACACGCTGCATCTGCCCGCCCGATAGCTGGCTCGGGCGCTTGTTAACGTGCTCGCCCAGGCCGACTTTCTCCAACGCCTCGCGCGCACGCTGGCGACGTTCGGCATGGCCCACGCCCGTGAGCGTGAGCGCCAGCTCCACGTTTTCCAAAATGGTCTGATGCGGAATGAGGTTATAGCTCTGGAACACAAAGCCGATGCGGTTGTTGCGATAGGCATCCCAATCGCGATCGCGAAAGTCCTTGGTCGAAATACCGTCGATCAGCAGGTCACCCGAGTCAAAGTGGTCGAGTCCGCCGATAACGTTGAGCATCGTGGTTTTACCCGAGCCCGAGGGGCCCAGAATGGCCACGAACTCGTTATCGCGAAAAGACAGGCTTACGCTGTCGAGCGCCACCTGCGTAAACGACTGCGTAACGTACCTTTTGCAAATACCCTTGAGCTCCAGCATGGACGGCAACCTCTCCCACGTGGGCGCGCTCGCCCGCTCTCCCCCACAGTTCGCATTTGATGCGGTTTTTCCTACCCCATCTTGTCATTGTCATACTCGCCGCTCAAAAGGCCTTACTTTTCCAATCCACACGGCATCACGTTATCGCTACCGCGATGGTCTTTAGTCACAGCAGCAAAGAAGCGATAGCCACCCGAGAAGTTATAGCAGTCAAAACCGTACTGAGCGAGGATGCGGCAGCCAATGTAGCTGCGAAGACCACTTTGGCAAATAACATAAACAGGCTTTGTCACGTCAAGCCCCCCCAAGCGAGCACGCAAGTCATCGACGGGAATGTTCACAAAGCCGTCGATATGTCCGCGGTCATACTCGCCGACCATACGGACATCGAGCAGCTGCACACTACCATCGCGCGGCAGATCCGGTTCCTGCTCCCAATGCCACTGCTTGAGCATGCCCGAGCCCACGTTTTCGATCAAAAAACCGGCCATGTTCACCGGGTCTTTCGCCGAAGAATATGGCGGCGCATAAGCCAAATCCAAATCCTTGAGCTTATCGGCCCGAATACCGGCCTGGATTGCCGTCGCCAGCACATCGATGCGCTTGTCCACGCCATCGATGCCCACAATCTGCGCGCCCAGCAGACGCAAGGTTTCCCTCTCAAACACAACTTTCATGGTCATGGGCGTGGCCCCGGGATAATAACCCGCATGCGATCCAGGTGACAGCACGACGCTCTCGTAATCGATTCCCGTCGCACGCGCTGCCTTCACAGAAAGGCCCGTGCTCGCAGCTGTCAAGTCGAACACTTTGATTACCGAAGAACCCAGCGAGCCCTGATAGCGACTGTCTAAGCCACAAATCACGTCGGCGACGATACGTCCCTGCTTATTAGCGGGGCCTGCAAGGGAAATCACCGCGTCCTCACCCGTCACCTGATGCTTGACCTGCACGGCATCACCCACGGCATATACGTCAGGAGCAGACGTCTCCATGCGGTCGTTCACCACAATGGAGCCCTTGATGCCCAGCTCGATACCAGCTTTCTTTGCCAAATGGCTCTCGGGCGCAACGCCGATAGCGAGTAGCACCATATCGGCCATAATGGAATCATCGCCCGCCACATGTGTGACCACACGGCCATCGGCCTCCTCAAAGCCCGTAACGTCGGCACGAAGGCGCAGGTCAATGCCATGCTCGCGGACCTCTGCATGAAGCAGCGTCGCCATGTCGTAGTCCAGGTTGTTCATCAGCTGCCCGGGGCGCTGCAAAAGCGTCACCTCGAGACCCAAGCCACGCAGGTTCTCGGCAGCCTCAACACCGATAAAGCCGCCACCGATCACCACGGCGCTCCTCGGCTCATGCTCTTGCACATAACCATGAATGCGCAGCGTGTCCTCTACCGTTCGAAGGCTAAAGATCTTATCCAAATCGATTCCCGGAAGAGCGGGGCGAATGGGATGCGCGCCTGGCGAAAGAATCAGCTTGTCATACGTCTCGACAAATTCCTCGCCGGTGAGCAGGTCGCGAACGTCAACCGTATGCACCTCGGGATGAATGGCGATCACCTCGTGGCTCGTCTTCACGGCAATGCGGAATCGATTCCAGAAGCCCTCGGGCGATTGCAGCGTGAGCGCAGACTCCTCCTCAATCACGCCGCCAATAAAGTATGGCAATCCGCAGTTAGCATAGGAGACATAACCTGTGCGCTCAAAAACAACAATCTCCGCCTGCTCGTCAAGCCTGCGCAAGCGCGCTGCCGCCGATGCACCGCCAGCAACGCCCCCCACGATAACCACCTTCATAGTTAACGCACCACCTTTCCGCTGTAGCTATTGATTCCGCCGATGTTCTTCACGTTGACGTAGCCCGCACGCTGAAGAAAGCTCGCAGCGCGACCGCTACGAGCGCCACTCAGGCAATGCACGAACAGAGGCGTATCCTTCTTTGGATACTCGACAAGCACGCGATTGACGACATCGAGGGGAATGTTGATGGCACCGGGGATATGTCCCTGCCGATACTCATCGGCGCCACGCACATCGATCAACACCGCACCTTCGGTCGCACGGCACTCTTCAACACCTTTGTTGATATCCACCCCAGCAAATAGATTGAACAATCCCATGATGAGCTCCTTTGCTCGCTTGCCCTATCGTTTGATGCCAGTATGCCCGGAAGGCGCAGACCGGTTCCGTGACCAAGTCACCGTATGGGACAATTTTTTCTTAAAAGCGAGTGCCAGGCACTGGACGGATAGGCACCATGGCAAAGCCATCGCTACGGCAGGCGTGTCAAACCGTCGACATCCAGAACAAGGATTCGCCCGCGCTTCACCTCGACAAGACCTTCATTGGCAAGACGACGCAGCACGCGCGTCACCGCCTCGCGGGCAGAGTTGATGTCACGCGCCAGCTCGTCTTGAGTGACCCGGAGCTCCATTGACCCCGTTGCCTGGCATCGCTCAACCAAATAGTCGGCAACACGCTGGTCGAGACGTCGGAAAAGCATCTGTTGGAGCACACGAACCACCTGAGAGTAGCGCCGCGCCTCCACTTCGAGCATAAAGACTTTGACGAAAATATTGTTGCTGGCAAGATGCTCGCAAACACCGATAGGCACAATAAGGAGCTCGGATTTCTCTGTTGCGGCAGCCAACGTGCCAAAGGAGATTTGCCGAATTACGCACGAAGCTGTTGTAACGCAGCACTCGCCGCACCCAATCCTAAAGAGCGTGATCTCCTTGCCTTCCTCGGAAAGGAGGCTGACGCGGACACCACCCCGAACGATAAGGAACATGCCGGTACAGGAGCTATCGCTGCCGCCGATAAGCTGGCCGGCATCGAAGGTGCGCAAGGCGGCTTGCCCCAAAACGAGCGTCCTCTCGTCAGAAGACAGATGCGCCCAAAAAGGGAGCTTCTCTACAACGTTTTGCACCATGGTCATCTGCGACTCCTTCTCCCATGGTCTAATCTATCAGGAATAATAGGGAGCAGCAAAAGTCAACTGTCGCAAGAATGACCTGTACCGCAAGATCATCACCGAGGGCTTTGAGATTGCCGACGAGCGCTTTGAGGCCAACGCTTTGGTCATCTTCCGTGAGACAGGGAACCGTCAGCACACCATCAAGGCCGTTATGTGTGCCCTTCTGGGTCTCTAGGAGCCGTATCAATGGAAACTGTTTTGCCGGTGCCAGTGAGGAATGTTGGGAACCGCACAAAAACGAACGGGACGGCACGTCGCGTGGCGCACCATCCCGCACATGGCATTGACAATGTGGCAAAGGGACTGTCCCTTTGCCACATTCGAACCTACTGCTCGCTATTCGCAATCGCCTGGTCGATAAGCTTGTCGAGCGCTGCGCGCTGCTCAGCGGAGCTGATGGCGCCCACGATGGGCTCCCCTACGATGTTGCCATTCTGATCGATGACATACGTTGTCGGGAACGAGAACAGATTTGACGTAAACTTGCCAGCTTCGCTGTCCGACTTGAACCAGACGTTCTTATACGTCACGCCCTTCTTGCTCAGCACGTCCTTGGCATCTGCAATCTCGTCCTTGTTGCCATCGAGCGTAAAGGAATTGACGCCCACGACCTGACCGCCCTTCTCGGCAAGCTCCTTATTCAGATTCTCAAGATCGCCCAGCTCGCCCACGCACGGCTTGCAAGTGGTAAACCAAAAGTTCATGACGGTAACCTTGTTCTTGGAGAACAACTCGTCACTGCTCACCTCGTTGCCATCCAGGTCCTTGCCCGTAAAGCTGGGGAACTTCGTCGCCTCGCTCGAAGCATTGGCACCAGCCGTCATGCCAGCGGTCGAAACGTCGACGTTCTCGCCTGCGCTCGGCGTGCTTCCACAGCCGGGGAACTCCTTCTCCAAGCTCTCGAGCTTGTCCTCGATCTCCTTGATCTGCTGCGCGCCGGCCTTGAGCGTCTTAAGCTCATCCGCCGTAAACTCATCCTTGGCGCCATCGATGGTCTTGAGCAGAAAATCGCCGTAATTGCTGCCGTCCTCAATCATTGCCGAGTCTTTATTTGCCGCATTGAATACCTTTTCCCACAGCGCGTTATCACTCGAAAAAATCTCGTTCTCCTTCTGCATGAGCTTCGCATACAGCTCGGCGGCCTCGTCGGCATTGGCCGGCTTCTGCGCAGTGAGTTCTGCGATCTTAGGATCGGAGCTCGCAGATTCGCTCGCATTGCCGCCGGGCGCCGAACATGCCACAAGGCACAAGGCCAGCACCGGCACCATAAACAGGGCCGCAATCTTAGAAAGCTTCATAGTCATTCCTCCGTTTTGTCGAAGCTTGTTTACTTTTTATCGGCAGTCAAGGGAAGCTTTTCCGCCGACACATCCAGGCCATAGCGATAGCTGATGGCATCGACGGGGCAGGCCCCGATGCACTTTCCGCACCGGATACATTCGGCATGATTGGGCGCGCGGACCACATCAACGTCCATCTGACAAACCCTTGAACACTTGCCGCACGAGACGCATTTGCACGCGTCGATCTGAATCCCCAACAAGGACACCTTATTCATGAGCGCATAGAATGCGCCGAGCGGGCAAATCCATTTGCAGAAGGGGCGATAGAACAAAACGCTCAGCACTACCACGGCAATGAGAACGACAAGTTTCCAAGTAAAGAGCTGCCCCAGCGCAGATCGAATGCCGGCGTTGGCGATGGCCAGCGGAATGGCACCCTCGAGCACGCCCTGGGGACAGATGTATTTGCAAAAGAACGGATCTCCCATCCCCAGATCGTTGACCACCAGCACAGGCAGCACTACCACAGCAAACAGCAGCACGACGTACTTGATGCACGTGAGCGGCTTGAGCTTTTTCGTGGAGAACTTTTTGCCGGGAATCTTATGAAGCAGCTCCTGCAGCCAGCCAAACGGGCACAAAAACCCGCATACAAAGCGACCCAGCAGCACGCCGAGCAAAATGAGCGTACCGGTAACATAGTAAGAAAAGTTGAACTTGGATGAACCTACCACCGACTGGAACGACCCGATGGGGCACGCACCCGATGCCGCGGGGCACGAATAGCAATTAAGTCCAGGTACGCAGACTGTTTTTCCCGCGCCCTGATAGATGCCGCCTTTGGCAAAGTTTGGCAGGTGAATGTTGGTAATAAGTGTTGCCGCCGCCTGAATGAATCCGCGAAATCGAGCCAAAACATGCGACGCAGTGTTTTCTCTTTTATCCAATTCCGATACACTCCAAGCACAGCCTAATCGCTTTGGCCAGCACGGCATCCGCCTCGCCACGCATAACGCCAAAGCACACCATGGCAATTCCGACGATCAACAAAGCGACCTGTACCACGGGTTTTACCGCTTTGAACAACCTGACCACTCCTTTCGTTACGCGACCATTGGACCATATCGGCTATAAAATCCGTGTTAAGCGCGATTTGAAATGTGCAAGGAGACTGTTATGCGTATTTTGATCGTCGAGGACGAGCGGGCGCTGTGTGACGCAATCGCGCGCAGCTTGCGAAACTTGGCGTACAGCGTCGACTGCTGTCACGACGGACAGGAGGCGCTCGACCTGCTGGATGTTGAGGCCTTCGACCTCGTGGTACTCGACCTCAACCTTCCCCGTATCGATGGCATGACCGTACTCAGGGAACTTAGGAAAACTGACTGCGAGACTAAGGTACTGATTCTGTCCGCACGCGGCGAAGTATCCGACAAAGTCGCCGGCCTCGACGCCGGCGCCAACGATTACCTCACAAAGCCGTTTCATCTGGACGAGCTTGCGGCAAGGATTCGCAGCCTTACCCTCAGGCGCTTTGCACAAAGCGACATAGTTTTAACCTGCGGAAAGCTCAGCTTTGACACCAAGGCGCGCATCGCTTCCGTGGACAGCGAGGCTTTATCTCTTACGCGCAAGGAAACGGGAATCTTGGAATACCTGATGCTTAATCAGGGGCGTCCGGTAAGCCAAGAGGAGCTTATCGAGCACGTCTGGGATAGCACCGTAAACAGCTTTAGCAACGCAACCCGCGTTCATATCTCGTCGCTCCGCAAAAAGCTACGCAGCGCTTTGGGATACGACCCGATTCGCAATCGGATTGGAGAGGGCTACGTTATGGAGGATGGAGAATGAAAGGGCTTTCGCTGCAATGGCGCATAACGATTATGACGGCACTGCTCACGTGTGCGGCATGCGTGCTGACGAACTGCCTGGTCGGCTATACGGGCATGCGCTATATGGATGCCATCGGCAGTGACATCTCGGCCTTTAACGCAACCGGCGAAGATTCGCCCCAGGCGTTCGACCCAACGAAAACGACCCTCGATGACGAGGTCACGATCGTCGTAAACGACGCACAGGAGTCTTTTGGCACGACAGCCTGGTACATCACGGCTGGAGTCACACTCCTTGGCGGCGTGCTGGCATACTTTGTGAGTGGCCGTGCACTCAAACCGCTACGAGCTTTTGCAGCCCAGGTTGAGCGCGTGCAGCCTGACAACCTAAGCGAAATCAGACTCAGTGAAGATGTGCCCACCGAGCTACAACGATGCAGCGCCTCTTTCAACGACATGATCACTCGTCTTGGCGAAGGATTCTCTGCGCAGCGTCAGTTTACCGGCAACGCGGCACACGAGCTGCGCACCCCGCTCGCCCTTATGCAAGCACAGATTGAACTATTCATCTCTGAGCACTCCGGTTTGCAACCCGAAACAGCCGAGCTGCTCGGCCTGCTACAAGAACAAACCGAGCGCATGTCTCGAATGACCAAGGTATTGCTCGAGATGAGTGAGCTCCGCAGCGTTCCTTGCGAGGACGATGTTGAACTTGGCCCCTTGTCCGAAGAGGTCCTCACCGACCTTGCGCCACTTGCCGAGAATAATGGCATAGCCCTCGATTGCTCCGGAGACGCTTTGACAATCGGAAGTGATACGCTCCTCTATCGGCTGGTGTTCAATCTGGTCGAAAACGCCATCCGCTACAGCCGCTCCAGCTCGACTGTCAACGTCTCCATCAGCGACAGCGACAGCCACGTGCTCCTGCGAGTCAAAGATGAGGGCCCGGGAATACCCAAGCAGTACCGAGAGAGCATCTTCCAGCCGTTCTTTCGTCTAGACAAATCCCGCAGCAGGGCATACGGCGGCGCAGGACTCGGGCTAGCGCTTGTTTGGGAGATTGCAGCGCTTCACGGTGGCACGGTAGAGGTCGAAGCAAGTTCTGAGAACGGGACCACCATGCTCGTAAGCCTTCCAAAACGATCCGTAGCATTAACCGAACAGTAAAACGAAAGGGGTCCCGAGCAACAGGAGTACAATTGCTGCATTGTTGCCACCTGATGGGAGATGGAAGATGGACTGCGATGGCTACCCGCGCATTCCCATGCCGTTGATGTGCACTGCCTTTGTGCCGGGGCAGATTGACGCTGCGGTTGCAGGCATTTCCAACCCCGATTCACGCACCATCGCCACGGCAGAAGCACTGTACTTTCGCGGACAGGCCACGCTCGCCGCCGAGACAGCACGCCCCTATCTTGACGCCACCGACCCCACACTGCGCTATTCCGCATGCTTTATCTGCGGATATGCCAGTCTGTCGCTCAACCGTATCGCCGATGCCCGCCGTTGCCTTGCGGGCATCCTCGATACGCCACCTGACGATGAATCGCCTGCCGTCCACGCCATACATATCCTGTTCGCCTCTGCCGCGAGCGTCCTGCTGCACTTGCCTTCCCCGTATTCCGCCGAGGAGTTTTATCCGCTTGCGGCGCATCTGCCCGAAGGCCTGCGCCTGTTCGCCAGCTACGTGATGGCGCACGCCTTGTATCTGCGCGGCGAATACGGCCGCAGCCTGGGCATGGTGGAAAATGCCCTGATCATGAAACAGGGAAGCTATCCCATCTCGGAACTGTTCCTGCACCTGGCGGCTTCCATGGCATGCATGAGCCTCAAGGACATCGACGCCGCAAAGGCACATTTCGGAGCCGCTTGGGACATTGCGCGCCCCGACGGCCTTATCGAGCTCATTGGCGAGCACCAGGGCTTTTACAGGGGCTCATCGAGGCATGCTTAAAATCGCAATACCCTGACGATTTCGCACGCATCATCGAGATTACGTATCGATTCAGCTACGGCTGGCGGCGCATCCACAACCCCGATTCGGGCGAGGACGTGGCCGACGATTTAACGACCACGGAGTTCACCATGGCCATGCTCGCCTGCCGCGGATGGACCAACGCCGAAATCGCACGCCACATGGGAGTATCGCCGGGCACCGTTAAAAACCGCCTATCAGGAGTGTATGCCAAGCTTGGTATCGGAACTCGCGCCGAGCTGATTGCCCACATGTTGCGCTAGCGGCCAGACTGCCCGGCGTATCGAAAGCCCTCCGGGGGCCTGACGCTTTCGCGCACTCAAATTGGACATTTTGGCCATCGAACGGCACTACCGCCACGGGGCACCTTCTCGCAAAATAGGATTATTTCCACCGATACCTGCGGGATGGGAGCCAAAGATGCTTGATCGCCGTTCGCTACTTGTTGCCGGAGCGTCCTCGCTGGCGAGCATTATGTTGCCGCGCGTGCCGGGAAGCGCAAACGCCTTCATATTGCCGTTCGCGCCCACCGAAGCCTATGCCGACGAAAAAGACCCCTTCAAGGTGCTCGTTCTCTCGCGCACCATGTTTGGTGTGGTCGTGGTCGACGTCGCCAACAAGAATACGCCCATCAAGGGAGCCCAGGTCACGCTTGCGTCGCGTTATGCCGCGAGCAAGCAGCTCACCGCCACGACCGACGACGAGGGCACGGCTATCTTTGAGGTCGCCCCTCTTTCGGAAGGCTACGTGGACGAGGCGACGCTCCTTGACGCGTACGACTTTAACGGCGGCATCTCCATTAGCATGGCGGGTTACCGTGATGTCGAGATTCCCCTTGCGCGTATCCAGGGCGGCACCGCCATAACCGCGCCCACGCGTCCGCTTTCCGACGGCGAGCCGTACTTCCGCCAGCTCACATTCGACGAATGGGACATCCAGTACGCCGATGCTACGTTTATGGCAATGCCGAAGGACGACACGGCAAACGAGCAGGCCGATACGCATGCCTTTACCGTGCAGGCGCATCTGCCACAGGGTGGACAGGCAACGCTGTACATCAACAAGGTAATGCCCGCTGCGGGCAGCTCACCCGAAACCGTCACGCAGATTGGCCAAGTTAAGGCCAGCGCATCGGGCGCGGATAATCTGGCGACGTTCACACTCGAAGACAAGTTCCTCGACGCGGCATCGAGCCTTCTGGAAGAAGGATGCAAGCTGCGCTTTGTGCTCGACTACCAGGGCAAAACCTACACGCTCTCATCCCCCATGGCCGTTGTCACCGCGCCGGCCGCAAAGGCGGAATCCGGATCGACCACTATCGTCCCCACTACCATGGACCAAGAGATTACTCCGTTTGATTTCCCAGCAGCGTTTCCCGGCATTGGCGGCAACAAGTTCACCTGCTGGATGCCCTCGTTCCCTATTTTGTTCGATTTCTCGTTTGCCGGGTACGTACTGTTTGGCGGAGGATACAAACCGGTCGGCTACATGAACGATTCGGGCAATCCGGATCCGGAGTACTGGAAGAAGTCACCGCGCGAGTCGGGTGCCAAGCAGGCAAACCGCTACCTTGACGAGATGGAGGGGAAGTGGAATCAGTACAAGAGTATGAGTGCCGGTTCGGGAACCGATCCAAGAAACACTAAGCTCCTTCGCCACCATTGCACGCTGCTGTTCACGATGGATATCGCCACACAGCTGTACGGCTCGCTCGCCTACGATTGGGTGGGCAAAACCTGGGGCAACAACAACGACCCCGCATACGGCAATATTAAGGCACTCTTTCAAGTAAGAACCGACCTCAATTGGACCGAGCAGTTTACCCTAGGACCGGTGCCGTTTTTCCTAAACGTCAACCCCTGGGTGCTGGCGAAGCTGGCGCTCGCCGTGGGTGCCCACACGCACGGCAGCGGCGCGACATTTTTTAAAAACATTTCGCTCGACTATTCAAACACCTCGGGCTCGTTCACCATCCAGATCGGGCTTGCCGTCACCTTTGGCGCCGGCGTTGCAGGCGTCGCTTCGTCTGCCGTGCGCGGCGCCGCATCCCTCACGCTGTTCATTGGGTACGAGAAGGCAGATGGACACCAGCTTCCGCGACTGCGCGTAGGTGCAGACGTCGATGTCGATGTGATACTCCAGTTCGTAATGTTCAAGTGGACCACCAAGGCTTGGTCGGGGTCGTGGCCCACACTCCTCGATTCGTGGAATATGTCGGTGAACAATGGCAACCAGTATGTGCTCCAGCGCTCTGAGCTCGCATTGGGTGGAGATACGCCTTACACGCTGGATGCCCGCTTCGGCACGCCCGGCAACATCGAGGCGGGCGGCGTGCCGCAATTTATCGCATCGGCCACCATCGTCACCAACGCCGAGCTGCTCGCACGCGCCGAGGTTAAGGCCACTGCCGTAAACGCCGCGCCTGTCGTGCGCGATTGGGATCAAGCGGTCACGTGCATTGAGCTCGAGGCGGATGCAGAAAGCGACGACGCGGGACAGATCGAGCATTTCGTCCATGCACTGATAGGGAACGACGAAAACGCCGCGCCGATGTACGAGTACACCTATATCGGGCAGGCGAAGGACGCCGTTGCGGAGCCCAACGCCAATTCTGCCGGCGTGTCGGAGGACGAGCGTGGCGGCATCAAGCCCTCGAGCGACAACGTGCTGTTTACTGGCGTGCTCAGCGAAGCTCACATGAGGCTGGCAATGATTGCCGGCGTAGAATGCCTGTTCCGTATCGCCTCGGTGCGCTACGGCGACAATGGCCGCTCGCGCCTAGTGGTGCACACAAAGGCAAACGGCACGTGGTCTGCCCCCATGCCCGTGGACTTCCCCCTTGGGTTTGGCGAGAACGACGTGGAGCGCGACGGCATATTCGATTACGACTTCGACGTAGTGGAATATACGGACGGAAGAGAAAACCAGGACGCCTACGTGCTGCTGGTCTCGGGCGAGCGCCCCGACGGCGACAACACCCTTTTCGATACGGCGAGCACAGCCGGCATACTGTCCGTTGTGCGCCTGCGCATAAGTAATGACGAGATCCGTGTGGTGTCGCACACGTCGTGGCGCAGCATCTCGCGCGGCCGTCTTCAGGAGGATGGCCACCATTGTCTGCAGTGTCCACGCATCACGGTGGGCAAGACGCTGGTCGACGGGCGCCTGTCGGGCGCTTACCTCCACCGCCGCGGAACCACCGCAGAAAAGGCGCTGGGCAATGAGGCAGAGGTTGCGCTGGAGTGCTTCACCCTGTGGTCGGATGATTTGGGCGACAGCCTCACGTTCCGTCAGGTCCTCCGCTTTCCGCAAGCGCCATCGAGCATCGAGCTGGGCGTACCCGAGAATATCAACGGAAAAATGGTGGTGCCCGTTGCATACGAAACTGCAAACGGTTGTGGCTGCGCATCGTATGCCGTGATCGGCCAGTCCATTGCGGGCTGGGGCGTTATGTCACCAGACGCTACGGTACCCCGTGCGGTACCGTGGCCACAACATTCGGGCTTTTTGGCAACCGTCAACGAGCAACTGCAGCATATTACTTGGACGCGAGGCGCATCGGCATTTGCAACGCAGCCCGTGGGTGCCGCAGGCTGTGGTCCGGCATCGTTTAGCGTAAGCAACAACGGCAGGTGCGTGCTCTATGTAGAGAATACCGATGGCAAGGTGGGACAAACCTACGACGAAGAAGGCAACCCGGTAGCAGTGATGGGCAAGCACTTCCGCATCTTCGCCAGCACCTTGGCAGGCGATCTGTTCACGGAGCCGTTCGTGATGTGCGAGCTGGACCATCCCGTCGATCAGATAACGACATTTTTGACGTCGGGAGGCATGCTCTCCGCGCTCGCCACACACATTGTGAGCGCGGAGAAGAGCGAGGCAGAGCTGCACGGCATCGAAGTGCCCTTGGTGGCGTGTGCCACTCCGACGGGCGCGGTCGCTACCTCGGGCGCGGTGGTGCCCGGAGCAGCAGGTGAATCCTTTATGGTCACGGTGCGAAACGACGGCAACACCTTGCTGACCGCCGGCACGATCGATCTGTACCGAGAGGGCTCCAGCCAGCCGTTCTCCAGTGCATCCATCGGGTTCGGAGCGAATGCACGAATGGCATCGATCTACGATCCGGAGCTCGCCGAGGATGCTTCGGCCAACGACATGGCACACGTGAAGTACGCGCTCGAGACGCTGGGCGCACGTTTTGCGACGCACCCGCTGGTTGCCGACAATGGCAACGCCGTGCTGGCACCAGGCTGCACGGCACAGTTCCGCATGAGCTTCGCCATCCCCGAGAGTTGGGGCGACGAAGTGGGCAAACGCGTAACGCTGTATGCGAAGGCGCGTGATCTGGTGGCGCTCGATCCCGTGACGCTCGAGGAAATTCGACCGGGCGCAAACTCGGCGCTGGGTGCCGTACTGCACGAGCTTCATGTGCCCGACGCGGCATGCGAGCGCTCAGAAGTTCAGGTCGGCGTATGCGGCAGCGCGGATACGACAGGACTTCACGACGCCCCGATGACGGTCGACGGCGATGGCGGCACGAGTGGAGGTGGCTCCGGCGGAAGCAGCTCCGGAGGCGGCAGTGGATCTGGCAGCGGCAAGAATCACGGCAATAACAAGCGCTCCGGAAAAGCGGGCGCGCTTGCGGGCACGGGCGATGTCAACGTCCCCCTGACGGCAGCCGCAGCAGCACTCGCCGCAGCCGGCGCCGGCCTCGTCGCCTACAGCGCCCGCCGCACGGCGCTCGAAAACGACACCGCCGATGAGGTCAATTCGGATACGCCTCGCTAGCTCCCAGTTACCTTTGCGAGAGACGCCGACTCGGCTCATCGAACACCAAAAGGGCTGGTTCTGGATACCCAGAGCCAGCCCGTTGCGAATTAGATGTCGTCAGAGGAGTCGAGTTCTGCCTCGAGCTTGGCACGGCGTCTTTTCGCCGTGAAAAACGTTGCGCACAGGCCAGCAAACGTGGCCGCGAAAATCGTCGCACCGCAGAACACGCCCGTGGCCAGGTTCGCCAACCAAAAGACGCTTTCGAGCGGTACGATCTGCGCCTCAGCGATACAGCGCATTGCGGCAATAACAAGCGCGAACGCGGCGCCGCTAAGACCGCTGAGAAGTAGGAAATATCCAACAGGAAGATGCTCGGTTTGCCCAAAACGATTGGTATCGACATAGCCCTTCCGCGTTTGCAGTCCTGCGCAAATCAACATCACGAGAACGAGCCACAAATACATGGCTGCCTCGAACGGCGTTGCAAAGCCATGCGGCATTTCACTGGCGTCGCTGTGAACCCACGCAACCTGTCGAGCTATAAACTGGTAGAAAAATATCATCAACATGCCAAACGAAAGCAGCACGAAACCAATCTTGTAGATCTTCGCGCTCTCAGCCTCCAGGCGCTCATCCTTTGGGCCGGCATATTCACGCCACTTTTGCACGATTTTCAGATCTTCATATTTCATAGTGAACTCCTAAAGAGTATTAGGGTCGGCGTCGGTTTCGTCTTCCCAAAACAAGTCGTTCAACGTAACGCGCAGCACCTTACAGATTGCCACGCACAAATTGAGCGTGGGGTTGTAGCCGCCCGCCTCGATAAGACCGATAGTCTGGCGCGTAACGCCCACGGCCTCGGCCAAGTCAGCTTGCGAAAGGCCAACCGCCGCGCGCGCCGCCTTCATGCGTAGGTTCTTTTTATCCGGCATGGAGTTCCTTTCGTAGTAATGGACAGATATCCGTTGCAACATGACAGAAATATATTGCATCCATCAGAAGATGTCAACTATATCTGTCATTATGGAAACCATGTTCGTCATCGCCATGCGGACACAACAACTTCGATTCGCTATTCAAACTTACTCGGACAGAACCGGCTCGATTTTGTGCGAGTGAGCTCTTTTCAACCTAAGCTCGAACGATTGTTCGATGGATTTCGTGTTGGTTGGAATCGCCCAAGGGCTGGGCTATGCTACCTTGACTATCTATATGACTAAAACGCAGCAAAGGAGTATCGAGAGAGCGAGCATGGCAAAAAACACCGCAAACTATGGTAACGACAGTATTCGTCAGCTCAAGGACGAGGAGCGCGTACGCCTGCGCCCCGCCGTCATCTTTGGCTCGGACGGGCTCGACGGCTGCGCGCATGCCGCCTTCGAAATCCTGTCCAACGCCGTTGACGAGGCGCGCCAGGGCTACGGCAAGCTCATCACCCTTACCGCCTTTCGCGATGGCTCTATCCAGGTAGAGGACAATGGCCGTGGCTGCCCGCTCGACTGGAACCCTTCCGAGAAGCGCTTCAACTGGGAGCTCGTCTTCTGCGAGCTCTACGCCGGCGGCAAGTATAACAACAACCAGGGTGGCGACTACGACTTCTCGCTCGGCACCAACGGCTTGGGCTCCTGCGCGACCCAGTACGCCTCCGAATACATGGACGTCACGGTTTGGCGTGACGGCAACAAGTACTCCCTGCACTTTAAGAAGGGCAAGGTCGTCGGCGCAAAAAAGAAGGCGCTCGAGATTGAGCCCAGCGACGAGGACCGTACCGGCACCACCATCAAGTGGCGCCCCGACCTTGAGGTCTTTACCTCGATTAGCATCCCTCACGACTGGTATCGCGAGACCATGCGCCGCCAGGCCGTGGTCAACGCCAACGTGACCTTCCGCCTGCGCATTGAGGGTGACGATGGCGAGTTTTCCGAAGAGGATTTTTGCTATCCCAAGGGCATCGAGGACTACGTGCTCGAGAAGGTCGGTACCGACTACCTTACCGAGCCCTTCTTTATCGAGGCTGACCGTCGCGGTCGCGACCGCGAGGCCCGGCCCGATTTCAACGTCAAGATTACCGCAATCAAGTGCTTCTCGCGCCCCATCACGATTCAGGAGTAATACCCCAACACATCGTGGCTCGAGAACGGCGGCTCGCCGGAGAAAGCGGCACGTAGCGCTCTGACCAGCGCCATCGATGCCTACATCAAGCAACAGGGCAAGTACAACAAAAACGAGAGTGGCATCAAATGGCAGGACGTCCAGGACTGCCTGGTGCTGGTGACCAACTGCTTCTCCACTCAGACGTCCTACGAGAACCAGACCAAGAAAGCCATCAATAACCGCTTTATCCAGCAGGCCATGACGGCCTTCTTTAAGGAGCGCCTCTCGACCTACTTGATCGAGAACAAGGACGCCGCCAATAAGATCATGGAGCAGGTGCTCATCAACAAGCGCTCGCGCGAGAACGCCGAGAAGACGCGCCAGAGTATCAAGACCAACCTGCAGCAGAAGACCGACATGGCCAACCGCGTGCAGAAGTTCATCGACTGCCGCTCCAAGGACAAGAGCCGCCGCGAGATCTACATCGTAGAGGGCGACTCGGCAGCGGGCGCCATTCGCACGTCGCGCGATGCCGAGTTCCAGGGCGTTATGCCCGTCCGCGGTAAGATCCTCAACTGCCTGAAGGAGGACTATCCGCGCATCTTTAAGTCCGACATCATCATGGACCTCATGCGCGTGCTGGGCTGCGGTGTGGAGATCAAGGACAAGCGGATCAAGAACCTCGGTGCCTTTGACCTGGACAACCTCAACTGGAACAAGGTCATCATCTGTACGGACGCCGATGTCGACGGTTACCACATCCGCACGCTCGTGCTCACCATGCTTTACCGCCTGGTTCCCACACTTATCGACGAAGGCTACGTGTATATCGCCGAGTCTCCGCTCTACGAGATCAACTGCAAAGAAAAGACCTACTTTGCCTACACCGAGCTCGAGAAGAACGGCATCCTCAAGGAGATCGGCGACCAGAAGTGTTCCATCAACCGCTCTAAGGGTCTTGGTGAGAACGATCCGGACATGATGTGGCTTACCACCATGAACCCCGAGACGCGCCGCCTGATCAAGGTGGAGCCTGAGGACGTCACCAAGATGGAAACCATGTTCAACCTGTTGCTGGGCAACGACGAGGCGGGCCGCAAGCGCCATATCTCCGAGCACGGCAAGGAATATCTGGACCAGCTGGACCTGCAATAGCAGCAAATCGATAACGACGGCCCATAAGAAGTTCAAGAGGAAATCGTGGCAAAGAAGAAGACGAAGAACCAGCCCAAGAAAAAGCAGGTCAACGCCGAGAACGTCATCGGCCTGCACTCCGAGGTCACCGATCAGCCGATCACGCAGACGCTCGAGGTCAACTACATGCCCTACGCTATGAGCGTCAACGTCTCGCGTGCATTCCCCGAGATCGACGGCTTTAAGCCCTCGCATCGCAAGCTGCTCTACACCATGTACAAGATGGGTCTGCTCAAGGGCGAGCGCCAGA
>CAMQJB010000002.1 GCA_947002045.1 uncultured Collinsella sp.
CCGGGCGCCCCCCCCCCCCCACACCCCCCCCCCCCCCCCCCCCCCCCCCCCCCCCCCCCTCCCTGCCGTCACATTATTCAACCAGTTTTGCGGGCGTGCGCCGCTGCGCGGCTAGCCCGCGTGCTCCTCGGCGGGGTTGGTCTGATTGTTTTTGTTGAAGCTCTGCCTTTGGCTCAAATGGAAACGGGGGACGCATTTGCATCCCCCGTTTTTGTTGTGGTTACTCTAGATCAATAAATTTGGTGCTTATGATCTTGCCGTCTTTTACTAGCATTCTGGCCATGGTGGGGCCTCGGGTGCCTCTGGGGTAGCTGGCGCTGCCCGGGTTGAGAACTAAGCAGCGGCCCACTTGGGCTTCTTTGGTTACGTGGGTGTGGCCGTTGATGGCTACGTCTACGGATCCCACCGGAAGGTCTTCGCGGTAGTGGGCTACGGCGAATTTGAGGCCTTCGTAGGTAAAGAGCGCAAGACGGTCTACATCGGGACCGTAGTCGCGGTAGTAATCGTTGTTGCCCAGTACGGCCCGCACGGGGGCGATGGTGCATAGGTGCTCGTAGTCCATCTCTGACGTAAGGTCGCCGGCGTGGATAATCAGATCCGCGCCCTCAAGCTCGTCCAGGAGCGCAGGCGACAAATAGCCGTGGGTGTCCGAGATGATGTCGATGCGCTTGGCGCTTGCACTGTTCATGGGATCCCTTCCGCAAAAAACGATTCGGCAGATACATACAAAAAAGGCCCCACGGCTCCGCAGACGATGGGCCTACAGAGCTGCGGGGCCAATGTGCTAGAGACTCAGAGCCTTCTTGAGCGGCACGACGCGGCGGCGCGAAACCGGCACGCGTTCGTCGACGCCCGTAATGCCCAGCTGGATGGCGCCCGAGGGCACCGTCTCCACATCCGTGACGCACGCCAAGTTGACGATATAGCGGCGGTGAACACGGAAGAAGCCAAAGTCGCAGAGCTTGGCCTCAAACTGCGCCAGCGAGGTCGTCGACAAAAAGCGATCATCGACGGTATAGATGCAGGAGTAATCGTCCTTGGCCATAATAAAGCGAATGTCGTCCACGGGGATGAGGACCTTGCGGCCGCCCTTTTCCACCGGGATGCGCTCGATGGTCACCTTGCTGTCCGTGACAGGCTTGGCGCGTTGCATAACCTTATCGATCGCTCGATCCAGGCGAGCCTCCTCGACCGGCTTCATCAGATAGTCGACGGCATCCACATCAAACGCCTCGACCGCATGATCGCTGTACGCGGTTACGAATACGATCGCCGGCGGATTCTTGAGCTTATGCAGTGCCTCGGCAAGTTGCAGACCCGAAGCGCCAGGCATCGAGATATCGAGGAACACAACATCGACGCGGCTCTCCATAAGCATCTCGATAGCGGAGCGAACGCTCGACGCTTCTGTGATCGTGCCGATCTTGCCCGTCTGCTCGAGCAAGAAGCGAAGTTCCGAACGGGCCGGGGCCTCATCATCCACAATCATCGCACGCAGCATAGGGATAAAACCTTTCGTCAACTAACTACGTCGGGCATCCGCCAACTAGCGTTAAACCCGTAACCTATCATTCTACTCTTGAATGTCGAAGATGCTCTCCGACAAATCGAGATGCAGGAGCACTTTAGCGCCCTTGCCCGGAGCCGATTCGACGCGTGTATAAGAGTGCGGTCCATAAAAGCGATGGATGCGCTCCGAAATATTGTGCATGGCCACACCGGCGCCGCCGCCCTGCGGGGAGCTGGCGTCGGGACGGGCGGAGCGTTCGTCAAACAGTCTGGCAGCGGTGCCTTCGTCCATGCCCACGCCGTTATCGGCGACCACAATCAAAATCGCATCTTCGCCATCCCTGTGGACCGACACGTCGATCCTCAGTGCATCGTCGTCGCCCATACCATGGCGCACGGCATTCTCGACGATTGGCTGGATTACAAATGCCGGCACCAGCGTGTCCTCGACGTCCTCGGACACGTCGAAGGTCGCCAGCACGCGATCCTCGCCAAAGCGCGCCTTCTCAAACGTCAGGTAGCGCTTGGTCTGCGCGACCTCGCGCGACACGGGAATGAGCGATCCCGAGTTGTCGAGCGTGGCAC
Organism: uncultured Collinsella sp.; assembly: GCA_947002045.1. Classification (GTDB taxonomy): domain Bacteria; phylum Actinomycetota; class Coriobacteriia; order Coriobacteriales; family Coriobacteriaceae; genus Collinsella. The sequence continues at coordinate 2,095 of CAMQJB010000002.1, forward strand.
GATAGAACGATGAGAACTCACGAAGCAGTTCGCGGGCCCGCAGCGGATCGGTACGCGTAAACGACGCGATGGTGTTGAGCGTGTTGAACAGAAAATGCGGGTTGATCTGTGCCTGCAGGGCACGCACCTCGGCACGGGCCGTGAGCTCCTTTTGCACCTCGAGCTCGTGGATGGCGAGCTGCGTGGACAGGATCTCGGCAAAACCCGAGGCAAGCGCGTACTGAGTGCGGTCGACGGCACGCGGGGTCTTGTAGTAGAACTTGAGCGTGCCGACGGTGCGGTCGCCCACCTTGATAGGAGCGATGATACCGGCAGGAACATGGTTGTGCGAGCCATCCGAGCCCACCACGTCCACCACACGGTTGAACGACTGGACGATACCGTGCTCGATGACGTAGCGCGTGGCAAGTGTGTGGATGGGCGAATCGGGCAGCAGCTTTTCCTCAAACTCGCCCGCGCAGGCCAGCACGTTGCTCTCGTCGGTGATGGCAACCGTCATGGCACGCGTCTCGGGCAAAATGCGCTGGCACACCAGACGCGCCGACTCCTGCGTCAGACCGCCTTTGATGTCCTCGAGCATGGCAGAGGCCACCGAGAGTGTCTCTTCGGTGTACTGCGAACGCACCGAATCGGGATTGAGCGTCAAATAGATAAAAATGCACAGAAAGATGCACAGCAGTGCGCAGGCGACCACGGTCGCGATCGGCTCGATTCCAGTCGCCAGGGCAAAAATAAAGTACACCAGCACGCAAATGGCGCAGACAACGGCGATCACGCGAAAGATAGATATTGAGTTATCGCGCTGGGCGCGGCGGTCGATCATTCAGTCCCCTCCAGGATGCTGGTCAGTTGTGCGTCGCGCCAGAGCCCGTCCATGATCTTGGGCCAGAAGCTCTGGAAACGCAGGTAGCTTGCGGCGTTTTGACGCGCGTAGGTCTTGGCCTCGTCAATACCGTGCCGCCAAATGCGCAGGTACCCCTCGTGCTCGCGGGTAAACATGCTGCGGACCATGGCGGTCTTGCGCACGCGGTCGTCGAGCTCGCGCGAAATCCACGGGCCCGGATAGGGCATGAGCGACGCGGCCGTGACGGGAACGAGCTCCTGCTGGTGCGCGGCAAATGTCAGCTTGGCACGCTCGTAGTACCAACGGTACACATCCTGCATAAAGCGCGGCGAGCGCTTCTCGGACTCGGGCGGCAGGTGACGAACAACCCACTCGTTGTCAAACCACACGTCGTAGCCAAACATGCGCATGTTAAAGAGGTAATCTAGGTCCTCGCCTCGGGTGATAAACGGGTCAAACGCCACACGGGTAAAGGCGCGGGCATGAAGCGCCACAAGGCCGCCGCACACGTAGTTTGAACGAGAGATACGGGTGCCCGAGAGCGCCTTTTTCATCCAGCGATTAAACTCGATGCGTTTGGTCCACCAACGATGGCAAATGCCCACCTTGTCTGTGGGCGCCAACGGCGATCCGTCTCGATCGTAAAAGTAACCGCTCTTAACCAAAATCGGCAGGCCTTGACGCGTCTGCTGGCCCAGTGCATAGGTCGCGCGCTTCATAAAGTCGGCATCGATAACGGTCTCGTCGTCATCCAAAAAGACAACGGCATCGTGGCCGAGCACCGCAGCGCAGGCAAGCCCCATATTGCGAATGGCGCCGTATCCGCGCAGGCTCACGCACTCGCCCGAGCCCTTGGGAGCAATCTGCGCCACACGGTCGGCGATACGCGATGCCTGGGTGTTGGTAACCACGGTGACCTTGAGCGTAGGGTGCGCGTCGACGATTTCGTGGACGCGCTTCGACACATCAGCCGTAGCCGAGATGGGGCAGACCACCAAAAGGATAATCCTCGGAATGTCGCGCACCTGCTCGAGCGAGGCCAGGCAGCGGTCGAGCTCGGGATTGGTGGCGTTGAGCTTCGTCGAGTGGTCATAGACGCCGGGAGCGTTTGCATGGGCCTCGTCGTCTGCCCAATATGTTGGAATCACAACCGTGGCGTTCATGCCTTCCCTCCCTGCAACACAAAAACGGGGCGCCGCCAAACACAGGCGACGCCCCGCGACCTAGCTGATTCCATCATACCCACTTGGGCAAATCATTGCTCGCAAGTCGCAATGTTTATTGCGGATAACCCCAAAAGAGTACCGCGGACAGGCCCAATAGCCGCTCGCTCCTATGCGGTCTGCTCTGCCGCCTGAGTCATGCGGGACAGACGAACCAGCAGCATAAAGCCAACGATCAGCAGCACGCCAATGGAAAGGACGCCCAGCGACGGGTTGCCGGTCAGCGAGGTGACGACCGACACCAGGAAGGTGCCCATGACGCTTGCATAACGACCAAAGATGTCAAAGAAGCCGTAGTACTCGTTGGACTTTTCCTTGGGGATAATGCGGCCAAAGTAGCTACGGCTGAGCGCTTGCACGCCGCCCTGGAACAGGCCGACCATAATGGCAAGCACCCAAAATTCGAAGGCGGTCTTTAGGAAGAATGCGGCGAACAGCACAATGCCCATGTAGGCGGCGACGGCCACCAGGATCATGTTGAGCGTGCCCACGCGTCCGGCGAGCTTGCCGTAGATGATAGCAGACGGAAAGGCCACAAACTGCGTAACGAGCAGCGCCAGCACCAGCTGGGTCGAGTCGATGCCTAAAGCCGAGCCGTAGCTGGTAGCCATGGAAATGACCGTGTGGACGCCATCGATATAGAAGAAGAACGCGATCATGTAGACCAGCACGGTCTTGTTGTGGGCGATCTCGCGCATGGTGTGTCCGACCTCGGAGAACACACCGCCCACGATGTGGCCGATGGTGTCCTCGGGACCGCGCTCGCGACCGTACTTTTGCTTATAGGTGCGAATGAGCGGCAGGGTAAAGATGAGCCACCAGGCACCAGTGATGATAAACGACAGACGCGTTGCCAGCATGGTGGGGACGCCAAGAGCGGGGCCACCCATGATGAGCGCCAGGCAGATGATGAACGGCACGGTGGAACCGATGTAGCCCCAGGCATAGCCCGAGCTGGACACGGCGTCCATGCGCTCGTCGGTGGTAATGTCGGGCAGCATGGCGTCGTAGAACGTCATAGAAGAGTTAAGGCCGATGGTGCACAGCACGTACACGGTCAAAAATGCCATGGCGGACATTGGGATAGCCTGCGCCAGGCAAAGAACCAGGCCCGTGAGGAAGAAGCCCAAGAAGAACTTAATCTTGTTGCCGGCGTAATCGGCAAGCGCGCCCAGAATGGGCATGAGCATGGCAATGACCAGCGAGGCGATCGTCTGAGCGTTGCCCCAAGCGACCACCAGGTCTGCCGAGGAAGCACCGGTATTGATGGCGTTAAAGTAGATGGGCACCACCGAGGTATTGAGCAACACGAGGGCCGAATTGCCCACATCGTACATAACCCAGTTACGCTCGAGCTTGGTGTATTTCATGGACAGGGCCCCTTCGTATTCGCCCGATATGCAGTTAGTTCATCGTACCCCAATTGCACAGAAGCGCTGGTAAGGATTCGGCAAAGGGGCACGCACGGGTCCTACTCCTCGCGGTCGAACTCCTCGTCGGCGTCGAGTACGCGGCCGCTATAGTTGATATGGCCGGTCACGGCATCCATGTCACCGGTCTCGATAAAGCGGGCGACGGTGAGCTCGTAATCGGTCAGCGCGCGATCAAAGACCTCGGGGAAGCTCTCGTTCGAGACCTCGTCGGTAAAGGGATTCTTCCATGTCAGATGGCCCAGGTTACCGGTGCGCTCGGGCAACTCCGTCGTCACGCGATGAGCAAGGCCGTCGAGCAGCGAGTAATCGTGCACCAAGCCCTCAACCAGCGAGATCGCGCGCGTCTTTGCGGAGCCGGCCGGCTCAATCGCGCGGTAAAGTCGCTGCATATTGGCAACGGCAGCACCGTACTCCCCCGCCGGAATGTCAATGCCGTACACGCGTCCGGCAACATAGCTCATCAGCACGCCGGCCACGCGATTGATGCGATCAGTGGTGACGATCTCGCCCGCCGGCGGGTAATCGTCAACCGTAGCGCCATCGCGTTTAAGCTGCAGCATCAGCACATCCAGGTCGCTCTCGATCACGGCATGAACTTGACTGCCCGAAGCCTCGAGCTCGGGATCGGACTCGACAATGCCAAACTGCTGCTCATAGACAAAGGGATGAGCGTTGCGGTCGAGCACGTAATGAGACAGCAGGCCCAGCGCAAAGGCACGACCCAAGCTGGCGTCGCGCGGCAGCAGATGCGACACGCCGTCGCGCAGGCACGCAAACTGACGAGACATGCGCGACCGATGCATGACCTGCGCCAGCAGCGTGCAGTCGGAAACACGCGGTGTCAGAATGTGAAAGAAAAACGGGTCGGGGCCTTGGTTGCCCAAGATAAAGGCAATGCGCTCTTCATCGGACGTGATGACGCCCTGCGGAAGACGGTCGATGCTTTCCTCGCCAAACAGATGATGGGTGATAAGCGCGGGCATAATGATCCTTTCGATTTCATTCGATGCCACCCATTATGCCCACCGCGCGCCCATGCCAAACCTGCGATGGTAAACGACGGCACGCAGACCGTCTACGCAAGCCCCAAGTGTGCTTTAACCTCGGCAGCGCGACGGCGGGACACGGGCACCGTCGAGGTTACGCGATCGAGTCTGAGCTCCATAAGACCCGTGGAACCGATCTCGACATTGTGCACGTCTTCCAAATTGACCAGATAGCTGCGATGAACGCGAATAAAGCCCTCGGAAACCAAGCGACGCTCGAGCGAGGAGATCGACTCATTGATCAGGTACGTTCCCTCGGCGCAGATGGCGTTGCAAAAATCGGCGCGCGCCTCAAAGTAGCAGACGTCTGCGACGGGAATGAACACCTTTTTGCCCCCGCGGTCCACCGTCAGACGCAAAGGCTGGCGCGGAGCGTGGATAACACGACGGGCACCCAAGGCTGCCTCGATCTTGTCGAGTGCCTTTGACAGGCGTGCGTCCTCGACCGGCTTGACGACATAGTCGACCGCATCGAGGTTATACGCATCGGCGGCAAACTCGGCAAACGCCGTCACAAACACAACCACCGGCGGCGTCTTTAGGTTCTGCAGCGTCTCGGCAAGCTCAATTCCCGAGCGGCCGGGCATCGTGATGTCCAAAAACAACACGTTGGGCTTGTTCGAGAGAATCGACTCCACGGCCTCGGTGACATTGCCCGCCTCGGCAATCTGGCCCATACGCGTATCCTTTTCCAACAGATAGCGTAGCTCAGCCCTAATGGGAGGTTCGTCATCAACCACCAAGATGTTCCAGCCTTCGGACATATGTGCTTCCCCTCTTTTTCTCTCAATCCAACCGCGTGCTACGCCGTCAACGGCGCCGGCTCATGCGGCTCGCCGTTCAGCTCGACGATGACCTGCGTTCCCACGCCCTCCTGGGACTTCACGCGCATGCCGGAATCTTCTCCGTAAAAGAAATGGATGCGCTGAAGCACGTTGAAGAGCGCCAGGCCGCAACCTCGCTTGACGGAGCCGTCGGCGGTAATGCTCTCGGGCTCCTCTCGGCGATGTTGCTCAAACAGATGCGCGCAGACCTCTTCGCTCATACCGATGCCATCGTCCTCGACGATGATCTCCAAACCGTCATCGGTCTCGAAAGCCCTAACATGAATAGAAAGCGGCTCGGTCTCGCGCTGCGCGTGCTTGATGCAGTTTTCGAGCAGCGGCTGCAAGATAAACGGCGGTACCAGGCTGTCGCGCACCTCGAAGTCGATGTCGACCGAAACGCGCAGACGGCCGTCGCCATACCGGGCCTGCATAAGATTGATATAACGAGTGCCCTGTTCCACCTCGTGCTCGAGCGTGGTGAGCGTATCGGAATCAGAAAGCGTCTGACGATAGTAGTTGGAAAAGTCGATCAGCAGCGATCGCGCCTTGTCGGGCTCGGTTCGAACGAGCGACACAATCGTGCTAATGGTATTGAATAGAAAATGCGGGTCGACCTGCGACTGCAGGGCGCGTAGCTCAACGCGAGCTGTGAGCTCGTCCTGGCGCTCGAGCTCAAAGCTGGCGAGCTGCGTGGAAATGAGATCGGCAAAACCCGAAGCAAGGGCCGTCTGGCGCATATCGATGCTGCTCAGGCGGGGGTAATACAGCTCGAGTGTGCCCACACAATGCCCGCGCACGGTAAGCGGCGCGACAATGCCGGCGCGCAGGCGGGGAAAATAGCCACCCGTCTCATTGGAGGTGTCACGCGAAAACACGCTCTGCTCACCCGTCTCAATCACACTGAGCGTGGTCTTGAGCACTACCGGGGTGCCGGCAGGGCACTTTGCCGAGTCCTCGCCCCAACTTGCCAACACCTGTTTGCCATCGGTAAAGCAGATGGCGGAGGCGATGGTCTCGGATAGGATAATTTTAGAGGCACCCAGGGCCGCTTCGGGCGTAAGGCCGCGCGACGTGTAGGCGAATATTTTTGATGCGATGGCGAGCGTACGGTCGGTTGCGCTCGATGTGAGGTCGTCGGGGACCACAAAGACATACGAGAAAAAGAAGCACAGCATGACCAGGCCGGCAATAACGACAACGCCCGGAACGGGATTGGGATTATCGGTTAAATCCCAGATAAGCAGCAGAATAAGCGCCGGAACGACAACACCGAGTAGGATGGCCTGGACCACATGCTGGGCCGTACGAAAGACCTTGGTAGAGTTGTAACTCTTGCCCAGAATCAGCCTATTTAAATCCACCGTCATCCCCTTTTATCTACCACACCCATAGCAATAAAGAGGGCCACAAGCGACCCTCTCCATTGCATTATGCAATCAAAAACTGTGTTTTGCATCCAGCCATCGACAAACGGTATCTTAGGCGCTGTATTTGTTGGCCTCGCCAAAGGTACCTGCCTCGACGATCCAGCCGTCCTTCATGATGACGTCCATGTTGTCGGTGTTGAGCACGTGGATGTCGGCGGCGACGTCACCGTTGACGACCAGCAGGTCGGCGCACTTGCCGGCCTCGATAGAACCGGTCTCGTCCTCGATGTGACACATCTTGGCACCGTTGAGGGTGGCGCAGGTGATGGTCTCGACCGGGGTGAAGCCGATCTTGTCGACGAACTCGTACATCTCCTCGATGGAGCAGGTGCCGTACGGGGTGACGAAGGAGAAGGAGTCGGAGCCGATCGTCATGACGACGCCACGCTTCTTGGCCTCGCGCAGGCAGTCGTAGTTGCGCTGCAGCTCCTTCTCGACCAGGGTGCCCTCGTACTTGTCGTGCAGCTCGGGAACGTAGACGGGCGGATAGGTGGCGTACCAGGTGGGCAGGAAGGCGATCGTCGGGGTGAAGAAGGTGCCCTGCTCGGCCATGAGGTCCATGGTGCGCCCATCGATATCGAAGCCGTGAATCAGCTGCTCGCAGCCAAAGCGAACGGAATCGTAGGCAGCGGCGTGGTTGTTGTAGCAGTGGCTCCACACGGGGATGCCGACCATCTTGGCCTCTTCGACCACGGCCTGAATCTCCTCGGAGCAATAGTGCTGGTCGCGACCGGAGTCCCAGCGCCAGATGCCGCCACCGGTAGCCCAGATCTTGATGGCATCGGGGTTCTCGCGCAGGCGACGACGGACGGCCTTGCGCAGATCCCAAGGACCATCGACCTGGTCGCCCCAGGGGTGGGATTCCTTGTTGAGTTCCTGGGTGCAGTGGTGGGAGTCACCGTGACCGGCAACGCGGCAGAAGCCCAGACCGGTGGCCAGAACGCGCGGGCCCTTGAAGACGCCCTTGTCGATGCAGTCGCGAATCTGAATACCGAAGCGGCCGATCTCGCAGACGGTGGTGAGGCCGTGGGTGAGGCAGTCGTAGGCCTGCTTGACGGCGACGGCCTGCTTCTCGAGGAGCGGCTGCATGACCCAATCGGTGTCATCGTCGGTCAGATTGCCCGAGAAGTGCAGGTGGGTGTCGATCAGGCCGGGAAGGACGGTCTTGCCGGCGGCGTCGATAACCTCAACACCCTCGGGAAGGTCCTGCATAGCACCGGCGTACTCGATCTTGCCGTTATCGTCGACGAGAACGAGGGAGTTCTCGACCGGCTCGGCACCGGTGCCGTCGATGAGCTTGCCGCCAACGATTGCATACTTAGTGGACATGGTTCCTCCTTATGGATCCATATAGTGGGCGAGGCCGTGTTGGGTTAAGGCCTCACAAAGCTACCCAAGTGGCACCGGGTTCGGTGCGCGGGAGAGAGGGTACCGCGCACCTGATCCGCCCCGGCTAGGCGTTACTTTTTGCGGGAATTGGTAAAAGCCATGAGGGCCAGGCCAATAGCCAACCAGCCGATCACGATGCTCCACTCCACCATGTTGAGGGAGGCGGGAGAGAACGGAATCACGAGCAGGCCGATGATGATGGCGCAGGCAGCAATAGCGAGGGAGATGCCAAACTTGCCGCCGGGCACCTCGTAGGGACGAGGCAGGTCGGGCTCGGTGAAGCGCATGCGCAGGCAGGCGAGGGCGACCATGCCGCAGGAGAAGATGAAGGCGAGAGCCGACACGTTGGTCAGAGGGATGAGCATGTTCTTGCCCAGGAACGGACCGACGACGGTGATGATGCCCAGAACGACGCAGGCGAGCTTGGGAGCGCCGGAATTGGGATCGACCTCGGCAAACTTCTCGGGCAGCTGGCCCTTGCGGCCCATGGCGAGCATGATGCGACTCGTGGCGCCGTAGAAGGAGTTCATCGGGCCCATGGGTCCAAGCGTGGCGATGACGAGCATGGCCAGGTACAGGAGCATGTTGATGCCCTTAAGACAGGCAAGTGCGGGAACCGGGCTCTTAACAAACTCATGCCAGTCAAGGATAGTGCCGAACGAGTAGATGCAGACCATGTAGAAGCCGCCGGCGGCCAGCAGGGCCAGGGAGATGATCTTGCCGAACTTGTTCCAGTTAAGGCCCTCGGCTGCTTCCTCAGCCTGCTGGGGAATGGTGTCGAAACCAGCGTAGAAGAACGGGGTCAGAACCAGGACCGACACGATACCGGCGAACAGGCTGGTGCCCTCGGTGGCGGCCTTACCGCCGCCAGCGCCGGCGACCTGAGAGAACACAGGCATGGCGTTGCTCGGCGAGCCGGTGAACAGCGAGACGCCCATGGCGAGCAGCATGCCGCAGAGCAGGGCCTTGGTCAGGAAGGCTTGGAGCTTGGCGGCCGAGCTGGCACCGCGGAAATTGAGGAAGATGACGTAGACTGCAAAGCCGAGCGCGATCAGCGTCGGGAACAGGTAAACGTCGGCGCCCAGGATGGTGTAGAGCTTGACGGCGCGCAGCCACTCAAGACCGGGCAGGCTACCGAACATCTCGGACACGAGAGTCGAGATGGCAATGGCCTCCCACGGGCACAGGATGCCGTTGCCCAGGGCCAGGAGCCAACCGGTGATGTAGCTCAGCGTACGGCCAAAGCTACGATCGACATACTCGACGATGCCGCCCGAGATGGGGATAGCAGCCGTGAGCTCACCGAAAACAGCTCCGACGGGCACGAGGAAGATTGCACCCAAGAGGAATGCGATCATAGCGGGAACGGGACCGCCGCCCACGACCATCCAGTCGCCGACCTGCAGAACCCAACCGGTACCGATGATGGCGCCGAAACCGATGGTGAAGAAGTTCCAGAGCGAAAGCGTTTTCTTCATGCCGCCGTTATCCTCGACTGCAACTTCTGCGTTCTTGTCCGCCATTGTTCCCCTCCTTTCCAATTTGACGCCCCTTGACGTCACCCCTTGCGCGGTCCGTTTTGCCGCGCGCTTTTATTTCGTGGCTTTAAGATACGGCCTTGGCACAGCAACGCCGCTTGTGACTCGACCGAAGGCAGAACTTCAAAACGAGCGGCACCGTTTTTGGGACGAACGGCGAGGGGCGCCACTCGTTGCGAGCGCCCGTTTTGATGGCGCGATTCGATTGCTCGCGGAAGGTGTCGCTTTATGGCGCCAAGCCCACCCTGTTCGTGCCGTTTATCGAACTTTTGTCACACGCGCTCATTTGCTGCACGTCTTTTTTGTAGGATGGACGGGTTATATATGAGACGAGGCGGTGCAAATGGCATACGAATACAACGACGGCGAACGGCAGCGAAACGTTCGCCTTGCCGGGCGTACCACGCCAGCATCCAGGAGTGTTTCTGACAACGACGGGCCACAGAACCCGCAGCGTCCGCAGGATCGCCCCTCGTCGTCTATGCCGCAGAATGCCAGCACGCGTCAGGCGAATCGCCCGTGCTCGGGCACCCGTCAACGCCGGGCCGAAGTGCCTCGGCGGCAGAAAAACGATCGGCGAAAATCTGACGATCACATCAGCCGTTTCTTTTCGAAGCCCCGCGGCGGACGCGGCGCAAAGCAGCCACGGCCGATGGGACGTGCCAGGGCCGCCAATCCGCAGATTCATCGTCTCTGTCTTGTCCTGTGCTCCATCATGGCATGTCTAGCCTTTGTGTATCTGGGGTCGTGCGCCTCGCATGGCTCTGCCGGTCTAGAGCCCACCGCCGAGGAAAAGCTCCTCAAAGCCCCGGTCGCACCCGGCTACTCGTTTGCTTTTTCGACCCCGCGTTCGCAGTGGAGTGCCGGCACCATGCCGCATATCTACCAGATCGACCCCGCATGGTCGGAGCTGCCCTACGCCGGCGGCACCATCCGCCAAAACGGCTGCGGACCCACCTGCCTCACCATGGTCTACATCTTTAAAACGGGGCGCACCGATATGACACCGGCAAATATGTGCGCACTTTCCGAGGCGGGCAACTATGCCCCCACCGGTGCCACCGAGTGGTCATTTATGACGAGCGGCGCATGGCAGCTGGGGCTTAACGGGACGCAGCTCTACAACGATCGAGACTCGATGGCCCAGGCCTTGCGCTCAGGTGCCCCCGTAATCGCCGCCGTGCGCCCCGGCACGTTTACCAACGTGGGCCATTACATCGTGCTCTACGGCATTGACGACGCCGACCAGATCGGTGTCTACGATCCCAATTCGCCCAGCCGTAGCGCCCGCCGCTGGGGTGTCGTAGAAGTCCTCAACGAAATCGAAGCCATGTGGGCCTACTAGTCATTGGGGACAGACTTAAATGAGTGGTCGTTGGGGACAGTCTTGCGGACGCCAGCCGAGAGCAGGCGAAAAGGGCCATCCCGAACTGCTTGGAACTGCCAGCACGGAAAGCGCATCCTGCTTTGGGGCCCAATAGCGGGATGCGCTTTCCGTTAGCGGCCCGTTTGGGAAACTAGGGACCGCTTTTCGACAAAAATCCGGGATGCATTTTCCGATTGAGGGCCTCAAGGGAAACCGCGCCCCATGTTGGACGCTCATTCTGGGATGTGCTTTCCGCAGTTGATCGATGCGGCCTTTAAGGACTGTCCCAAGCTGCCGGCAGGAAAGGAACGTCCCCAAGTGCCGGGTTTCCGAAGTCTGCAATGCTCCTCATGAACAGCCGTCTCAATAGCAAAAGCCCCCGCGGCCGAAGCGGACCGCGGGGGCAACAGACCTGTAAGAGTTAACTCAAGTCCTCGCCATTTGATGCAATGACCTTTTGATACCAGCAGAAGCTGTCCTTTCGGTAGCGATCGAACGTGCCTTTGCCCGTATCATCGGCATCGACATAAACAAAGCCATAGCGCTTCTTCATCTGCCCCGTCGAGGCCGATACCAGATCGATACAGCCCCACGGCGTGTATCCCATCAGGTCAACACCGTCCTCGACAATTGCATCGCGTAGCGCAAGAATATGCCTGCGCAGGTAATCAATATGATACGCATCGTGGACTTTGCCGTCTTCCAGCGCATCGAATCCGCCCACACCGTTCTCAGCGATAAAGAGCGGAAGATGGTAACGATCGTGGTAGCCGGCAAGCGTCACGCGCAAACCCAGCGCATCAATCTGCCATTTCCAGGCAGTCTCTTTATCCTTGAGGTACGGATTGCGCAGCGTCGGGAACACGTTGCCCTCCGCCTTCTCAGCGATCACCTGGTCATCGGCGCACACCAAGCGCGAGCAATAGTACGAGAACGAGATGAAGTCGACGGTATGCTCGGCCAGATACTCCGTATCGCCCGGCTCAAAGGGCACGTGAACACCCTCTTTCTCGAGCGCACGCAGCTTCCAAGTAGGATAGGCGCCCGCAGCCATCACATCAGTGTAGAAGTAGCGGCCGCGGTCCTCCTCATACGCAAGCCATACGTCCTCGGGCGCACAACGGTACGGATAGGTCGCACCGGCAGCGATCATGCAACCCACCTTGTTTGCGGGATCGATCTTGTGCAGGATCTCGACAGCGTGAGCGCTCGCCATAAACATATGGTGCGAGAACGCCGCGGTCACGGCTGCACGGTCACGCTCATCCTCGAGCGTGACGCCCGCGTTGAGATAGGACAGCGCCACGCTGTTGATCTCGTTGAAGGTGAGCCAATAACGCACGAGGCCCTGGTACGCACGTCCGACGGTCTCGACGTAGTGCGCATACCGCTCGATCATCTCTCGGCTTTGCCATCCACCATAACGCTCGACCAGAGCCAACGGATAGTCGTAGTGCGACAGCGTCACGAGTGGCTCGATTCCGTGCTCGCGCAGCGCCTCGAATACCTGACGGTAAAACTCCAAGCCCTCACCGTTGGGCTCGGCCTCCATCCCTGTGGGAAAAATACGGCTCCAACAAATTGAAAGACGCAGGCACTTAAAGCCCATCTCGGCAAAGAGCTCGACGTCCTCGCGCCAATGATGGAAGAAGTCGTTGCCCCAACGGCATGGATACAGCCTGTCCGGATCATCCACGGGCTTTTGCCTGCCAAACATCACATCCCAGCGGTCGGGACCCTGTGGAATCAGGTCGGAGTGCGACATACCGCGGCCGCCCTCGTTCCAGCCCCCTTCGGCCTGGTTGGCAGCGAGCGCGCCGCCCCACAAAAAGCCCTCGGGCATACCGGCAGCAGACGTTCTGTCAAAGTAACCCATGCTACTCAGTATCCTTGGCAGAAGCTGCCGCGGCGTTCTCCTGCTCCTGTGCCAGGAGCAGGTTGTCGTACACCTTAAAGAACGGGTACCAGACCACAGCCATGACCACGATCAAAACGATCGTAAATACCCAGATGCGCGGGTCGAGGCACTGGATAAAGCCCTGAACGAAGATGGGGAACGTGCCGCTCACCAAGATGTAGAAGTTAGAGACAAGACCCAGTGAGATTGCACCCCAATACAGCAGGGCCGAAATCATACCGCCCAGCACAAACGGAATCATGAGGATCGGGTTGAAGATGATGGGTGCGCCAAAGATCGCGGGCTCGGAGATACGGAAGAAGCTCGGCACGATGGATGCCTTGCCAAATGCCTTGAGCTGCTGCGACTTTGCCCTAAACGCGCAGAGCGCCACAAAAGAGAACGTATTGCCCGTGCCGCCGATGAGGTTGATGGCCATCGACATGAGTGCCGGGTGGAACTCAAGCGGCTGCCCAGCAGCGTAGAGCGAGGCGTTGGCAGCAAAGGCGGCAAGCGTAACCGGGGCGGTGATGGGCATCACGATCATGTTGCCGTGGACGCCAAAGCACCAAAACAGCAGCGTCATGAAGCAGATAAGCAGTGCGCCGGGCACAGAGTCAACTGCGACGGAAAGCGGGGCAGCGAGCAGCTTCTCGATAACCGAGGGGATGGACAGCGTGGGATCGATCATCTGGATCAGCAGGTTGCCACCAAAGAAGATGAGGATGTTGGCGAGCATAGGCACGATGGCGCCAAAGGTTTCGGACAAAAACGGCGGCACGCCATCGGGCATCTTGATGGTGATGCCCTTGGTCTGGCAGAAGCGCGTGACCTCGACGGAGACCAGGGCAACGATGATGGCGGTAAACAGGCCCTGCGCACCCAGATAGGTGCAGGGGACCGCCTGGAGCACGGACTCATCAGCAAGCTGGTAGTAGGACGACGGCGCCGCGGCGATCAGGAACATCACCAGCGAGGTCATACCGGCGTTAAGCTTGGGCATCTTGTAGGTGTCCGCCAGGTTATAGGCGATTGCGAACGTCACGATCACCGACAGTATGCCCATCGTCATGTTGAACGGGATGAGCAGCGTGAGCTTATTGGCCGTGGCAAAATCGAGCCAAGGGCCAAAGACGGACCAGAACCCGCCCTGCGCCACCAGGTCGGCCGTGACCGGCGGGTTGGCGATGATCATAAAGACGGCAGAGACCAAGATGAAGCTGATCGCGCTCATAAAGCCCTTTTGCATGGAGGCAAAATGGCGCTCGGTGCCGCAGAAATTGGCAATAGGGGTCAGTTTTTCCTGAAGCAGGGTCATTAACTTTTCCATGGTCGCCTCCTAGCCCAACAGCGACTGGGCGAGTGCCAGCACATTGGCGGCGTTGCCCATGCCGTAGTCCTGTGCGGGGATGACCGCGGTCGGCTTACCGCTCCCCTGCTTGACGGTGTTGAGCTGGTAGGACACCTGCGGCCCCAAGAGCAGCACGTCATAATCGGCGCAGGTCTCCTGATACTCGCCGATACCCACCGCATCGATATCAAGCTCGATGCCGTTTTGCTCCGCGTATTTCTCGAGTTTCTTCATCAGAATGCTTGTAGACAGGCCAGCTGCGCAAACAAGAAGGATCTTCATAAGGGATTCCCTTCGCATTGATTGGTTGGATAGTCGCCGCACGCCGTTAGGCGTTCTTGGCTGCAGTGCGCTCATACAGGCAGATCAGCTCCTGCACGAGCTCCTGAGCAAGCATGGAGCACATGAGGTGGTCCTGAGCATGGACCAGCAACACATCCACCGACAGATGCTCGCCCGCCGCCTCGGTCGAAAGCAGCTGCGTTTGGATGTGGTGAGCCTTGATTCCCGCATCCTTTGACTGCTTCATGAGTTTGGCGGCAGCGTCAAAATCCCCCGCCTTTGCCTTTTCAAGGGCTTCGAAGGCAAGGCTGCGCGCCTCTCCCGCTGCAGCGACCAGCTGAAACGAAACCATCTCGGTTCCCTGATCGTCCATAACGGTCTCCTCTCCCGTGATGTTTGGTTTGTACTTGAATATTCGAAACGCCTATCTCCCACCCGCAATCCTCGAGGTTTATTGCAGGCAGGCAGGGTTTTCGACAAAAGAAGCCTTAAGCCGTATGCGCTTGCACAAGCGCCATCAGCTCATGCCAGGACCGGCGCTCGCGTAAGCGCTCGACCCCCTGGCGGTCCATAAAGATCTCAGCGAGCAGCGAGCTCAAGATCCGCGCCTCATCGCCGCCCGACCGGGCAAACGACACCATAAAGACGATATCGACCTCATGGCCGTATTCGTCCCAAAGAATGGGATGTTCGAGCAGGCCCACGGTAACAAAGGCCTCGGCGCTCAAAGGATGCATCCCATGGGGCATGGCCACCCCATTGCCAAACGAGGTGGCACTCGCGCTCTCGCGCTCGGCAACCTCTTGGGCAAACTGGGCATCGACACGGCCGCTCTCGACAGCGCGCTCGGAGAGATATCGGAGAACGGCCTGCTTCGACGACGCCTCAACGCGGTTGAAGAACAGGGCACGGCTAAAGAAAGCGCTCAGGGAGTCCGATTGCGCAGCGTCATCACTCAGCACCTTGCGGATAGCGTTGACATCGCTCGTCTCCAAGAAGAAATCGGCCTCGCGGACGGGCACGGGCAACTTGACGTTGAGCGGCACCGTTGTGAACACGTAGTCGATGTGCGAAAAGTCGAGCGTTCCCACGCGGGCGACGTCGCATGTCTCAATCGACTCGATATACATACCAAACTGCTTGCGGTACTGGTGCTCGAGCATACGGGCGCTTCCCGCTCCCGAGGCGCACACGATCAGGATGCGTTTGCGACGCGGCTGGTCGGCTTGCTGCTCGAGGGCCAGGGCAAATGCCATGGCGATGTAGCCGAGCTCCTCATCAGAGGGCTGGCTGCCAAAATGACGCTCGAGTACCTGCGAGGTGCCGGCCGCCATCGAATAGGCCAACGGAAACCTCGTCTTGATATCGGGCAGCATGGGGTTATCCATATGCATGTGATATTCAAGGCGATAACCCAGAGGGCCAATATGCCGAGCAAGGTTCATGCGAAGTTCAAGATCGCTGCTAAAGTCAAACCTAAACTCATCGTTGACCGCACATACCATCTCGGAAGCGATCTCCCACATCTCGTCCGAGATAACAGCCGAGCCCTTCTCGGGCACGCCCGTGCCCCTGCCGAGCAAATGGATTGCGATAAAGGCAACCTCTTCTCGGGGCATGCTCACGCCCAGGGCATCCTTGATGTTTGCGGCAATCTGGAAAGCCGCAGCGTATTCGTGCGTTCCCTCCAGCTTTAAAACGTCCGATTCTGCAGCCGGGACATAGCAGCCCTGCTCGATGCGGCCAAGAGCGATGTAAAGATGCATGATGAGATTGCGGGACGCCAGCGAGCTCACCGTGACGGGCGAGGCAGTCAGGGCATCGTCCACACATGCGGCGATGGCCCGCAGGCGCTCGGCGAGCTCTGCATCGTCGGTGTCGGGCAACACGGGCCTCACCAGTGAGGCCAGACACAGACGCCGTTGCGACTCCCCACCCGCAACGCGGATTCCGTAGCGAGGGCGCTTTTCGAGCGTCAAGTCAAATTGGGCGAGTTTCTGCTCTACCAGACGCATGTCATTGGACAGAGTTCGCGCCGAAACGTAGAGTAAATCCGCATACTCCTCAATCGTCACCCACTGGGACCGCATGAGAAGGTCGTTAAGAAGGAAGGACACACGGCCGTCGCGCGTATCAGGAATGCCCGGATGGGCCAGAGCCGCACCGTCTAGCAAGCGAGCAAGCTCATCTGCATGTGCAACATCGATACGATATTGCCCTTTGCTGCCAACGATGCGTGCAACCCCCGCAAGCTTGTCGTTTGCGCGATGGATATAGTTTCTCACGGCGCGCTCGCTTACCTCGAGACGCTTGGCAAGCACCGCGACAGCGACAGGCTGAGCGTCCTCGATCATATTTACAAGCTGCTTGACGCGAGCATCCATGTCCTCCTCCTTTCCCTGCGTCTAGTCTAACGCGGTAAAGAATGACACTCCACGTCGCGCTCGTTCCGCCAACGCGGAACAGGTTGCGGGGAGTCCAGCTAAACTTATAGGGAGCACGGAGAGAGGGCCCGAAAGCAATGCGTCGGTGTGGGATGCGCCTTCCCAGCCATTGGGCAGTCATTGGGGACAGACTTGAATGAGTAGTCGTTGGGGACGTTCTTGTTTGACTAGTCGTTTAAGAACGTCCCCAATGACTATTAAGGACTGTCCCAAGATGCCGGCAGGAGAGGAACGTCCCCAAGTGCCGGGTTGAAACAAAAGCCCCACAGTCGGAGCGGACTGCGGGGCTCATGAAGAGAGGCTAGTTTGCGGGCGTCTTGCCCGGCGCCCACGAGAGAGGCAATGGAGTAGAGGCTACTCGTGGATGCGGGTACCGGAGAGGCCGGCCATGGTCTCGGCGGCCTTGTCCAGGGCGCCGATGATGCAGGTGCGGCCCTTGCGGGAACGGGCGAACTTGATGGCGGCGCGGACCTTGGGCTCCATGGAGCCCTTGCCGAACTGGCCCTCGTCGGCCAGGCGCTCGGCCTCGTCGGCGGTGAGGTCCTCGAGCTCCTCCTGGTTGGGCTTGCCAAAGTTGATGGCGACGTGCTCAACGGCGGTCAGCAGGAACAGAACGTCAGCATCGCAGTCCTCGGCCAGCAGCTCGCCGCCCAGGTCCTTGTCGATGACGGCGGGGACGCCCTTGTAGCAGCCCTTGTTCTCGTAGTCGCGGACGACGGGGATGCCGCCGCCACCGCAGGCGATGACGATGAACTCGTTGTCGAGCAGGTTGAGGATGGAGTCGGCCTCGACAATCTTCTTGGGATCGGGGGAAGCGACGACGCGACGCCAGCCGCGGCCGGAATCCTCGACGAAGACCTTGGAGGGATCCTCGGCCATGAACTCCTTGGCCTGCTCCTCGGTATAGAAGGGGCCAATCGGCTTGGTCGGGTTCTTGAACGCGGGATCATCCGGGTCGCACTCGATCTGGGTGACGACGGTGGCGGCGTGCCAACGCTTATAGCGCTTGTGCATCTCGCGGCCGATGCCCTGCTGCAGGTGATAACCAATGTAGCCCTGGGACATGGCGCCGCACTCGGGCAGCGGCATCTCGGGGGTGCCGATGGCGTCGTGGGCAGCGGCGAAGGCGTTCTGGATCATGCCGACCTGCGGGCCGTTGCCGTGGGTGATGATGATCTCGTTACCCTGCTCAATCAGGCCGAGAAGAGCATGAGCGGTGTTGCTCACGGCCTCGATCTGCTCAACGGGGTTGTTGCCGAGGGCGTTGCCGCCAAGGGCGACGACGATACGGTCGGGCTTGCCAAGAGGCTTAGACATTGCTGGAATCCTTTCTGTAAAAGGCCTACAACCCATTAATAACCCGCGCCCGTGCGATACGCGAGTTTATTAAGGTTTATATTCTCTTTATCGCTCATTTTATTCATTTTGAAAACAGTTGAACGGTGAACGGTCGCTTTTACCCGCTCAGCGTAAAGAATCCCAGCTCAAGCATATCTACGTCATTTACGTGCAACTTTATTTTAATAGAGCAGGGATTAGACCAGATTATGCAAACTATATCTTTGCTAAACACAAAATAGGCAGCGTAATATCTTACTCGCACTATACGAGATTCTATGCATTGATAAGACGAGTATGCACCCTTACAAAAACATGGGGCATTTCATCCAGCATAAGGAATAAAGAAGCGCTCCAAAAAGGCACCCAGTCCCAAAGCACGGGGACAGAAGGCAGCAACGGCCAAAACCTCCATCCATCCCCAAAGTGGCGCGAGGTTTCGCGGCAAAGCCGCGAAACAGCGAAGGGGACAAAAGGCCCCCACAACCACGTTCTTCATCAGCCCACACAATCCGAGGGCGTAGTCGTAGCAGGATCTGAGGGCTGACCTTCGCGGACACTCCGCAGGACGAAAGAACCCCCGCCGCACGTAGTGCGCAGCGGGGGTTCTTTCATGTCCGAGGACGTCCGCGAAGGTCAGCCCTCAGATCCTGCGGTGGGAGACCTAAGCCTCGTTGTACACCGTCTTGAGCTTCAGCAGGTGAGCGTAGCGGTCCATAGCGGCCTGCTCGTTCTCCTTGAAGAGCTCCTCGGCGCGCTCGGGGAAGGAACGCGTCAACGAAGCGTAACGGGCCTCGTTCATCAGGAACTCCTGATAACCGCCCGCGGGCTCCTTGGAATCGAGCGAGAACTTCTTGCCGGCAGCAGCCTCGGGGTTGAAGCGGAAGAGGTTCCAGTAACCGCACTCGACAGCCTTCTTCATCTCGGCCTGGCAGTTCTGCATGCCGCCCTTCTTGATGGAGTGCATCTCGCAGGGGCTGTAGCCGATGATGAGGGACGGACCGTCGTAGGCCTCGGCCTCGTGGATGGCCTTGAGGGTCTGAGCCGGGTTGGCGCCCATGGCGACCTGCGCCACGTAGACATAGCCGTAGCTCATGGCAATCTCGGCCAGAGACTTCTTCTTGGTCACCTTACCGGCAGCGGCGAACTGAGCAACCTGGCCCAGGTTCGAGGCCTTGGAGGCCTGACCGCCGGTGTTGGAGTAGACCTCGGTGTCGAAGACGAAGACGTTGACGTTGTGGCCGGAAGCCAGGACGTGGTCCAGGCCACCGAAGCCGATATCGTAGGCCCAACCGTCGCCGCCGAAGATCCAGAAGGACTTCTTGGTGAGGTAAGCCTTGTCGGCGAGGATCGCCTTGGAAGCGTCGCAGCCGCACTTCTCGAGCTCGGCAACGTAGGCAGCGGCAGCGGTCTTAGAGGTCTCGGCGTCGTTGACGGAGTCGATCCAAGCCTGACCGGCGGCCTTGAGCTCGTCGGACGGACCGTCAGCGGCGATGATCTCTTGCGTAGCAGCGATCAGCTTCTTCTGAACGGCCTCGTAACCGACGGCCATGCCCAGACCGTGCTCGGCATTGTCCTCGAACAGGGAGTTGTTCCACGCCGGGCCGTGACCGTCCTTGTCCTTGCAGTAAGGAGCGGTGGCAGCGGGGTTGCCCCAAATGGAGGAGCAGCCGGTGGCGTTGGAGATGAACATGCGGTCGCCGGCGACCTGGGTCACCAGACGTGCATAGGCGGTCTCGGCGCAGCCGGCGCAGGAGCCGGAGAACTCCAGGTAGGGCTGCTTAAACTGGCTGCCCTTGACGTTGGCCGCGATGAGCTCCTTCTTCTCGGAGACGTTCTCGACCATGTAGTCCCAAACGGGCTGCTGGTCCATCTCCTGCTCGGTGGGAACCATCTCGAGGGCGCCCTTGGGGCAGACCTTGACGCAGTTGGTGCAGCCCATGCAGTCGAGCGGGGACACGGCCATGGTGAACTTCATGCCCTTGGCCTTGGGGCCCATGGCGTCGAGCGTGCGGGTAGCCTCGGGCGCGGCGGCAGCCTCGTCCTCGGTCATCGCGAACGGACGGATGGTGGCATGCGGGCACACATAGGCGCACTGGTTGCACTGGATGCACTTGGTCTCGTCCCAGTGAGGAACGACCACGGCGACGCCGCGCTTCTCGTATGCGGAGGCGCCCAGCTCAAACTGGCCGTCGGCACAATCGACAAAGGCGGAAACGGGCAGGCTGTCGCCATCCATGCGATCGATGGGCTCGAGCAGGTTCTTGACCTGCTGGGCGATAGCGGACTTGGTCTCCTCGGAGAGCTCGACGGGAGCAACATCCTCGGCGGTAGCCCAGTCGGCCGGAACCTCGAACTTACGGAAGGCGGTAGCGCCGGCATCGATGGCCTTGTGGTTGGCGTCGACGATAGCCTGGCCCTTCTTCATGTAGGACTTGGTAGCCGCGTCCTTCATGTACTGCAGGGCGTCCTCGGCGGGCAGGACCTTGGCCAGCGCGAAGAAGGCGGACTGGAGCACCGTGTTGGTGCGCTTGCCCATGCCGACCTTGGCGGCCAGGTCGATAGCGTCGATCAGGTAGACGTTGACGTTGCTGTTCGCGATGTAGCGCTTGGCCACGGCGGGCATGTGCTCGGCGAACTCCTCGTCGCTCCACTGGCAGTTGACCAGGAAGGTGCCGCCCGGCTTGACGTCGCGGACCATCTTGAAGCCCTTAACGATGTAGCTGGGGTTGTGGCAAGCGACAAAGTCGGCCTTGGTCACGTAGTACGGCGAACGGATCGGGGAATCACCAAAGCGCAGGTGCGAGACGGTGACGCCGCCGGTCTTCTTGGAGTCGTACTGGAAGTAGGCCTGGACGTACTTGTCGGTATGGTCGCCGATGATCTTGATCGAGTTCTTGTTGGCGCCGACGGTACCGTCGCCACCCAGACCCCAGAACTTGCACTCGATGGTGCCGGGGGCTGCGGTGTTGGGCGCATCCTCGGCCTCGGGCAGGCTCAGGTTGGTCACGTCATCGACAATGCCGATGGTGAACTCGCGCTTGGGCTCGTCCTTCTTGAGCTCCTCGAAGACAGCGAACGCGGACGCGGGAGGCGTGTCCTTGCTGCCCAGGCCATAACGGCCGCCGACGACCTTGATGCCCGTCTTGCCGGCCTCGTAGAGAGCGGAGACGACGTCCTGGTAGAGCGGCTCGCCGATGGAACCCGGCTCCTTGGTACGGTCCATGACGGCGATCTTCTGGACGGTCTCGGGGAGAACGTCGACGAAGTGCTTGATGGAGAACGGACGGAACAGACGAACCTTGACCAGGCCGACCTTCTCGCCGTGAGCGTTGAGGTAGTCGATGACTTCCTCGAGCACGTCGCAGAAGGAGCCCATGCACACGACGACGCGGTCGGCATCGGGAGCGCCGTAGTAGTTGAACAGGCCGTAATCGGTGCCGAGCTTCTCGTTGATCTTCTTCATGTAGCCCTCGACGACGGCGGGAAGCTCGTCGTAGACCTTGTTGCAGGCCTCGCGGTTCTGGAAGAAGATGTCGCCGTTCTCGTGGCTGCCGCGGGTGTGCGGGTGCTCAGGGTTGAGCGCGTGGTCGCGGAAAGCCTGGACGGCGTCCATGTCGCACATCTCGGCCAGATCCTTGTAGTCCCACATGGCGACCTTCTGGATCTCGTGGCTGGTGCGGAAGCCGTCGAAGAAGTTAAGGAACGGGGTCTTGCCCTCGATGGCGGCAAGGTGAGCCACCGGCGAGAGGTCCATGACCTCCTGGACGTTGCCCTCGGCGAGCATGGCGAAGCCGGTCTGACGACAAGCCATGACGTCGGAGTGATCGCCAAAAATGTTCAGGGCGTGGGAAGCGACGCAACGCGCGGAGACGTGGAAGACGCCCGGGAGCTGCTCGCCCGCGATCTTGTACATGTTCGGAATCATCAGGAGCAGACCCTGAGAAGCCGTGTAGGTGGTGGTCAGAGCACCGGCACCCAGCGAACCGTGAACGGTACCGGCTGCACCTGCCTCGGACTCCATCTCGACGACCTTGACCGGGGTGCCGAAGATGTTCTTGCGACCCTGGGCCGCCCACTGGTCGACATGGTCGGCCATCGGGCTGGACGGCGTAATGGGATAGATTCCCGCTACCTCGGTGTACGCATACGAAACATATGCGGCCGCCTCGTTGCCGTCCATAGACTTAAACTTACGCGCCATATACCCCTCTCCTCTCATATAGGTATACAGGCCCCGGCGATCGCCGGGATGTTGGCGTGATGGGATTTACGCTGTTGCTTCCAATCATCTGGCAGGCAGGCTCAGCAGCAGGTACATGGCGTGGAGAGAAGACATGCCGAGGCGAGGGGCAGCTGATGCGCCCTACAGGCCCGACCGCCCGTCTTGCACATGACCGAGCGCCGCAAAGGCCGCATGCCGGATGCTCCCGGGCACGCCCCGGCGATGGGAAGCGCCCGCAACGGAAATCCGCATGCGGGTTTATTGTACCCCGCCGTCAAGTGTAATTTCGGCAAATATAGGCGTGCGGTAAAGGTTTACCTTGGGTGACTGCCAAGGGCCAAAATGGCCTCTCCATCCCCAGGCGACCGGCTCTGGCGCGCCGAGGAGCGTCCCCAAGTGGCGGCAGAAAAGGAACGTCCCTATCTGCCGGCTAGAGAGCACCGAAGAGGATGGCGTAGGTAGTGGATTCGCCGAGCTTGAGCTCATCGCCGGGGTTGAGCTGGGCGGAGCGGCCGGGCTCTACTTGAATACACACACTCGTGGCCCCGTTTACCACCACGGTGCCGTTAGTGGACGACAGGTCCTCGACAAACCATGCGCCAGACTCGTCGCACCAGATATGGGCATGGCGGGCCGAGACGTCGTCGGTGATGCCGCCCTTCCCCGTTGCCAGCGCGCCGATCTCAACGCCTTCCTCACTCGGCTGAATCCAGCGCGGGACGCTCACCACGTAGCCGTTTTGCACGCACAGCAGTCCCAGCGGATGCGCCGGCGCGACCTCGTGCTCGCCCGCGACCGAAGATGTGCTCAGCGAGCGCGGCGTCGACGTGTCGCCGCCACGGGTCGCATGAGCGCGGCGGCTCGCCCGACTTGGAACTAAGGCGGGCGTGAGAGCAAACGGCATAGGGAACGAATCTTGCGGATGTACTCCTCGACGTCAGGCAGGTAAGCCCCACGAAGTCACCGGGGAGGCCCAAGCGGCCCGGCACCACTTCCAGATTCTGACCAGGGCGAGTCGTTCGCCGGTGGCCGAAGGCTCGCTCCCACCCAAAAGGGGAGATTCGCGTTGTTCCCCAATCGCTCTCGCATCTTTCATTTTGCTCGAGGTGGGCTATAAAAACTTTCCTGGTGAAAGGCGGCGATTGGTTTCCTTTCTTTCTCTTTCTAGAGGAGCGCGCCTGTAATCTGTTTTCATCCTAAATCAAGTTAAGATCGGACCTTCCAGAGGCAAGTCGACTCAAACTGCGAGGCTCCATGTTGGAATAAAGAGCGCTGTCGAAGTGCCAACAACACAAAGCTTGCCAGTCTCAAATAGAACCTTTTGGGAGTCCGATTGGGCCGCACACCGAATCCCCGCTGGTGGTTTTTTATAGCTGCGCAACAATAAACAAGGTTAGTGCCAGTCCAGCATGAAATTGAGGAACGTATGCATTTTTTCTCAGTAAGTGATCGTCGTTACTGCTTCGATGAGGTCACTCGCAATTGCTTTCAGGTTGACCAAGCATCAGAAGATGCGCTTCGCATATTTGAAGCATCGGGAAGAACGGTCAACTCGAAGTTGCTAACAAAGTCACTTGCTGCGAAAGGCTACGACCAAACGACCATAGCAGAACTTGAAGACGACATTGATGAGTATCAACGATTGTCTGAGCGGACTTTCTTAACAAAAGACACGCCTCGAAAACTTAGATCCATCGAACTCCACATTTCACATGCATGCAACCTTGGTTGTAGTTACTGTTTTGCCGGTAAAGGAGATTATGGAACGTCTCCTCTGCTGATGACAGACGAGATAGCCTTCAAGGCGGTCGACTACCTCGTCGCAAGTTCATCGGAAAACGAAACGCTTGCGATCGTCTTTTTTGGTGGGGAACCCATGATTAACGAGCCGCTGATATGGAAAACGGTCGACTATTCAAAAAGAATATACCCCAATAGAAACTTTACCTATTCTATTACGACCAACGGAACGCTTTTGAATGACACTGCTGTGAATTCTTTCAAGGAGCACGGGTTTTCTGTTCTGATTAGTCTCGATGGTACAGGATGCAAGCACGATGCATCGCGCCCGTACAAGACGGGAGGCGGCTCTTTCTCCGATATCGACAAAAACGTTCGTCGTTTTTCCGAGTCGTTCCCCTTCGGCGCAAGAGCGACCTTAACAAATAATAACTGTAACCTTGTTGAAGACTATCTTCAGTTTAAAGAGATGGGCTTCAGAAGGATTTACTTCTCGCCCGTGAGCTCATTCGATGAGAATATCAAACTCGACGAACACTCATTAAACAAAATCAGGGCGGGCCTAATAGATTTGGCGGATCAATATCTCAAACAGATTGATCAAGGGGAAAAGCCCTTGTTTAGAACATTGAAAACTGCAGTTGATTTGATTATGAGCAACAGGATCGCCTTTGTCGGATGCGGGGCTGGCAGGCGTTTTATTTCCGTGACTCCCGAAGGGGACGTATACCCCTGTCACAGGTTTGTCGGGATGATGCGATTCAAAATGGGCAACATCGTCACCGGAATTGACGAAACTAGGTATATTGAAAACTGGAGTCAGGGTGTCGAAAAAAGAATTGACTGTACGGACTGTTGGGCTCGGTCTTTCTGTGGTGGGGGCTGTAGCTGGGAGGCTGCAGACGAGCACGGCTACTTGCCCAAGAGTCTACACCCTGCATCATGTGAATATAGAAAAATGTGCTACGAGATGGCTTTTGACCTTATTTCCCGCCACTCATCTTCGCAGGAGAAAAATCAACGAGAAGCTACTGTATCGGAATAAGCGGTTCAGCGCATTGCTGTCACCATTGTGGAGGTGTTCGTTCTTCTGATTACCGTCTGCGAAGCTTATTGCTACGTTCGCCGAAACCATTCTAGAAATATGGTGAACTAGACATCTTGGTTTGTTATACACAATATTGAGGTTTTTCTGCACTCAAAGGGAGGTAGTCGTGAAGCATATTCATCCGATTAATCCAGGAAGTGGCGACGAGGCAGGCGCGAAGCCGATGTCTTTTGACTGCCTCTTGGGCATTACTGACATCTGTACTGTTTATGATAAAGCAGATGGCTGTGGTGCATACGATTACTGCGACCATGACATGGATGGCGGCAGCATCTGCGTTGTAGATCACTGTGGCATTGATCAAACGTAGTCTCTAATTGGATTAAGGTGAGGAGCTGTTATGAAGCATATCCATCCTGTTGGTTCAAATGAACATCCTCCCGTTGAGCCTTGTTGTCTTGGAGTTGATATATGCAATTTTTACGACATCGCCGAGTGCCCTGTTGCGGATTGGTGCTATGTCGATAAAGAATCAAGCTGTGTTTTGCCAGCAGATTGGTGCGATCCAGTTGACGAGTAGTTTTGTGGCTAGGAACTATTTGGTCCAATTCAGAATAAGATGGGAACAAATACCAAAATCTCGTGTCTGGGAGGAGTTATGCCATTATTGCAAGGTCTCGTTGGATTAGCCTTTATATTTGCGTTATATCTGGCACCTTTTTTAATTCTATTCTTCATTATCCGACTCTTTCTTCGGAGAAAATAGGAGTGTCACGCAAACATTAGCGTAGCTTTCTTCCAATATGAGCCGAGCATTGGCAAGTGGAATAAGAAGCCCGACCGTTCGCCACATGAAAGTGATCGGACGGGCTTCTCTATTTAACCCGGGCCGCCACCCATAGCGGCTTTCCAAGCGTATTCTCAGTGCAAAGCAATCGTCAGTTTAATCCTATGCGCTGATACCGCATTTCATTTGTTCGGCTCGAATTCTACGGCCTGGCAACCCTCGCACTCTCCGGCAAATGGATTGAACGCGAAGGCAGAGATGATGTGTGCGTGGACATCGAGGCTGCTGTAGGCAACATACTGGGACATGGACCCCCGCTGCGCGTGGTATGCGGCCCGGCATATTCATTGCCGTCCAACCCCGTGTAGTTGCAGCAAAGGGTGGAACCTCAATGCTCAGCTCATGTTGTCCGTGGGACACGAGAATCGTAAGTACACTTTGGTGCGATTCTCACGCTAATACTGAGCCACCTGGAATAAGATACGTCGCGACAACACTTCGCTTCACCTCTGTCTCGACAAGATGACGTAGACTAAAGTTTCCTTTAGTAAGAGAACGAGAACTATATCTGAAAGCGTTGCGATGGCGTGAAGGCACCGAGTCCGAACCGCCTGAATGCTACGTGCATCTGCATCGCCTTTTTATTATCTCTGCCAGTTGGGTAGCACTACACTTGTCATCATTTACCCTGGTACATGCTGCCTAAATCCACTACCCCTTCTACCGCGCCGACCATCTCGTCATCGTGAGAGACAACGATGATCAGCTGGCTTTGCTTGTTGCGCTTAACATAGGCCGCAAGCTCGGCGCGGCTTACAGCGTCTAACCCAGTCGTGGGCTCGTCGAGTACCAAAACTGACGACTTGCGTGAAATCGCCGACCATAAGTACACTCGGCGCAGCTCACCGCCCGAAAGCGCGGAGCAACGTTTCCCGAGCAACTCCTTCACGCTGTTTTCCAGCGAAGGTAGGTCATCTACACCCCGGTGATAGGGAGAAAAGGGCGTGTCGAAATACTCTAACAGCTCTTTCACCGTTTCGTCCGGCGCGAAGCACGACTGTGGGCAGCACGATATCTCTCTCGCACGTATGTAATCCAAGTCGCATTCTTCGATTGGCACACCGTTGTATTTTACTTTGCCTTTCGATGAATATAGCCCGAGCATCAAGTAAAGAAGCGATGTCTTGCCCCTTCCGTTCTCCCCAACTATGCAATATGTACCAGGACCGGAAAACTTGAAAGAAAACCCGCCGAGGACCCCTCGGACAGATCCGTCTGGAAGGGCAACCGAGAATTCCAAATCAGATACCGAAATGTCATTTATTCCATCAAGTTTCGCCAAATCGGTCCGATTCCACCCCGATCTCGCCTTTTCCCTCGTCGCGATAGCCGTCCTATCCCATGATGCTTTGGCGTCCTGATAGGATTTGAACAATGACATCATACTTTTCAAAGTCTTAAAGAGAACCGCGAAGTATGTACCGATGATAGTGTACTCGCCTATTGACATAGTTCCGTTAATGATTCGTACTCCGGAAACAACAAGTATCACCGCTTGAAACAACGCTGCGAAAAGACCATCGAGCGATGTCAGAGAATATGACAGCTTTCCGGAGCGCAAAACTTTGGGAAAATAGCTCTTAAACCCAGCGTCGAGCGCTTGTTCGCTCTTGCCGTACGAAGATGTCAGTTGAATGTTGAGAATCTGATTAAGCTGCGATGCAATTGCGGCGTAAAAGGCGCTGTCCGCCTCTTTCTTCTCATACGTGACCCTATACAAAAGTTTCCTCAACCCAGTAATTACACAGAAATACACGATGAGGAGAATGATGGAAAACACCGCGAGAGTTGAATCAATTGACCATATGATAAGCAATACGATGGGAATGGCTACAATGGACAGCGGCGCACTGATAAAATTCGCCAAAACGAAGGATGAGACCACGCTGGAGTCGGAAATAATCCGTTGCGTTGTATAGGCTGGATCGATGGTCCGACTCACCAAGTAATCGTCTCTTTCAAAACGCAAGACGGCCTCCCTGAGAAGATCAAAGGAAAGTCTCGTGGTTATGCGAATGGAAAGTGTTCCTGCAAAATAAGTAAAGAGGGTGGAGAAAACTCCTATTGACGCAACCAGGAGCGCGAAGAGTACGGCGTCTCTTTCGCTGCGGTTACCGAGAAGAAAATCTAAGAATTTCCCGTTCACGTATGGCATGGCATAGGAGAGAGCGGTTCCAATCACCGTGATAGCAATGAAGACGAAAGCCCCTTTTGCTCTGATGAACCTCGAGAGAACGCATCGAATCAAGGAAGGCCCCAATCTACCCGCCACAAAACATCAATCACTGATACCTTACACCTCAACACAACAGGAGCGAAGATTTGCCAATGAGACTGCTTTAAGATTGCCTTGGGCCAATACGATCTCAAGCTCTTCCTACAAGAGAGTCGGAATCGGACATCTCCTCCGACGAACCTGGCAATCGGGCGGTTGAAATATCTTTTTCAACCGCCCGTTTGCCACAATAGATTTGAGCATCCGCCCACAAACGTCCGCGTTTTATACCCATCAAATCCTTTGCCTTTTGTCGTCTAGACTAGAAAAATCGCTCGAAATAACGCAACCGGCCTGCTCGCTTGAAGAAACCTAAGCCCGTAACGTAGATGTGCAAACTTCCGAAACGCCTTGCGCGGCATAGTGCGTATAAACTTCGTCAACCGCCTCAGAAATATCTGAGTATCGCGCCGGGTCAAAAGCATACGATGTCGCAGCTATACCCTGCACCCATTCGGAACGCGGATTAATTGAATAGCCACACAGCATCATCATACATGCATCTAGACCTGATTTCCCAAGTATCCGACGTATTGATGAGAGCATCGCGGGTCGCCCCTGCACCATCGTCGTCACCCCTATTAGCAGTATTTACCGTTTTTCTCTAAATGCGTATCGCCACCCTTAAGAATACGAAGTGTTTTATCCAGACCCGATTGTCCTCCATCTCAAACGAAGGGATAAGGAATCTCATCCGGAATCGGCAGTAACGGAGGATTCACAACGACAAGCGAAAAACATGAGTCATCTCTCAGAGGGGAGTAAAGGCTCCCCTCAAGCACCCTAGTTTCGTCATCCAAAGAGTTGATGGCAGTGTTTTTCTTACAAAGGTCGACAACAAAAGGGTTGATTTCTACAGATGTTACATCCATGCCACAGTTGGTAAGTATCAGGCCCTGTATTCTGGGGCCAGAACACAAATCGAGAGCCTTCCGTGCGCTCTGCGGTGTAAGGCGCCAATCTCAGCAAATCTGTCCCACAATACTGCGCTGAAGAACAAGACGGAACCCCTGAGCCAAACTCCCCTATACCTTATTAAGGCTAAGACAGGCAAGTTCACGCACCCGGCATATTCCAGAATAACATCCTATTGTTTTAGATGCTCTACAAGCATGAACAGCCGCGAATCGGAAAGATCTTCTAGTTTCGCCCCGACTGGCCGCCAAGGGCCAAAATGGCCTCTCCATCCCCAGGCGACCGGCTCTGGCGCGCCGAGGAGTGTCCCCAAGTGCCGGCAGAAAAGGAATGTCCCTAACTGCCGGCTAGAGGGCACCGAAGAGGATGGCATAGGTAGAGGATTCGCCGAGCTTGAGCTCGTCGCCGGGATTGAGTTGGGCGGAACGGCCGGGCTCGACCTGAATGCAGACGCGCGTGGCCCCGTTTACCACCACGGTTCCGTTGGTGGACGACAAGTCCTCGACGTGCCAGATATTTTGAGCATCGCACCAGATATGGGCATGGCGGGCCGAGACATCGTCGCCGACGTCGGTAATATCGCCCTCACCAGTGGCCAGTGCGCCAATCTCAACACCCTGCTCGCTCGGCTGAATCCAGCGCGGGGCGCTCACGACAAAACTGTTTTGCACGCGCAGCAAGCCCAAGGGGTGCGCCGGGGCGGGTTCGCGTTCGCCCGCGGTCATCGACATGCCAAGCGAACGCGGCGTGGATGTTCCTCCGCCACAGGTCGCGTGCGCGTAGTCGATGGCATAGTTCACCGAGGACCGCACATCCGCCGAACAACCGACGGCGACAAACAGCACCAGCACGGCCTCGGCGCGCTCGGCGGGCATGAGTTCTGCCGCCTGGGACAGGCGATCGAGCGCGTTGCGATAGAGATTCGTGTCCTGGTGGCACTCTTCGAGCGCGCGTACCATCGGTTCACCTGCAGGACCGCACACCATATTGATCACAGCCGTGGAGTCCATGGGATTTCGCTGGCGCAGGGCCAGTTGCGACATAATACGCGCAGCCGAGGTACCGTATTCGGCAAAGTAGCGCTGCTGAAGCGTGCCGACCGGCGCGCGAACGATAAAGCGGGAAACCCAAGAGCGATCGGCGGCCCGGCTCTGCGGGCTGCGGCCGTCGGCGAGCGGACGGGACGAAAGCACCAAGCCGCACAGCTCGATATGGCTCAGATGCGCCGCGCGCTTAAAGATGTCAAACATGGCCCCGCATGGGGTGAGCTCAACTTGAGATGCCATGACCTAGGCCTCCTTAGTCGTAGAAATAGAATCGGACGATACTTCGACAGGTCCGCCAAAAGTACGGGCAGCTGCGGCTCCACCGGCAAGCGGAGTCGCCATCTGGGCTTTTGTGCGTCGCGGTGCCGAAACGGGAAGTTCAAAGGCAAAGCCCATCGCAAGCAAAAACCACGTAAGCGTATAGGTTGCAACCAGAGCGGCAACAAGGCCGCCCATCACGGCGCGTTGGGAAAATACGCTACATGCAGCCACAACCAGCACCGGAACCTCGCAGGCAGAAAGCGCAAGCACACCCTGCAGGAAGCCCGAGCGCCGATCGCGCGCAAGCGCCCCCGCGGCAACGCCGGCTATGCCTGGCAGCGCCAACGCCAGTGCGGCAATAATACCCGGTAGCGACCCAGACCACACGAGCGATCCCAAAGTCGCCGTCACGCGAGCGCCCGACGCCAGCAGCGCGGCCGAAACCACGATCACAGCCCAAACCACGCCACAGACGACCGTCGCGCCGACCATCAGCGCGCGACGAACCGCGCGGCCAGACGCATCCATGGGGCACGGCGTGAGCGGCTCGCCGCGGAGCGAACGGCCGACATTTTGCGCATAGTGGTCACAAAACGCTGAGAGCGCCGCCTCGACCGCCGCCGGCTCGGGACGATCTTTTTGATGGCTGGACAGACAGGCCGTCACCACGTCGAACAGCTGGGCATCGACAAACGCCAGCGCATCGCGTAGCTCTTCGGAATCCGGCTCAAGCCCTAGCTGCTGGGCCTGCTCGGCCGCGGCGAGCGCCACATCGGGCTCACGACGAAGCAGCTGAGTCAAATCACAACCGGGCGCATGGGCACCAATGGGATAGTCGGGCCGCGTGTCCATCTTGAGACGGTAGGGGCTCGCGATGTCGCGCGTCTTTTTGCGCGAACCCGAGGTGCCCGAAGTGCTCGGCGCGGCTTCGTATGGCGCGACGCCGGCAATGAGCTCGTAAACCGTGCTTGCCGCGGCATAGACGTCGATCGCCGGCGACATACGCAAAGCGCGCAGATCGGGAATATCGTCGGTGAGCATCTCGGGCGGGGCATAGGCAACCGTCGCGCGACGCAGCGTGGCATAGCGCTCGGTAAAGGATGCCTTGCCGCCGGTACCGGCCACGGCCGACGCAGGCTCAAGCGCCAGCGACGAGCCAAAGTCGATCAGGCACAGGTCAAAGGTGCCCTCGGCAAGCTGCCGGTCAAGCGGTAGACGCGCCGTGCGCACCATAATATTAGCGGGCGAGATATCGCGATGGACAAAGCCCTCACCCACCAGGCTCATACGGCAGAGCAGATCGAACAGGTCGCGACCCAGACGCGCCGCCACAAGCGGCGACAGGCGTCCGGCATCGTCCACGGCGAGTCGCGAACGCAAGCGGGCAAGCGTCTCGCCCTCGACCCATTCCATGACAATTGCAGGCACACCGTCGACCTCGCCCCAGCCATAGAGGCGGGGAAAGCCCTTGAGGCCCGAAAGGGCGCGGTGGCATTCATATTCCTCGCGAAACGCCGCCTTGAACTTGGCGACCAGCGCCTCATGAGCGGTATCGTCGTCAAACTCATCGCGCGCCGGCAAGATGAGCTGCTTGAGTGCCACGGCCTCGCCTTGGGCGTTGACAGCACGCGTCACGCGGCCGATACCGCCACGGCGCATGGTGGCATCGTCGGCAAACAGCATCGTAAAACGACGCAGATAGGCAGGCAGTTCGTCCTGACCGAGCGCAATGGCCGGCTCAAACCCGTCGACACGCGCCAGGCGCAGGCCGACCATGGGATCGCGACCGAGCGATTGTGGTGTGGTGGATGCAAGATCGGTCATCATAGGGCAAGCGCCGCCACGTTATTGTTGAAGTTACCGAGTGCGACGTCATCATCGCCGTAATGGCCGACCCATTGGCATAGGTTGGTATAACAGCCCCACAGATTGGCATACTGCTGATACCACTTTGACCGGGGCGAGAATGTCTGACGACCGAACTCGGCTCGAATGACAAACATCTCCCCGACCAGGCTGTCGCACGGCCTGGGATCTCCCGTAGAGTTATAGGTCGAGACCACGTCATTGGCACGAGAAACATAACCGTCGAGCATGTTGTACTTGGTCACAAGCCAACTGTGAATGCTCTCTTCCTCAGCAGCGGAAAGGCCACCGGAGTTTGCATCGTTGTCAGTGTTGCCGCCCGTCGAGCCGCCGTTTCCAGACCCTCCGGTAGAGGAACCCGACCCAGAGCCGCCACCCGAACTCGATGAATCCGAGCCGGAGCCAGAAGTATCCGAGCTACCGGGCTTTCCGGACTGCTGGGCGTCCTGCTCCTTCTGCTGCTCGACCTTATTCACCGTTGCCGCCACGCTATTGTTGGACAACCGATCGATGATCTTGGTGTTGGTGAGCACGATGGTTTTGCCATTGGCAAGCGTAACTTCGTTGTCCGGGGCCTCGGCGCCATCCGCATCGTCGGTGCCAAACACAATATGCGCGACCACACTTGCCCAAGCATATCCAGTCGTGGTGCCCAGATCACTTTTGACCTCATGCCCCACGCGCGGCTCGCGTGCGGCATGCGCCTGCATCATGGACGGCACGGTCATGCCATAGGCAGAAACGCCAGCTATGACCAGCACCAGCGAGCACGACAGCAGTGCGTACGCCCGCGGTGCCAAGCCCAGTCGGCGTCGCATGCGCACCGCGGCGCCGCGCTTTATCTGAGTGCCACCGGGCCGCATGCGTTCTCCTCCAACAAAAACACGCCGCTCGGGAGCGGCGCATTCATTCGAATCCATATTTGAGTGTATCAGCGAACCCAAAAGGTTGCGCAACGAATGGGCAAATTAAGGATGCGAGCGGAAGCATCCATGCGATAAGCGGATACGAAGCATCTTTGTTGCACAACAAACTCACAGTCGCACGGGGAAATTATGACTACCCCGTGCATCGCGAGGAAAACATACGGCAGGAGCAGGCTCGCCACCTAAATCGTGCGACGGGCCTCGATGGCGCGCCCAAGCGTAAGCTCGTCGGCATACTCCAGGTCGCCGCCCACGGGAAGGCCGCTTGCCAGACGCGATACCTCGACGCCCAGCGGCTTGATGGTACGGGCCAGATAGCTCGCCGTGGTCTCGCCCTCAATATTGGGGTTGGTGGCGATGATGACCTCGTGGATGTCCTCGTGGCCCAAGCGTGCCAGCAGCTCTCGAATGTGCAACTGCTCGGGACCAATCTTGTCCATGGGGCTGATCACGCCGCCCAATACGTGGTAGAGGCCGTGGTAGCTGCCCGTACGCTCGATCGCCTGGACGTCGCGCGGCTCGCCCACCACGCAGATGCGGGTGGTATCGCGCATCGGGTCCTGGCAGATGGAGCACTCGTCGGCCGTGGCGTAGTTAAAGCAGCGGCTGCAAAAGTGGACCTCCTGCTTGACCTCCAGGATGGCCTCGGCCAGGCGGCGCGCCTCCTCGGCGTCGGCCTCCAACAGGTAATAGGCGATGCGCTGGGCCGACTTGGGACCAATGCCCGGCAGACGGCCCAGCTCATCGAGCAGTTTTTGCAGACTGTGATTTGCACTCATATTATATGCGTGTCTTAGAACGGCATGCCCGGGATGTTGAGGCCGCCGGTGATGGCGCCCATCTGCTTGTTGGCGAGCTCGTTGACGCCGCGGACGGCCTCGTTGACGGCAGCCATGATCATATCCTGCAGCATATCGACGTCCTCGGGATCGAGGGCATCGGGATCGATGGTGAGGTTGACGAGCTCCATCTCGCCGTTAACGGTCACCTTGACCATGCCGCCGCCGGCAGAGGCGTCGACGGTCTGGGACTTGAGGTTCTCCTGCGCGGCGGCAAGCTGCTCCTGCATCTTGCGAGCCTGCTTCATCATCTGCTGCATGTTCATACCGGCCATGATGGCTCCTTTACGTGCGGCCGCACGCCGAGCTGCAAGGGCAGCCGAGACGCGGCGGGACTTTCAAACTCAAAAATCGTACCACGGCGCGAGGCCAGAGAGCGGGGCGGACGTGTTACCTCAGTCGATATACATGTCCTGGAGCGCAAGCCGCACCCATAGATTATGCAAAGTTGAATAATTCGCATCTGCATAATATTGGAAGCTAAATCTTGTAGAGCCGGAATCCGACATTTAATGCGTACCACTAAATGGCTAAATGCCGAGCCACTACTCGAGGCGGCGCACATGGCGGTGGGGTATAATTTGATTGCCATAGATAGCAATTTGGAGGTGCCCCATGAATGCCCCCGACGTGCTCCAAAACATCCGCTCAAAACACCCCGTTGCATATTTGGTTCTCTATCTCTTTGTCGGCTGGGCATTGCTGGTTGTCATCACCCATGCCATAGCCTTTGGAGCAGAACTGCTGATAGCCAGTTCGGACCAGCCCATCGTCAAATGGGAAGCGACCGATGAGTGCACCGACGGAACTCGAACCATTTACTACAACAGCCCGTCCCTCTATCAAGAGTTCAAGGTCAAGATAAAGGACTCCAAGATTGTCGATGCCGAACTAGGCGCTTTCTTGACAATCGGAGCAACCCTCAACGCCGAGCAAGTCAAGTACACGGACAGCCATGCGACGTATCGTATCGACCTCAGCATCCTAGGGCGACCGTCACGCACCTGTCTGCTCGAATGCGATATACGCGGCACCACACTACACATGTCCGAAATACAGATGCGCCCGGACAAAGAGATCTCTTCTTGAGCAGTATACCCGCCCGTACAGCTACTCCACCGGCTTGAAGATGGTGGACTGGCCGAAGACGCTGCGGATGAGGGCTTTGGCCTCGTCCTCGGTCTGCGGGATGCTCGGGGCTGCACCCTGATGGCCGAAGGGGCTGCCCGCACCGGGGTTGGACTCCCAGGGAGCTGCAGGAGCGCCCTCCTCTTTGGGGGCAGTTGCAGCGGACTTGGGCGCGGACGCCGCACCCGGCACGTCGAACGGAGGCAGATCGTCCCCGCTCGCATCGCCGGCAAAGCCGCCGACCATGGCGTCGTCGTAGGGCACCTGCTCGGATTCCCACGGCGCGGCAGGCTGAGCCTTGGGAGCGGACGCGCGCTCGGGCGCTCGGGGCGCGGGCTCGGTCGGGAGCTTGCCCGTGGCAGGAGCGCCGGCGGGGTTATCGGAGCGTAGCCAGGGGGCTTTGCCTAGGTCAGACGACTTGGGCGCGGGCGAGGCGGGCTTGGACACGGGTGTCGGAGCAGCCGGTTTGGGCGCCGCGGGCTTAGGCGCCGACGGGGTCGACGCCGCTACCGGTGTCGCTTGCCGCTGCGGCGCGCTGGCGCTCGAGGATGCAGGGGCCGCCGAGGACACGGGTTGCGGGTCCGCAGATGCCGCAGCCCGTGCAGATGGAGAATGCTCCTCATGTTGAGGAGCCGGCGTGCCACCCCCATCCAAGACATAGTCGACGGTACGACGACCGAAGACTGCGCAGACCGTCGGCAGGACCACCGATTGCGTATCGGCGCGACCGAGCATCTTGATGGCAAAGGTCGAGCCCGCGGGGAACGAGACGGTGAGCTTGGAGCCGTCGTCGGCCGTGGCGCGGGCGTTGAGCAAAAGCCCTGCGTAGGAAGCCTGACGCGCCTTGACACGCTCGACGACCTCGGCCCATTTGCGCTGCAGCTCTCCGGCATCCTCGACCGCGGGCGTCTCGGCAGCACCGGCGGCGGCAACCTGGGCGGCATTGTTGGACTGGGGCTTAGGTGCCGGAGCGGTGGCAGGCGCGGGGGCAGCAACGGGCTGAGGCGTCGAAGTCGGCGCAGGCTGAGGTGCAGGCGCTGCAGACTTGGAAGCTGACACGGACGCAGAACGGGGAGCAGGCTGGGCAGCCGGAACAGCAGCGCCGCGGTCCCAAGGCATGCCACCCTGATGCGCGGACGTAGCAGCGGGGGCAGCGGATGCCGCCGGAGCGGCAGCACGGGCGCCCGAAATGAGCGTCGGCTGTTGGGCAGCAGCGGGTACGGATGCTGCAGGCGCGGCGGCCTGAGCAGCGGCCACGCTCGCCGGCACGGCGCCGTTGGCAACCATGGCCTCCAGACGTGCCACGCGCTCGGCCAATGCCTCAATCGTTAAATCGGCCTCGGGACGTGCCAGGCGCGTGCAGGCGATCTCGAGCACCAGGCGCACGTCGCTCGCGCCCCTCATCTCCAGTGCGGCATCGTCGAGCACCGTCAGCACACGGGCCAGGCGGTCGGCAGGATGCTCGCCAAAGGCAGCGGCCTCGGCAGCAAGCGCCTCGGCCTGCTCGGCACCGCCCTCAAACAGCTCGGCACGGGCACCGGCAACGCAGGCAACGTACACGTCACGCACATGCGCCACCAGGTCGCGCGTCAGCTCCAGCAGGTCGTTTCCTTCCTCGACCTGCGCACGGATCAGTCCATAGAGCTCGGCAACATCGCGATCGGCAATGGCGCGGGCAAACTCGCCCAGGATCTGGTCCGAAACCTCGCCCAAAAGCGAGCGGGCATCGTCCGCATGCACGGCGCCGTTGCCAAAAACGCTCAGCTGCTCCAGCGTGGACAACGCGTCGCGCATGCCGCCCTTGGCATGGCGTGCCACGATAGCCAGCGCCTCGTCGTCGTAATCGAAGCCCTCCTGCTCGCACACGTATGCCAGGCGATACTCGATATCCTCGTTGCCGATACGATGGAAATCGAAGCGCTGGCAGCGCGAGAGGATGGTCTCCAGAATCTTTTGCGGGTCGGTGGTGCACAGCACAAAGATCACGTGTGCCGGCGGCTCCTCAAGCGTCTTGAGCAGCGCGTTGAACGCCGCCGTCGTGAGCATGTGGACCTCGTCGATGATATAAATCTTGTACTTGCCGCGCACCGGGGCAAAGTTGACGGAGTTGATGATCTCCTCGCGCACGTTGTCCACGCCAGTACGGCTTGCGGCATCGAGCTCGTAGACATCCGGGTGGTTGCCCTCGGCGATGAGCTCGCACTCCTCGCAAGTACCGTCGGGCATGCAGCCGCTTGCACCCTCGGCGCGCGCCGCCTCGGCATTGCGGCACAGCAGCGCCTTGGCCAGAATGCGCGCCATGGTGGTCTTGCCCGTGCCGCGCGGTCCGCAGAATAGGTACGCGTGGGACAGGCGCCCCTCGGTGATGGCGTGCTCGAGCGTCGAGACGATATGCTGCTGGCCCACCACGGAGTCAAAGGTGAGCGGGCGATACTTTCGGTACAACGATTCCATGGGTGCTCCCCCGGGTATACTGAGTCTTGTTGCCGCGGCGGCCATGCGGTCGCACGGCATACTGCATTCCATAATACCCGTACGGCGAGCCCGCCGCGATAGGAGTCCAAAGAGCATGGCAGACGCAGAGAGCAACCTCGTCCCCTCCGAAGCAGCCGACCAGGTCGAGGTCGCGCTCGAGGAGCAGGCCGCAGCCGACGACGGCATCCTGTACCTCAACGAGTACCAGTACGAAAACGACCTGGTCACCGACTTCGCCCGCCTGGTCGCCTCGCCCAGGCGTCGCGGTTCGCTGTATGTCGCCGCGGCAATTGCCGCGCTGATCGGCATTGGCATGCTGGTGGCCGGCGGTAACTGGATCAAGTTTGGCGTCGTCCTGATCGTATTCGGCGCCTTTTTGGCCTGGTGGAGCAAAAACCTGCACCACACGCTCGCCCGTGACTTTATCGACGCCGTCGAGGCCGACGAGTCCATGGGTGGCCGCTATCGCCGCGTCGCTGCCAACGAGGACGGCCTGATGGTTTGGGGCAAGAGCGGCAAGTCGCAGTTCTTCCCGTTTGAGAAGCTCGACCACGTACTCGACGGCGAGCGCATCTTTGTAGCCATGTTCGCCGACCAGGGCGTGACTATCCCTAAGGACACCTTTATCCGCGGCGATGCCGAGCAGTTTGGCCCCTTCCTTAAGGCGCGCATCAACAAAAAGCTCCGCATCGAGACCAAGAAGAAGAAAATGAAGGCCGAGAAGGCTGCCGCCGAGGCCAAGCGGGGCGACAAGGCCGACAAGCCCCAGGACAACAAGGGCAAGCAGCGCAAGCAGAAGAAGAGCAAGAAGAAGCGCTAGGGCCGAGCGCCACTGCGAAGGGAATCTCATCCCGCTTCAGCGTAGGATGAGGCTCCCCCAACAGGGCCTTCGAGCTATTTAACTTCAAACCTGAAGAGCCTTCGCTCCGGCAGATCGGTCATCTTCATCGTATAGGTCCCGGG
The DNA here is from genome assembly GCA_947002045.1 of uncultured Collinsella sp. GTDB lineage: Bacteria > Actinomycetota > Coriobacteriia > Coriobacteriales > Coriobacteriaceae > Collinsella. Next base: position 41,054 of record CAMQJB010000002.1, read on the forward strand.
AAACGCTTTCTCAAAACGGACGGTCTCGTAACCTTCGAAATAGTCGTTGGTGTTTTGCATCATGAATGGGACGAGTAACTCGTTCTCCGCCCCAACCTGTACAGCAAACGCAGCAGAACCGCCCAGCACCGGCATTGCCTGCGTTATCAGATCGGTATTGACCACAAAGTCATAGTTTGGCGCAGACTCCGGCACCAAATGCCAAACATACGCTTTAATTCCGCCTTCGACATTGTCCTTATTCCTGACACGCATCTTTACGGCGATAACACACGTGATGTCGGCGTCCTTCAATTTCGTTTTCGTATCTACGATGCCATATTTTGAATAATCATCATGCGCACGCTTGAGATACTCGCGCGGCGTGAGCAGCTCTGCCCCGTCTATGCAAAACGAATACCCGTCAGTCGCCACATCCTTCGACCCCAGAAACGCCCCATCCATCGAGAGCCATTCGCCCTCCGCGTAATATTTTTCAGGAATGACTGTCCGGTTCCCGTTAACGACGCTCACCCTCATGCCCGCAAGGCCGGTAACTGCACAGCCAAAAAGCGCGAGCATCGACCTTCTCGTCAACAGGGCCTTCTTCATCGCGCTCACGACCTTTCCCGAACTTTCACAACGGCACCGTCGCGCATGCAGTAAACACGATCGGCTAGCTCCTCGAGCACCTCTCCGTCATGGCTAGACAGAAGAACCTCGCGACCCGTTGATGCCGCCATCGCCACAACGCGCTTGAGCATTTCCACGCCCGCTTCGTCGAGGGCATTCGTTGGCTCATCGAGAACAAGCAGCTTCGGCTTTTCCATAATTGCCGCAGCTATTCCCAGACGCTGCTTCATCCCAAGCGAGTATGCTCGAAACTTCTTTTTTTCGTCTGCATCGAGCCCCACGAGCCGCAGGGCAGAGCGAATGTCCTCGGGGGTGGCAACGCCATTGATTTGAGCTATGAGCTCCAGATTGTCGTAACCAGACAGATATCCTAAAAAGGAAGGCGCCTCTATCAACATCCCCAGACTCGGCGGAAACGAGATATCCGCCCCAAGTCTTTGGCCATCGATAATAATCTCGCCCTCGGTGGGTCTAATCAATCCGCAGACCGCTCGCATGAGCATGGTCTTACCCGAACCGTTTATCCCCTGAAGCCCGACCACAGTCCCAGGGTCAACCTCGATAGACACGTTGCGCAGGACATCGTTTTTGCCCATGCGCTTCGATACGTCCCTAACGATCACACTCATATCTTGTCCCTCTTTTCGATAAGGTCGGCCCTTCGAAACCACAGTCCACCCAACGATAGGCATAACGACATAATCACAATTGAAAACAAGCCACTCGAGCCCGTCGCAATTCCTTCTTTGACGATTCCACCCCAGCGCAACAGCATCAAGGCATTTCCCAGTAGCGCCCAATGCCGCGCATATGCCGAACAGATCAGGTAGCTCATTACAACCGCAAATGAAACTGACGGCCCAAGCACAAACCCAACCGTTGCCTGCACAAACGCAAGCGCCTCAAAAGCAAGAAAGAGACCTGCGAAAAACGGCAGTGCACCTGCTTCGCTCGCCTTGAGAAACCACGGCGCCAAATTAGCCAGCTGAAGCGACTCGCCATGGATGACCGCGCTGAACGAGGCACTCACCATCAAGCTCCAAATCACAACAGAGCAAACCACCACGAGCAGCGAAAATGCTGTTATCGCCGCCACTGAGATAAAACGCGAGACCCACCAAAGGGTTCTCGCCCGGCATCGGACAAGCGTTTGCAAACCAAACCCGTGCAACGATTCGGCGGGATAATCGAGTGTTGTATAGAGAATAAGCAGAATGAGAAATAGCCATCCTAGCGGAGGCACAAACATGACCCCGGGCCTAGGCTCAAACGGAGCAGATCCGGCAAACACGAGCGCAAGATTGTCCGCAAACCCCAAGGCATCCGTCCTGACCCCATACACAGAAGACAAACCGTAGGCGTACACCAGGTTCGCAACGGTCACTGCCGCAATCGCAATAAAGGTAATGATGTTCTTCTTCAAAACGGTCCTCAGGTCCGCGGCGACCAGCCTAAACAGCATCAGACCATCTCCCGCCTTTTCCACGCCCCAGAAAAAGCCAACGAAGCAAGGGTCAATAATATGATTTCCGCAAAACCGGCTCGAATGTCTGGCCAGTTATTCAGCGATTCCGACCTGATGCTGTTGAAGATATTGCAGTTAAACCCCACACAAGCCATTACGCCGAAGATCCAGCCATTTGCAAAATGCCACGCAACCATTAGCAGATACGGGACAATTATCGCTTTGATTCTGCTACGAAACAAAATTGAGAAGCCAGTTACAGCCATGGATAAAGTCCCGAGCGTGACCGCATCGAACAGCGTGTATGCAAGCACATATAACAAAGGATGTGAATAAAATAGACCGGAGAAATAGCTATGTAGGTAAAGCCCTACGTAGGTCGACTCATCGACCCGAGGAAGATACGCAGGAAAAAGCATCGAGACAATCAGGAAATTGACGAGCAGAGGAATGGCAGTCACTGTAAACGCGGAGAGGAAAGCAGACAGCACCTTTACGTTCACGTATGCCTTTCTGGAAACGCGCGTGCATATCTGCATGTCATAACCACTCAAACGCTCAAAGAGGCACGACCAAGATCCGGCCAACATTGCAAGCAGGGGCAGTGCATAGAAAAACACCGACGCAGACAGTGGCGCGTTCGCGCTCACAACAATCCAGTTACCGAAGCTGCTTTCACGTGTTTGACCGAGATAGTTTTTGGCTTGCATGCCAACGCCGTAACCAAAAGAAAGAAGGTTGTGACGTTCTTTTTCCAAATTTGCCCACGGCTCCAGCGCAGCAGCTATTGCAACTGCGACTGCAATCAAGAGAGCAAAGATAAAAGCTGGGCGTCTTATCGTTTTCGACAGCTCATATCTTACGAGCCTTTGGTTCATACGTCCTCCTCCCCCTTCCGACCCAGAAAGCCGGAAGGGAGCCAATTCAAACAACTATGCGGGAAGCTTGCGGAAATGCCCGACGCAGTCGGGGCTCCATACACCAATAACAGTGCCGTAGCCAGACTCCGCCCATGCAGTCAGTCGCGCCGCAGATCGCCCGTTCTCACGGACGAGGTTATACATTTCCCACTGTCCCTTGTGATTCGAACGATACGTTCCCTGAGTACAATTCATGCTGCCGCTACCGCTTGTGTTATACGCACCGTCTGTATATAACCGAAGCGGATTTCCCGTATAACCTTGGATATCCAGATAGAGCGATGAGGAATCATCCTTTTGACGGTAGCCAGTTGCACTCGTCCCGGCACATTGAAAACTAAATGCCCTATCGGCATTGTTCGTACAGGTCGTAATTCCCGTATCGGCGTTTTGAGTAATGCTAGAAACCTGAGAGGTGTCAAACTCCTCTTGCGCGAACGATGCAGCGGGAACCCCTAGGGACAGACCCGCAGCAATCGCCAACCCGACTCCGATTCGAGTAATAGCGCTCCTTGGCTTAATCATGGCCTTCTCCAATCAAAAGCGGCTAACAATGCGTCGACGCACAGCAACCTTTGCATGAATGGAGAAAGATGTCTGTAAACACTCGCTATTGAGTTGATAATCCAGGCGTTTACACGTTATCTACCTGCGATAACAATGAAATAAGCTCTGCTTTGTTCTTGATCTTCAACTGGCGATAGGACGCGGATCGCAGCGCTTGCACCGTAGATGCAGCGTAACCGACATCCTGCGCAATGGTCTTTGTCGTTGTGCCCTCTGCCGTCATCAACAATATTCGGGCCTGAACATCGGACAGGGCGCGCGACGTAAGCAGAGCCAGCCGGCGCACGTGAGCTGCTTCGGTGGACCCGTTCGCACGGTACTTCAAGACGGCCTTCTCGTCCTCAACCGAGCGTACGAGCACGATGTGCGTAACGAGCATGGGCACAGACCAGCAAACAATCACCGTTGCCACGACGACATTGACGGCCGAACTTTGCCCCAGCAACGACGCAAGGAACAGAGGCTCGAAAACCGTCAGATCCTGCACCATGTTGAGCAAGACAACCCAGACAGGAGCCGCCGCCCCAAAGCAAAGCATCCATATCCCAAGCATTTTGCGCTGCGGACAGCTACGCAGCACTATGTATGTGAGCAACATCCCCGTCAGCACCGCGAACCCATGGATTCGCCCCCTAGTGGCCGCATGGATTAAAGTAGCCGCGCCTATTGACACCAACGGCACGATAGCCCGGACACGGGCATGCACCTTAAACGGACGCAGCCCAACAGCGAGCGAGACCGTAGATGCCACGCCGCACAGCAGGACCGGCGCAGCCATCAACGGATCGCATATACACCTCCATGCCGCGATATAGACAAAAGACCATTCCACGGCAGACAGCACCGCCCATACGCACGGGCTTCCGAGCCCAATCGCCCCATCCGTTCTAGTCAGCGCAACTTCACGATTCAGTTTTTCACCCGCGTAGTGCAGCGACAGAAGCAGTCCGAGACCCAATGCATAGCTTGCGAGAGAAAAGGCGACTGCCCGCGAAACACCGGATCCCCAATCGCTATCCGCCATTACCAAGGGGCCCGCCGCAAGGAGGATAAAAAATGTTGTGAGCAGGTATCGAAACAGCCGGCGCGTCCGAACTGATGTCAACATATCACCAGCATGCCGCTGCAGCAGACCAGGCCCTGTAGCATCACCCTCACCCGCAAACAATGCCACGAGCTCGCGTGAGCCCGCAACCGATGCCTTCCCGTATGCTCGGTGAAGCGTTGTTCGCACCGTCGATGGCTTCGTACCCGTCTCCCTGGCAATTTCCGCCGGCGTTTTCCCTTTGAGCAGCAGTCGAACAAACTGCTCTTCTCGAGGCGACAGGGCAGGGGAAAACACCCCCGCATCGAATGGGTCGGACGTGCGAGGGGTATCCGAATTGTTGTCCCGTTTCTCCCTTAGCAATGTGCATACGAAGGCGGCAACAGCAATAGCGGACCCCATCGACAGTGATGCAATGACTGCGGCATCGCTTGCAAAGTATGCCACCTCGACAGCCGGAACAAGGCCAATGGGAACTGCTACAAGCACAGAACAGGCAAACACGTCGCCCTGCCCCCGACCAAAGGCGCGGGGACAGCAAAGCAGCGGGACCGCAGCCAATACGAGATAGACCAGCGGAATTAAAAGCACGAGGCCAATTGATGCGGCCGTTACAGAGGGCATCCCCCATGGCTCGGGAACGACTCTCCATGAAATTCGACAGCAAAACAGCAGGCAAGACAGGACAACTATTGTTTCTGCAAAAAGCGTGCTCTGCGATCGGCGGGTCCCCCTTTCGCCGTCCCGCGCCGCCCCCCGTATCAAAGGAGAGCCCGCCGTATCCCAAATTACATATGAGAGGAGCAACGACCCAGTGAAGCACAAGGCACACGAAACACGATGCAACAACCAGATTGGTGCAAACACGATTGGAATAGAATCTCCGCGAGCATAGAAGGCCAAGTCGACCCATTCGGGAACCACCGCAATAGCAGCAAGGAAAACACCGAAGACGCCAAGGCGACCCGGCCGTCTTATTTCTCTCCCCTTGCGGAGCGCAACACCATGACCAAACGCCGCGAGGCATGCGCCAAGGATAACGAGCCAGGTCATTGCACCTGATGCCAAGCCGATTGAAGATGAAAACCGGTGATAAGGGGTAACCGCCATTACGACGAGCGCAATGGCGAAAGCAGATGTGGCAGAACAGCGGGAAAAGAGCATATGACCTCCATAGCGTGTCATTATATCGCTCGGGCTGCTCGTTTATCTCCACGCCCACACCAGCCAGCATCAACGATTCAGGCGAACTCCAATCCGAGCCAGATCACGGTTCAGCTTTTGTCCGCAGTCCCCGCATCAAAGCGGGATGCGGTTTCCTTTTGAGCGTCGATCTGGAAACTGTATCCCGTTCTGAGTCAATATTCTGGGACGCAGTTTCCGCAGCACACCCCATTCGGAAAGCGTGTCCCAGTATTTGGCCGCAAACTGGGGCGCGCTTTCCGGATGGGTCGAGACGAAGGCCAAGCCAGACAGGCAGCCTCGCATCCCGCCATCCTCGCCATCCGCCTGAGCGTGCTACACTAGCAGCATCTATGCCACCGCGAACGGCTCGGCCCCGCGCCCGCCGCTCGCAAACGAACTTTAAACGCACGAGGGTTGGCCATGCCGCTTTTCTCGCAACATACCGCCCGGTTCTCGCCGGACGTTCCCTTGGAGGGCACTAGCTCTCGCGAGCTGCTCAAGCGGTACCAGCCGCTCGAGACGCTTGCGACCGGCGGTTTTGGCTCCATCGAGATTTGCCGCGACACGCATCTGCGCCGTCGCGTGGCCATTAAGCGCATCCCCCTTATCAACGACGCCGGCATGCCCGCCAGCGACATCATGGACGTGCTGCGCGAGGCGCATACCGCCGCCATGCTTCAACATCCCAATATCGTGCAGGTTATCGACTTTACGCACGACACCGCCTATGCCTACCTGGTCATGGAGTATGTCGACGGTATGTCGTTGGCCGAGTTTTTGCATCGCGTGGACGGCCACTCGCTCACCTTTGACGAGGCCGCGGCCATTGCCGACGCGCTGGGTCAGGCACTCACCTTTGCCCATGCAAACGGCGTGCTTCATCTGGACATAAAGCCCGCCAATGTGCTTATCGACCATTCGGGCAATGTAAAGATCACCGACTTTGGCATGGCGCGGCTGTCGTCCGCCGGCGGCTTTGGCGGATCGCGCGGCGGCACCATCGGCTACATGCCGCCCGAGCAGCTCGATATCGAGACCGGCACGGTCGACGAACGTGCCGATGTCTTTGCCCTTGCCTGCGTGATCTACGAGGGCCTGTGCGGCAGTGCCCCCTTTATGGCGGCCACGCCTGCCGACTCGCTCGACCGCATCATCGGCGGCGCCACCTATCCCAGCGAACTGATCCCTCACTTTCCCCCGGGGGCCGAGGCGGCGCTCATGAGCGCTCTCTCCCCCATGCCGCAAGACCGCCCCGATAGCATCGAGGCATTCTGCGACCGACTCCTTGCCGGCTTGGGGAGCGTGCGCGAAGGCCGTCGCAGCTTGGAGCAGATGGTAGGCGAGCTTTCGAATGACGAGTGCGCGGCAGATGATATCGAGCCATCGAGCTACGAGGATGACACCGTCGAGGTCGACCCCGCACTTGGCTGGGCGGGCACGCGCTGGGGCCGCGCACGCAATTACACCATGCGCGGCATCTCGGCGCTCTCATGCGGAGCCTTCAGCTTTTTGCTTATGCAGACAGCCGGCGTCGCGACGCTTCCCGGGCTGGTCGTGGCGGCCGTCGCCATTGGCGCGGCGGCAGGCTTGGCCCCGCAGATTGGCTCGGCCATCTCGGCCGTGGGCTTTTTGGTGCTCATGGCCAACGCCACCATGCAGGCGCAGGGCATCCTGTCGATGCTGCCGGTCGCGGTCATTTTTGCCGCTGCCATGTCCGGTTGGTGGATTGCTTGGGGACGCACCGAGGCGGCTGCGAGCGCGACGCTCACCTGCGCGCTTGCGCTGGGTTGCCTAACCGGCGACGCCCTCCTTGCCGCCGGAGCCGCCACGAGCATCGCGGCGTTTTGGCTCGGCCCGGCAAGCGCAGCGGCGGCCACGGGCATGGGCGCACTCTTTGCCCGCCTTGCCGCAGCGGCTCTCTCTGCGGGAGGCGTACTGGGGCTTAGCAATGTCGTCGCAGCGCTGGGAGACGCGCTCCTTCTCGCTGCAATCGTGCTGGTTGCAGCAATAGCCGCGGCAACATCGCTGCTGCTCAATGCTCATGCCAAGCGCGCCGAGCAGGGATCGAACCTTGCCGCCATCGTCGCAATTGCCGTCGCCGGCATCGGCTCGGCCGTATCGTTTTGTCTTGCACACCATATGGAAATTGCCAGCCTTGCGGGCCCGGTCGTCGCCAAGGCGGCGGTTACGGGAATCCTATCCTCTATAATCGTCGGGATATGCCTTTATTTGCTCGGATACCAAAGAACCTATACGGAGAGTGATCTTTCGTGAACTTCCTGAACATCTTCGAGGACCACGTGGCCGGCATCTTCGGTGCCACCCGTGCCCCGTTCTCCTTTAAGAAGCTTGCCAAGCAGGCCGCTCGCGACATGGAGGATCAGACTCTGGTGATCAACGGCGTCAACACCGCGCCGGCGCTCTATACCATCCTGATTGCCGCCGACGACGATCCCATGCTCGCCCCGTTCTATCCCGAGCTTTCGCGCGAGGTCCGCGAGTTTGTGAAAGCGCAGGCCGAAAAGCGCCGCTACGTCTTTGTCGGCGAGCCCCTCGTTCGCTTTATGATCGACCCGCAGCTGCGCGGCGGCAAGTTCTCGGTCTTTGCCGAGAACGTCGATGCCCCCACGCTCGGTCGCCTGTACGAGGAAGAGCGCGCCTACCAAAACGGCCTGGGCCAGAACAACTCAGCCGCGAGCCGTGCCGCCAGCGCCCCGCGCGCCGGCCAGCAGCAGTTTGCCGCCCCGCAGCAACACCCCGCTGCTATGCCGCAGCAGCAGCCGGCACCTCGTGCTGCCACTCCCGACCCGCTTGCCGTGGCCGACCCCTTTGCGCCCAATATGCCCGATCCCGCCGCCGCACCCATCCCCGTGCCCCAAACCGTCTCGCGCGACGCGCTTGCCGGCATGGGCGGAGCCGCCGCGACCGGCGCCGCCGCTGGCCTTGGCGCCGCAGCCAGCATCGCCTCCAACATGGCAAGCTCTCGCGCCCCGCAGCGTCCGCTCGCCCAGCTCGTCGACGTCGTGAGCGGCGAGAGCCACGCCATCACCTCCGCACAGGTGACCATCGGTCGCGAGCGCTCGGTTTCCGACATCGCCCTGCGCGACCCCAACGTGTCGCGCCGTCATGCCCAGCTCACCTTTACCGGCTCGGACTGGTCGATCGAGGACCTCAACTCCACCAACGGCACGCTCGTCAACAACCGTCGCATCACGCGCTGCCCGCTGCGCAACGGCGACCTGCTGACGTTTGGCCTGAGCACGTTCGAATTTAGGGGATAGTCGCTTATGAACATCGATATCGTCCTGTTTGCAGGCCGCATCGTCCTGGTCGTCCTGCTTTATATCTTCCTGTTTGCCGTCATGAAGACCGGCGTGGGGCTCGTCCGCGGCCAGCGCCGCGACTCGGCCATCTGGACGATCGATGTGGACAAGGGCCCGCGCGGCATCCGCGGCATCCACGTGGATATGCTCGGCCCCGTCATCGTCGGCCGTTCGCCGTCGTCGGACATCTGCATCAACGAACCGTTTGTCTCGGCCTCGCATGCGCGTTTTTCGCTGCAGGGTCCGGCACTTATTATCGAGGACCTCAACTCGCTTAACGGCACGCTCGTCAACGGCCGCCAGCTGGTGGAACCCGCAACGCTGCGCGAGGGCGACGAAGTCCAGATTGGCGACGTGGTCATGAAGGTGAACCGTCGATGATCGACGAGGAGAACAAGTCCGCAACCATGCCAGAGACGTCGGCCGCCCCCGCGACCGCGCCGGCTCATGCCGCCCCGGCGGGCCATGCGCCCGTGGAGCCCGAGGACACTGTGTTCTCCCTGCCTCTTTCGCATGTAACGCATGATATTTCGGATCTCGCCGATAACGAGGACGAAGAGGATGCCGCAGCGGCGCCCATCGGCGCACATGCTGCGGAACAGCCCACAGCGCCCGAAGCAACCCCGGCGCCGGCTCACTTTGCAGAGCCCGTCGCCGCGGCAATCAACGAGAGCGCTGCGGTGTTTGCGGCACCCGAGCCCGCCGCGCCGGCGTTTCCCATAGCCCCGGCATCCGAGGTTGCGCCCGCGTCTACGCCGGCGCCCGAGCCTATAGACGTCAGCCCGCAAGACGACGAGTCGACCGCCCGCGTGTCCGAGGAGCCCGACTCCCCGGACACCGGCGATTCCGAATCAAACGCCGAGACCGACACCGTCTCTCCCGGTGACACAGCCGAGATCGACGTTGCCGCCGTTGAGGCCAAGCTCAAAGACCCCGGCTCGACCATGAGCTTTGAGCCCCTGACCGAGGAGCGCATCGAGACCGACTCGACCTATGATGCCGGCACCACCACGCAACTCATGTGGGGCGCCCGCTCCGACGTTGGCTGCGTGCGCCCGCACAATGAGGATTCCTACCTGGTGCAGTCGCCGCTCTTTTGCGTATGCGACGGCATGGGTGGTCACGCTGCCGGCGAGGTAGCCTCTTCCATCGCCGTCGAGACTATTGCCAAGACGGCCCCACAGTCCGCCGACGCAGCACGCCTGGCCGCAGCCGTCGAGGCAGCCAACGCCGCCGTAATCGAGGCGGCCCTGAACGGCCTGGGCAAGCCCGGCATGGGCTGCACAGCCACCTGCGCCTACATCGAAAACGACACGCTCGCCATCGCCCACGTGGGCGACTCTCGCGCCTATCTGCTCCACGAGGGCACGCTCATCCGCGTGACCCGCGACCACTCCTACGTGGAGGAGCTCGTGGACGCCGGCGAGATCACGGCAGACGAGGCTCGCGTCCACCCCAACCGTTCGGTCATCACCCGCGCACTGGGCTCGGACCCCGCCATGTATGCCGACCACTTCACTCTGCATATCGAGGAAGGCGACCGCCTGATCCTGTGCTCTGACGGCCTCTCGAGCATGATTCCCGATAGCGATATCGAGAACATCGCCACGCAGTCCTCAACCGCGCAAATCTGCGTCGACAACCTAGTGGACGCGGCGCTTGCCGCCGGCGGCCACGACAACGTGACCGTAGTAGTCGTTGACCTGGTTGACGATGGCGTCATGCGCGAGGCGCAACGCGTGCGTCGCCGCAACGTTACTATCGCCGCCATCCTGGCCCTCGTCTTTGTGCTGGCAGCTGGCATCTGGGCCTACACGGGTGTCACCGGCTCGTACTACCTGGGTACCTACCAGGGCAATGTCGCCGTCTGGCGCGGCCTGCCCGGCAAGCCACTCGGACTCAAGCTCCACTGGCTCGAAAGCGAAACCAGCATCAAGCTGTCCGACCTGCCCGAAGACACGCAAAACCGCCTCAAGGCGGGCATTCCGCAAACAAGTGCCGACGATGCGCAGGACACGATATCCAAGTACCGCCACCAGATCGACGAGGAGCAGACCCGCCAGGTGATCGACGCGCAAACGATTCGCGACAACACCAATCAGGGATCGACCTCCGAATCAGATTCCGAGAAAACCGCCGAACAGTCCGCCGAGGCCGAAGCCTCCGATAAGAATTAGAAAGGGAGTGCCGCTTATGAGTCGCCGCAACACCGAGCTGCTCTTGCTCATCGCCTCGGCGTTCCCCGTCATCCTGCTGTATGCGATGTACGTCCTCACCGCGGGCGCTGCCATCTCCTTTGAGACGCTCGCCGTACCGATCGGCCTCTTTGCCGCCTTTGCCGCGGCCCACATTGCCGTGCGCATCTTGGCGCCCGGTGCCGACCCCGCCATCCTGCCCATCGTATTTATACTTTCGGGCATCGGCATCACGTTCGTGACGCGTCTCGCCCCCGCCCTCGCCATCTCACAGCTCATCATCCTGTTTGTCTCGGTGGCGCTCATGGTGGGAACGCTTGCACTAGTCAAAAACCTCGACGTGGTCATGCGCTACAAGTACACCTTTGGCATCATCGGCATCATTCTGCTGATGCTGCCTATCTTTATCGGCACCACGATCTCGGGCTCCAAGCTGTGGATTCGCATCGCGGGCTTTACCATCCAGCCCGGCGAGTTCGCCAAGGTCTTTATCGTCCTGTTCCTGGCCGGCTACCTGGCCGAGAACCGCGAGCTGCTCTCCATCTCCAACCGCAAGATTCTGGGCTTTAAGATCCCTCGCCTGCGACTGCTGCTGCCGCTGTTTGCCGTGTGGGGTGTGTGCCTGCTCGTCGTCGTCTTCGAACGCGATCTGGGTTCGGCCGTGCTGTTCTACACCATCTTCTTGCTGATGCTCTACGTGGCCACGGGGCGCTTTTCGTATGTCGTTATCGGCCTTGCGCTCTTAGCCGTCGGAGCCGTGGGCGCCTACAAGTTCCTGTCTCACGTTCAGGTGCGTTTCCAGGTTTGGCTCGATCCGTTTAAGGACGCCCAGGGCCAGGGCTACCAGATCGTCCAGTCGCTCTTCTCGCTTGCCGATGGCGGTCTGGTCGGTGTTGGCATCGGCAACGGCATGGCCAACAACATCCCTGTAGTCGAGTCCGACTTTATCTTCTCGGCTATCGGCGAGGAGATGGGCCTTTTGGGCGGCGGCGCCGTGCTCATCCTGTTTATGCTCTTTGCCGTTCGCGGCCTGACCACAGCTGCCCGCGCAAAGTCCGACCTTGCCGCCTTTAGTGCCACGGGCCTTACGGCAGCCATCAGCTTCCAGGCCTTTTTGATCGTAGGCGGCGTTACCCGCCTGATCCCGCTGACCGGCGTCACCCTGCCCTTTATGAGCCAGGGCGGCTCCTCGCTGCTGGCAAGCTTTATCATCGTCGCGCTCCTGCTGCGCGCTGGTGACGAGGCGACCGGACGCGAGGCAGAACTTACCGGCACCGGCACCATGGCCGCCATCACCGATGATCAGGTCGCATCTGCCGCCGCCCCGACGGGCACGCGCTTTGCCACCTCGTCTTCCTACGGCAGTGGCAGCCATTCCGTCGGCTCGCGCATGCGCCGTCGCCTGCTCGACACACCTGAATCCGGTGTGCTCGGCCGCGTGGCGCTCGCCAACCGTCTAACCCGCGCGGTGCTCGCCTTTACGGCGCTGTTCGCCATCCTTATCGGCAACCTCACCTATGTCCAGGTCATCAAGGCCAAGGACTATCAGGACATGCCGACCAACAACCACACCATCGCCCGCTCCAAGTACATCCAGCGCGGCTCCATCATCACGTCCGACGGCGTGACGCTGGCCGAGTCGCTGCAGCAGGAGGACGGCACCTACGTACGCTCCTACCCCAACGGTAATCTGGCAGCACACGTGGTTGGCTACGTGAGCCAGCAGTATGGCACCACCGCCATCGAGAGCGTCATGAACGACACGCTCACCGGTTCTAAGGACTACTCCAGCTGGAACAACGCCATCGCGTCGCTCGCGGGCCAGACCCAGCCGGGCAACACCGCCAAGCTCACCATCGACTCGCGCATCCAGACGGCTGCCGAGCAGGCGCTCAAGGGCTTTAAGGGCGCTGTAGTGGTCATCGACCCGCGTACCGGCGCGGTTCTCGCATGTGCCAGCTCGCCCACTTACGACAACACCAACATCGATGCCCTGCTGCAGACGGGCGGCGGCGAGGACGGCTCCATGTACAATCGTGCCATGGACGCGCTGTACACGCCGGGCTCAACGTTTAAGGTCGTTACGCTTTCCGCGGCACTCGAGACCGGTACCGCCAGCCTTACCAGCACCTACCAGGCGCCCGGCTCCATGGACATCGGCAACGCACCGGTCACCAACTATGCCAACGAGAGCTACGGCACCATCAGCCTGCAGCAGGCCTTTGCCGTGTCCTCCAACGTCGTCTTTGGCCAGGTGGCAAACGAAGTTGGCGCAAACACGCTCGTGCAGTTTGCCAACGCCTTTGGCTACGGCCAAAAGCTCGGCCAGGACCTGACCTCCGCGGCCTCCATCATGGCCGACCCGTCGCTCATGACCGAGTGGGAGACCGCCTGGGCCGGCGCCGGCCAGCCTGTCGGCATGGACCACACGCCCGGCCCGCAGACCACCGTCATGCAAAACGCCGTAATTGCCGCCGCCATCGCTAACAGCGGCGTGGTCATGGACCCGTACTTTGTAGCCCAGGTACTCGCCCCGGACGGAACCGTGGTCAAGACCACGCAGTCCCGCTCGCTGGGTCAGGCCGTCAGCTCCGCCACGGCCGACCAGGTCAAGCAGGCCATGCTTGCCGTCGTCCAGTCCGGCACCGGCACCGATACCCAAATCCCCGGCGTCAAGGTCGCCGGCAAGACTGGCTCGGCCGAGACCGGCGGCACCAACGTCAACTCGATGTTCGTTGGCTTTGCACCTTACGATTCACCCACAGTCGCTATCTCGGTGGCCTTAGAGGATTACGACAAGCATGACGTCAAGGCCGCCAAGATCGCCGGCATCGTCCTGACCGCGGCGCTTGCCGCACAGGGAGCGTGATGCCCATGATTGAATCGGACACCCGAGGCGCGCCGCGGCCGAAGAGTTAGCGGCAACGCGCCACACGGCCCCAGCGGCCACATCGTAGGTACTACACACATCGTTGAGCGAATAGTTATGTTAGGAGCAGGAATGGAACAGAGGGTCCTCGGGGGAAGATACCTCCTCAAGGATAAGGTGGGAACAGGCGGCATGGCGACCGTCTACCGTGCACAGGACCAGGTCCTCGACCGCACGGTAGCCGTCAAGATCATGCTGCCACAGTATGCTGGCGACGCAACCTTCGCCGCACGCTTTAAGCAGGAGGCACAGGCAGCAGCCGGCCTCTCCTCCCCCTATATCGTGGGCGTCTACGATTGGGGCAAGGACGGCGACACCTATTACATCGTCATGGAGTACCTGCGCGGCACCGACCTTAAGAGCGGCATCAAGAGCCACGGCGCCCTCGACCCCAAGAAGGTCGCCCAGATCGGCTCGCAGATCAGCTCTGCGCTTTCGGTCGCCCACAAGCACGAGATCATCCACCGCGACATTAAGCCGCAGAACATCATGGTGCTGCCCGACGGCAACATCAAGGTGATGGACTTTGGCATCGCGCGTGCCAAGAACAGCCACCTCACGCAAGATAACAACGTGCTGGGAACCGCCCACTACGTCAGCCCCGAGCAGACCCGCGGTCAGGACCTCGGCCCCACCTCGGATATCTACTCGCTGGGCGTCGTGATGTACGAGTGCGCCACCGGCCGCGTTCCCTTTGACGGTGACGACGCCATCTCGGTCGCACTCAAGCAAGTCAACGAGTTGCCTATTCCGCCGAGCCAGATCAACTCCGGTGTCGACGCCGACCTTGAGCGCATCATCCTCAAGTGCATGGAGAAGGACCCGGCAAACCGCTTCCAGACCGCCGACGAGCTTCGTCAGGTGCTCAACAGCTACCTGTCGGGCCGTGCCGTCAACGTCTCGGAGCCCACGCGCATCATCGGTGCCCCCGGTGAGCTGGGCGCCACCAAGACTCGCGAGCTTTCCGATCAGACGCGCGCCATGGTGCGTCCCGTCTCGGGCGTGAGCGGCCAGAATACCGCCCGTAGCTCGGTTTCGGGCTCCACCGGCTCCTACGAGGTCGAAAAGCCCAAATCCAACAAGAACAAGATCATCGCCGCCGTGGTGGCAGCCGTTGCCGTCATCGGCATCGTGGTGGCCTTTGCCACAGGACTCTTTGGCGGCGAGCAGGTCACCGTGCCCGATGTGCTGGGCAAGGACCAGCAGACTGCCGTCGAGCTGATCAAGGAAGCCGGCCTGGAGGTCGGCACCGTCGACCAGAGCTACAACGACGACGTCGACGAGGGCAAGGTTGCCGAGCAGACCCCCAACGGCAACGCCAAGAAGCCCAAGGGCACGCGCGTGAACCTGGTGGTCTCCAAGGGCCCCAAGCCCTCCGAGAAGGTTGAGGTTCCGCAGCTCGTTGGCCTGACCAAGGACCAGGCCGAGGCAGCGCTGGCAAGCGTTGGCCTTAAGGGCAGCGCTTCCGAGGAAGCCAACGAAGCCGAGGAAGGCCAGGTCTTTGAGCAGGGCACCGATGCCGGCAAAGAAGTCGAGAAGGGCACGACCATCTCGTACAAGGTCTCGAGCGGCCCGGATACCACCTCTGTTCCCGATCTGACTGACATGACCGAGTCCCAGGCGCGCAATGCGCTCGACATGGCCGGCTTTGGCGTTAACGTGAGTTATCAGGAGAACGACTCGGTTACCGAGGGCACGGTGATTAGCTGGAACCCCAGCGGCAAGCAGAAGCCCGGCGCCACGATTACCGTCGTCATTGCCAAGAAGTCCGGCAAGGCGAGCGTTCCGGGCAATCTGTACGGTAAGAGCATCTCTGCCGCCGTCACCGCGCTCAACAATGCCGGCTTCTACAACATCGCGTTCTGCGACCAGAACGGCAACCCCGTGAGCGGCAACGAAAACGCCACCGTCACGGGCGTCTCCCCCACCGGCAAGCAGTCCACCGACAGCACGATCACGTTGACGGTTTCGCTTTCTGGCTCCGATTCGGGCGACGATTCCGGCACGACTAACTAGTCGAGGACCCATCACCCGCAGCGGCTAGGGCCGCAAACATATTCGCTCAACGGCTCCCGCTTGCTCCCCCGCAAGCGGGCGCTTTATTTATCGACAGACCATGACCCCTTAGCAACGCAAAGAGGCCCGCAAAAGCGAGCCTCCCAGGTGACAACAGAATATGTAATGCAGTAATTACTGGCCGCAGAACTTCACCATGATCTCGACCATGGACTCTTGCCTATGGACAAAATGTCCATAGGCAAGGAGATGAAAGAGTAAGGACAACGCCCTCTAAAAGAAGGCCGTATATGAAGATTGCATATCCCTTTTGCCTTCATATACTCAAGAAGCACCCCTCGAAGCGCTCCTGAGAGGCCCCCTTGGATGCAACCCAGGGGATCCAGATTCTGGTAGACATCGGCGCAGCAAAATCCTGCCGCGCAGGCACGAACGGACATCTTGACTCCTAACGCAATGCGGGGCGCCCCAAGACACCCCGCCACGACAAAAAACTAGTTCTCGTAGACCAGCGGGTGGCCCCAACTGCCCTCGATCTTGCAGGTCTCCGCCGCAAAACCGGCAGCGAAGTCCAAGCTCTCGCGAATCGCGGCCTCGCCGCACTCGCCGGCCTTCTTCTTGGAAAGATAGGTGACCAAAAACGCCGTCAGCAGTGAATCGCCGGCCGCCATAGCGTCTTTGAGCTCCTCGGGCGCCACGGGCTTGATGCCCTGCTCGTAGAAGTTTTCGCCGTCATAGGCGACGGAGCCCTTGCTCCCGCGCGATGCGCATACGATTTGAGGGCCAAGGGCCTTCACCCACTCGAGCTTCGCCTTGATATCCTCCAGGGAAGCGTCGCCCATGGACATAAAGGCGTACGTCACAAATGGCGCAATCTGCCCGAAGTACTCGTCGGTGGAGTCATCGGAGAAGTCGAAGCTGATAGGCACGCCGGCAGCCTTGATCTTGGGGAGCTCGCGCTCGGTGAAGCAGTAGTTGCCGCTGTGCACCAAATCGAAGCCGCTGACGTACTCGGCGGCGAAGCGGTCTATCACGTAGCGCATGTCGCCACGTATGCCGCCTTCATTGGAGCCCAGGAAGATACGGTCCCCGGTCTCGTCAACGGTCACGCGAGCGGCGCCGTTGACGCCCAGGACCTGCTGGCAGCGAAGAAGCTCGACGCCCTCGTCCTCGAGCGATGCTATAACGTGCTCGGCCTCCTCATCTGATCCGAAGATTCCCATGTAGGCGCTGCGATCGACGCCGAGCTTCTTGGCGAAGACGGCGAAGTTAACTGCATTGCCGCCGGGATACATGGTCTTGATGTGCTCGTACTTATCGACAACGTTGTCTCCAAAGCCAAGCACGCTTATAGGATAGGCTGCCATGGTTATCTCCATTCAGGTAAACCGCCGTGGTTACGGCGAGCAGACGGGGCGCGAGGGATTCGCACGTCTCAACGCGCCTCGCGCCCCGTTTTAAAATCGCTAGTACTTCTCGATGCCCATGTAACGACGCACGTCCGGGTGATGGTCGAACACCTTGCCGCGAGCGGAGCGCAGCTCACAGTTCATCGCGTAGAACAGGATTGGATCAAGGAACGCGCGAACGCTCGCCGGTACTTGGTCCATGCCGTACTCCATGGCGTCGAGCACCATAAGAGTGTCGGTATGGGTCTCGAGGAATGCGAGGGCGCGCTCATCCATGGCTCGGCACTCACTAGAAGACATCTGCAGGAAGTAGAAGACTCCGGGCTCGGTCACCTCGAAGGGGCCGTGGAAGTACTCGCCGGAGTGGATATAGGCGCAGCTCTGCCACTGCATCTCCATAAGCGAGCAGATAGCGAAGCCATAGGCCTGGCTAAACACGGGACCGGACCCCAAGATATACAGGAACTTGTGGTCCTGGCACAGGGCGGCAAAACGGTCGCAGAGTTCGGCGTTGACCTTCTCGCGAGCTGCAGGCAGGATCTGGTCCATCTTGGCGATGCCTTCGTACATGTCGGCAAGGTCGGCATAACCTTCCTGCTGATCCAGGAGCTCGGAAGCGAGAGCCAAAGAGATGCCGGCGGGCACCTCCGCCTGCGGAACTCCCTCGCCCCACGGATATACCCAGCACGTCCACTCACCGTTATCGATGCCGGAACCCGCGTTGTCCGTCTGCACGATAACGGTCGCGCCCGCCGCCTTGGCGATCGAGCACGCATCGATTACCTCGGGGGTGTTGCCGGAGTGGCTGCAAGCGATGACAAGGGACTTTTCGCCCAGGCGCTTGGGACGCATGATATCGAACTCGCGGGCGGTATACGCCTCGCTGGCAAACGTAGTCGCCTCGCGCTTGAGCAGCTCGTGGGCGGGCAGCAGGTCGATGAGGGAGCCGCCGCAGGCAACCCAGAAGACGCTATCGAAACCGCCCTTTTCAGCGATTGCGTCGGCGATAAGATCATGTGCGTTCATTGTTATTCTTCCTTTCGATACGGCGGACGAATCCGCCAACGTTTACTGCGAGTCTTCTCGTCAAGCGTGTTGACTTCCCCACGCGAATGGGAGCTACGCGCTAGTCGACAAAATACCTCTCGAAGGCGTCCATGTTGTGCCGGTCCGCTGCTGCGGGATCATCGAAATACCTTCCATCGGTAATCTCCTGACCAAGATAGCCCTCGAACCCATGCGCGTTGAGGACGCGTACGAAATCGTCCATACTGTGCTTTCCATCGCCCCAAACCAGATGGCCATATGGGTCGCCATCAATGAAGCGCATGTTCCTTATGGCACCATCGCCAAACTCGGCAAACCACTCTTCAAGGCTCTCGCCGGCGACTCCCATAGCGGTAGTGTCCACCATTGGAGTAAGGTGCGGGCTGGCTACTTGGTCAAGCATGCGCCTGGCGTCCGCGAGTGTAACCACCAAGTTGCTCTCTTCCGGCCTCAGGCTCTCCATGCAGAGGGTCACGCCGTGCTCGCCGTCATAGTCCGCAAGAATCGCCAAGTGCTCGGCAGAGCGCTTCCAAGCCTCCTCGCGGTCCTCGTCCCAATCGCCCCAACCGGAGTTGATGGACATATACGGGGCGCCGAGCACCTCGGCGAGCTCGATGCCGTGCTTAAAGTAAGCGAGGCTCCGCTGCGCGTGGAGGGGCTTTCTGGCAGCGTACTGCCACGGATACACCACGTTCTCCGGACACAGGGAGCTCACGGAGAGTCCGCGGGACTCGATCTTGCGGCGAAGCTCGTCGGCCTCGAAATACCCCGTGTGGTCCAGCGTCACGTGCGGCTCGGCCGCCCAAAGCTCGATGGTTTTGAAGCCAAGGCGCTGCTGAGCATCAAGGAAGTAATCGAGCGACCACATGATGTAGTGAATGTTCATGCCGGCGACCTGCTCGCGACGCAGACGGGGTGTGGAAGCGCTTAAATCCATGCTGGGCACCTCCTACATCGGCAGTAGGCCGGAGATCACAGTCGCGACCAATCCGAACAGAACCATGAAGATAAAGAACTTCCAGATGGTCTTCCACCATTGCCCGAAGGAGATCTTCGCCACGGCAAGACCCGCGACGGTCATGCCCGCAACGGGGCTGATGGTGTTGACGGTCTGGTTCGCGAACTGCAGAGCGGTGACGGCAGCCCCGGGATTGAGGCCCATAAGCTCGGTCAGCGGGCCCATGACGGGCATGGTGAGTGCAGCGAGGCCGGAGCTGGAAGGAACCAGCAGCGAAAGCAGGCCGAGGACGATGTACATGAAGGTGGTATAGATGAAGGACGGAGCGCCCGCAAGGAGTCCGACGAGCCAGTTAAGAATAGAGTCGATGATCATTCCGCCCTCTGCGACGACCAGGATGCCGCGGGCGATGCCGATGATGCAGGCTGCGTAGGCGAAGTCGGCGATTCCGCGGACGAACTCCTCCGCAATGGTCTTCTCGTCCAGGCCGCCGAGTATGCCGGCAAGAAGGCCCATGGCCAGGAACACCATGGAGATCTCGTCCATATACCAGCCCTGGGTAACGAGGCCCCCACACGATAACGCCCATGCCGACCGCGAAATCAATGAGGACGAGCTTGTGGCGAAGCGTGAACTCCTCTTCGATAGAGGCATCGGTGACAGAGAACTCGATGCGCTTCTGCTTATCGTCCTCATAGGTGATGGAGGACTTGGGATCGAGCTTGACGCGGCGCGCGTAGCGCATGGCCCAGAAAATGCCCGCGGCGGTGAAGATGACCCACAGGATGGCGCGGAGCCAAAGCTGGGGATTTCCCTCGATGCCGATAACGCCCTGGGCGATCAGCACGTTGAAAGGATCAATAGTGGATGCGCAGTAACCAAGGTTGGGGCCGAGGAAGCAGATGATGAACGCGGTCATGGAGTCATACCCGATGCTCAGCATGATGGGGATGAAGATCGCGTAGAACGGCAGCGCCTCCTCGGACATGCCGAACGTGGTGCCGCAGATCGAGAGCAGGATCATGGAGATGGGGATGATCAAGATGTCCTTGTTCTTCAGCTTCTTGATCACGCGGCTCATGCCGGCGTTTAGGGCGTTGGTCTTGGTGACGATGGCGAACGATCCGCCGATCAGCAGGACGAACGCGACGACATCGGCCGCAGCCTGAATGCCCTTGGCGGGAGCCTGCAGGACGGCATCGATGCCCTGTCGCAGATCGACGGTCTCCCCCGTCTCCGAATCGGTGTAGACCTTGTCGACCTCTTGGTACGTTCCGGCTACGGCGACTTCTCGCTCGCCCGCGGCCGTCTGAATGGTCTGGCGGTCGAACTGACCCGATGGGACGATCCATGTGAGCACCGCGAAGAACACGATCAGCATGAACGCGATGGTGTACACATGGGGAAGCTGGAGATGGAATCTGCGCTTGGGCTTCTCCTGTTTGGCATCCGGCATTCTTAACCTCCTGCCAGAGCAACGATGCTTGCCAAAAATCCTTCACGTATAGGCAAACATCTTAGGTTGTTCTATGTATAACCTGCATGAAGGCGTCGGTCAAGAAACATATTAGGTTGTTCTATAAGTGGTAACTTTTACGCGCTAAACGGACCTGCCGCGGCAATACGAGAACAGCGCTGTGTGAGACAGAGCCGCTAGATATCGAAGCTGTAGCGCGAACCCACGTAGTACTGTCTGCCATAGCAGAAGCGCTCTCCGTTGGAATCGAGAAAGCCCGCGTTCATGAAGAACAGCGGCTCCCCTACTGGGACCTTGAGCTCGCGGGCGGCATCAATTCCCGCACGGGCGATCTCCAGCCTGCAGGGATCGGACGAGCAGGGATACCTACCCGTACGCTCCCCCACGGCCTCGAATATCGAACAATTGGAGAGACCGATATCTTTGAGAAATTCGAATCCATCGACAGGATAGTAGTTGTTCTCGAACAGGACCGGCACGCCGTCTGCGGTACGCACGCGTGAGACCAAGATGAGGTCAGAGCCTTCATCCAAGCCAAAGAAAGAAGCGAGGTCGCGATCGGCGGCAACGGTCTTGCGGGCAACGACGCGAGCGCCCGCCTTCATGCCGTTTTCAGCGCATGCTTGGGTAAAACTCTGAACATCGTCCTTCTGATGCACCTTGCGAATTATCTTTGTCGCGGTCACAAACGTACCACGCCCCTGCCGCTTGGTGAGATACCCCTCGCCCACAAGCTCCTCTATTGCGCGGCGAACCGTGACCCTTCCCACGCCGTACATCTTAGAAAGCTCAAGTTCCGTTGGAATCTGCGAGTCAACGGGATATGTCCCCTGTTCGATATCGCTCTTAAGCAAATCGAGCACCTGTTGATACAGCGGGGCGGAAGAGCCCCCATCCAGATGCGCATCCACAAAAACTCTCCCTTTAAGGCGTTCGCGATCTCAACGACTCCATTCTACCGCACACGGAAAAATGAGGTTAAACACATAGGGGCCCTGCATGTTTGAGCGTATCGGGAATCTGGTCGCTGATTTCGTCCGCATTTGCTTGCGAAAAACCAAAACGCTCCTCGCGCTTGGCGAACACGGTGAGGCCCGCCGCCTTGCACGCAGCGATCGATGATGCTCGTGTGATGTTGGCTTCCTTCCTTTGCTTGCGAGGCGCGTCACTCGTCCTGCTGAGCCGCGGGCCCATCGTTCGGCGTGGCCTGCCTGCGCGGGGCATGCCGGGAATTGATGTAGTCGTATGCGTAGGCGATCTCCGTGACGGGGACCTCCACGTGGTAATGGGCGGAAATGTCAGAGAAGCTCGTGCGGAATGCCTCGACGAAATCGTTGTGTTCATTGGCGAAGCGCTGCTCGTCTGCGTAGTTCTCGATGGGGCTTCTGGTCACGAGGCGCTCCACGAGACAACACAGGTGCACGTAGAGCCCCATGCTCACACGAGCGCCAATCACGTCTCCGGTGAGATGCTGGAGCCGCTCTGCGGCACTCTCGATTTCGCCGAAGAGCTTGTTGGGGTTAAGGATTGTGATGGACTCGACCACGTTCCTGAGGGTCATGTTCTTGACGAGATTCTGGTGGAACGTGCGCAAGCTGTCAGCGTCGAGCAAGCGTGCGAAGGCGCGGTCTATCTGGGCCGTTCCTTCGCCGGCGATGAGTTCCTCGAGCGAAATGAACGGGACTCCGTCGGAGTGCGGATTGTCCGTGCCGATGACCGAGCGCACGTTGTACTGGGAGAAGGCGGCATCCTCAGATCCGTTATTGGCGAGCTGCCGCCAGTCAACGGCGACAAGCCGCGCGGGGGACTCGCCAGGCAGGCTCTGCGCCACGAGATCGCGGATCCGCGCAGCTGCGTCAAGTCCGCCTTCGGAGCAGAAGACAATCGCGTCCGGTCGGGCGTTGCGCGCCACGATGTGATAATTACAGGTGCAAGCTGCCGCAGCATCGTCGAGAACCTCTCGCACGGAGCGACCCGCGATAAGTCCGGCGCCAACCTCCACCGCAAGGCCGGTAGAGGCGTTGTTTATGATGCCGAGCGTCATGCCGGAGGTGGATTCCAGACTCTTATAAATATCCTGGAGCGATCCCATGTCCACGAGGATGACGACCTCGTCTGCGTAGGAGAAGCGGTCGATGATTTGCTGAAGAGGAACAGCGACGTCCGTAACCTTCTGGTCGTAGGGCATGTCGATGGCCTCGAAGACCCTCGTGTCAAGAATCCGATTGGCGGCGTCGGCGATGCTCGTGGCGGTCGAGTAGCCATGACTGAGGACGATACCGACGCTCCGACGACGCTTAGACGGGTCGAGTGCGAGTGCCGCATGCGCAAGGACGAGCAGACACGTGAGATCGTCGAGTGCGATGCCGAGCGTGGCCTTGAGTTCATCAGCGATGCAGGCGCAGACAGTAACGGCAAAGCGGTTGCGCTGGGCCACGACGCCGCGCATGCCGGAAAGCTCGCTTGCATGGGAGCTCTTCCAACGCGAGAGGCTTGCGGGCGGCCACAGCTGGAGGCAGATGCCCTGGGCGATTAGATGCGAGCTCTTTCGGGACAAATCGATCGAGTAGAGTTCGTTCACGGAAGTGACGACGCTGTCGGCGATCTGCTCGTATGCGTCGGACTTCGAGCGGCCCGGGTTTTGCCCGAACGCCAGGTAGTCCTCGAGGTCGCGGGCTCGCTCCACCAGCTGAGCGCTGCACGCGCCCCCATCAAGCGTGCCTTCGCGATAGCTCTCGTATGGCTCCAGCATGGCGTCGAGTACATGCCGTGCGCGGTCGTCCGCCTGGCTTTGGATGCTCCGGGTGGTGTCGATGAGCTGCATGTCGTTCTCGCTGCGCTCGAGTGCGGAGCCGGCAAGGATTGCGGAGGGAAGCTGGTAGGTGCGAATCTCCAGGCTGTCACCCTTCGTGTCTAGATAGGCCTCGCCGCAACAGTTGGTGATGCAGTCGCGCAGGCCGCGTACGTTCTCCTCGAAGTTGGTGCCGGCGAGGGCTCGGAAGGCTCCGCGACTTATGAGGATGTCGCGTCCTATGCGTCGGCCCTCCTCCTTGAGGAAGTGGAGAGTCAGTTCCTCACGCTCCTCCTGGGTGCGCTCGCGCAGAGACGGCACCTGGGCGGACATGGGGATGCGACGCGTGAGGCTGCGGCACTCGGTACTGTCTGCCTCGTTTGAGGTGGCAAAGATAAGGCGCACAGCAGGGGCTGGCACAATGGCGCCCGCCTGTGCGGAGGCCCACTCCAAGAGCGCGTCCTGGGCAGCGGGTGAGAGGGCGTCGACGTCCTTGAGATAAACGATGCCGCCGCTCGCCCGATCTGCAGGCCCGCCATCTGCGCACAGGTCGTGAGTGAGCGCGCGGGCATCGTCTGCGTAATGCGAGCAGTCGATGCTCACAAGCTTGGCTTCCTGCTGCAGGACGCCGACGTTCTTGCCGTATTCGAGGGCAAGTTCGGCGAGTAGACCCTTGCCGGTTCCCGAGGCGCCACAGAGCAGGATGGGCAGGCCAGCTGGCGGGTACTTGAGCGCGGCGCAGAGCTGTCTGATGCAGGGCGCAAGGCTCAGCTCGTGACCGATTGCGCGGTCGAAGTCGAGTCGCTCGCCGTTTCCGAGCGTGGCGAAGAGCTGCTCGACCGAAGGGTAGGTGCTACGCTCAATGCGAGACTGGAAGAAGCGTTCGAGGGAGCGGCGGTGGAAGTAGCACACCGGTCGTGCCCCTGCTTTCACCACGAGGCCAGCGCGCACGAGCTCGTTGAGATACTGACTTGCCAGGCTGCGCGAGATGGCGAGCGAGTCGGTTATAGATGCCGTGGTGAAGTGGTCGAGACGGTTCTGGATGCGCCCGCCCCGCGTGCTGCCAAGCTCGCGCGTGATGCGATCGAGGTAGGCAAGCAGGTCTTTCTGTGTCTCGGGGATGTTCATGCGGCTGGTCCTCCTTTCGTCCCACACCTTACGGGCGGGGTGGTGCTCGGGACGGGTTGGCGCCCGCGTTTTGTCACGGGCACGTGAACTTCGGCACTCCATGATACATCTGTAGTGGCATATGGCGACTTCTCGACACCTGCGCTCGACACAGCGAGCGGCAACAGCGCTGTCCGCCGAGCGCCTCACGGGCGTATCCCAACCGTAGGAGTGCGCTTTGCCACCTTTGACTGCCTCCCTGTCGGCAAGCGGCTCGCCGTTCGCTCCGTCTCTGACCACATCGCTCGAATCGACTCTGCCGCCGGCGCTGTGGTGGCCGTCGTGCCCGCAAAGGTCATCAAGCAGGCCGACGAGGTCACCGCGGGCAAGGTCTCCCTCGTCGACGCACTCAGGAATCTGTAGGCGAGGCCCCTAAGGCCGCCTCGCTGTCGGCAGCCCGGGGCCATGTGCCATCAGGGCACAGGACGAGTCCGGTCGCCGGAATGCGGCCGGACCCGTTGTTCGCGTGTTTTGCTGGGGGAGTCGCTGTGGCGACGAGGTTCACTGGCTTACTTTTCCTGTTCGCGCAGCCCCTTCGCCAAGGCTATGTTGGACAGTTTGAGTTCGCCATTCGTTACCGTAACAGCAAGCGAGTGGCCGAACTTCTCGCAGACGCGTGTCGTGAGTGCGGTACCGTCGAGGTAGAGGACGAGGATGTTGTCGTCAACGATGAGCTGCAGGTGGTAAGAACGCCCGGACTCGAGCCAGACTGGCCTCCAAAGCCCCTTATCCATTACGCGGAACCACTTGTAACAGGGGCTCTTGTCGAACGAGAGCCGATTCGCGTCGAGGTCGAAGCGGTATTCGTACGACTCGTCGGTCTCGAGATTCTTGTAGGCTCGAATTGAGAAGTCGCAAGCGTCCCTGAACGTCACGTCTGCCTCGAAGCAGAAGATCTCGCCTGCGTTTTCGGTGATTACGCACTCCGTTCGTTCGTGGTCTCCGCGAAGCTCGATATCCGGGACGGCATCAGGGCACTCGAACGCATCCTTTATGCTTTGGGGAGGGCGAACGCCGAGGGTGCCATTGGGGCGCTGGTACACCTCATGGGGCATAAACGAGCCACCCCAAAGCCAGTTGGCCCGGTCATCGTCGTTCTCGCGCGTGGGGACCCAGCCGGACAGAATCCTGCGCGATCCGTCGAAGGCGGTCCGTCCGGCGTAATACGCCCTCCCGTCGAAGGCGTCATCTCTCGGCTTCTCCCACGGACCGTAGAGATCGCGGCTCATGCGGTAGACGATCTTGTTCTCGTCGCTGTACTCAGAGTAGACCAGGTACCACCAATCGCCAATTTTAAAAATGTCTGGCATTTCGAACATGGTGTAGAGGCCGGGGGCCCAGAAGTCGCCCTTGAACTGCCAGTGCTCGAGGTCCTTCGACGTAAAGTGAACGAGCCTGCCAGTTTGGAGGGTTTTGGAGGGGTCGTCTCCCTTACGCGTGCCCAGTACGAGGAGGTATTCCTTCCGGTCGTCATCCCATATTACGAAAGGGTCGCGCCAGTTGCGCCCATCGTATCCTGGCTGAGGCGTGAGCTCTACTGCAACGCCCGTCTTTTTCCACGTCGCATAATCATCCGAGCAGGCCTTCGCCTGCATGAGCACCTGGGACGTTTTGCCTTCTCGCAGGTAGTTGCGGTTGAACCCGGTATAGAAAGCGCGTACCTCCCCTTTTGCCTCGTAAACGGTTCCGGCGTAGATGAACTGGTCTTGGTCGTCTTCTCCGCCGTGGGGGATCGCCGTTCCGTGTTCCTGGTACGTCACGAAGTCCTGGGTGGTCGCGAGCGACCACCCAAAGGGCTGTCCTTCGGCAAGCGGAGCGGGGTCGCGCGTGTCACGCTGGTGGTATAGATAGAACGTGCCGTCCTTGCCGAAGGGCATGACGTCTCCCACCCACACGTCCTTCGGTTGGTAGAACAGGTGCTGGTTATTGGTCGGGACTTTGCGCATGTCTCGTCCTCCTTACTGTCGCGTCTTTCCTATTCGTCTTCTTCGTCAACGTCCGGAGTAAGATCTCCGAGGTAGACGAGCTGCTCTTTGGCTTGGGTGACGACATGCCTCACCACATCGGGAGTAAGCTGTCCGGCGTGGAGCGAGAGCTCGAGGGCCACGGGAAGGTTTACGCCGGTCACTATGAACGCGCCTCGCGGAGCCGAGCAGGCTACGAGCTGGTTTACGCTGCCCTGAAGGATGTCGGTGAGAACGAGGGTCTCGTCATCTTCGGCGATGCCCTCGAATGCGCTGGCGAGCTTCTCCTCGAGCGGGGTTTCGTCTGTAAACGCGCAGACAACCCTGATGTCGTGCCCCGGTCCTATGATGGCCTTGAGCGTGTCTCCGAGTCCGGCTGCCAGGCCGTAGTGCGATGCAATGATGATGTGCCTCATAATGCGTCCTTTGTGGGTTGGTCTAGCCCTAGGCTAGGCAGCAAGAATGCCGAAAGCCGCGCACACCCACGAGATGATGAGGATGCCGAGGACAATCTTGTTGATGCTGACCTTGCGCTTGACGAGGGCGTAGACGATGGCTGTGGCTATTACGGGCAGCATGCCGACCATGATTTGGTCGAGGATGCCCGTCTGGACGTCGAGCGTGACGTCACCCATGGTGAACGTGAGACCACACGAGACCTTGATGACGGTGGGGATGAGCGCACCGACGACCATCATGCCAAGTGCCGACGTCGACTCGGTGAAAACGGACATCTTCTCGGCAAGGGTCGTGAAGAGCTTGTCGCCGAACTTATAGCCTATGCGCCAGTCAAAGAGCTTCCATACGAAGATGGCGATGGCGACGGCGAGCCAGAGAAGCACGCCGACGGGGTTTCCCGCCTGTCCCATGTAGGCGGCGATGGAGCCGAAGATGGTGGGAATGAGGATGGCGAAGATCGTATCGCCGACTCCTGAGAGGGAGCCCATGAGGCCAATCTTAAGGTCTTGGACCGCGTCGATGGCGTCATTGTGCCCCTTGTCCTCCAAGGCTAGGCCGGCGCCGAGGAGCAGGCCGCTTACCTGGGGAGTCGCATTGTAATAGCGATAGGTGCTCAGAAGTGACCTGCGGTAGCCCTCCTCGTCTCCTGCATAGATCTTGCGCAGGGCGGGTTCGGTTGCGAACATGACCGCCGGGGCACACTGGGACTCATAGTTATAGATGGACGCGCCGAGCATCCAGCGGCGGCCGCAACGGTCGAGATCGGAAACGGTGAGGACTGGCTGGTACGTTCCGTCTGCCAGGCGGGTTGGCGCTTCGTTTGCCTTGGTGGCGTTAACTTCGTTACTCATCTTCCAGACCTCCAGCGTCGAGGGCGTTTACGGACGGATTGCTGTGCGACTTGTAGTACTCGATGGCCGCGGCGGCACCGAGCAGGGCAATGGGGAGAATGCTTATCTGCAGGTAGGCGGCCAGAACGAAGCCAACGATGGCGTAGGCGATGAATTTCTTCATTGGCATGAAGGACAGAAGCATCGCAAGGCCGACGACGGGGAGGATACCGGCGGCGATGGAGAGGCCGGTCGTGAACCAGGAGGGCATGACGGAGAGGAAAGCGTTGACGGCATCGGCGCCAAAGAGCAGTACGGCAAACGTGGGGATGGCCGCCGTAAGGCCATAGAAGACCGGACCGAGGAAAAGTACGCTCTTCATCTGCGAGTACTTGCCCTCTTCGGCAAAGCGCTGCGAGGTACGCCCGAGGAAGCCGTTTGCCGTCTTGGCGATGACGTCGAGCTGAAGGCCGAGCATGCCGACTGCGATTCCGGCGGCAACGCCGACGCTCGCCTCCTGACCCGAGGTGATGGCAACGACGGCGCCAATGATGGCGGCAGTGGGATAGTCGGGGACGGAGGCTCCTCCCATGGCCGCCACGCCCAGGCTCATGAGTTGGACGATGGCGCCGACGGCGAGGCCGGTTACGGGGTCGCCGAGCGCAAGTCCGACGAACCATGCTGGCGTGACGGACATGTTCGTGAGAATTTGTCCCGCGTTCTTCTCGGCTCCGTAGATGAAGGCGATGAGTGTAACGACGGCTATCTGGATGATGGATGGTGTCATAAGTTCACTCCCTTGCTAAAGCGTGATGATGCTGGAGAGCTCTACGGGCTTGTCGGCCGGCACATAGCGAACGGTGATGTCGCAGCCGGTGCCAGCAATCGCTCGATATGCGGGCAGCTCGTCTTTGGTGACGTAGGCGCGACTGCTCACCTGGACGGCGTCTGACCCCTCTTCGGGAAAGACTGTGCCTCCGACCACGAGTGTGGGAACAACCTGGCCCGTCTGTATGACGTCGAGGATGGTCTGGGGGTCTCGCGCCACGATGAAGACCGTGTGGTCGTCGTACTTGCCCGCCCGATAGTTCGTGAGAGCCGTCTCCTTGTTGATAATGGAGAGGGCGACTCCCGAGGGCTTTGCCATCCGCATGGCGGCCTTCTTGGTCGGGTCGTTGGCGACGATGTCATCGATGACCATGAGACGCTGCGGACGGAACTCGGGTACCCACTGGGTTGCCACTATGCCGTGTAGCAGGCGGTTGTCGATGCGTGCTGCGATGATGCTCATGTGATGTTGGCTTCCTTCCTTTGCTTGCGTGACGCGTTTCGGCATGGCCTGTGCCGAAGCGCGTCATTCGTCCTGCCGGGCCGCGGACCCGTCGTTCAGCGTGGCCTGCCTGCGCGGGGCATGCCGGGAATTGATGTAGTCGTATGCGTAGGCGATCTCCGCGACGGGGACCTCCACGTGGTAATGGGCGGAAATGTCAGAGAGCTCGTGCGGAATGCGATCGAGGTAGGCTCTGTGTCTCGGGGATGTTCATGCGGCTGGTCCTCCTTTCGCCACACACCTTACGGGCGGGGTGGTGCGCGGAACGGGTTGGCGCCAGTGTTTCGTCACGGGCGCGTGCACTTCGGCACTCCATGCTACATCTGAGTGGCATATGGCGACTTCTCGACACTCGCGCTCGACACAGCGAGCGGAAATGGCGCTGCCTGCCGAGCGCCTCGCGGGCGCATCCCGACCGCAGAAGTGAGCGCGAAGGCTCGTCGAAGTGCTGGGTGGGGGACCGGCGGTCTGGATACGCGGTTTCGTTCGGCGAAGGCGGCGAGGCGAATGGCATGGCGAACGTACGGGTTTGACGTGAACGGGTTGCCCGTGGCGGCGTGGTATCGGGAGGAGACGGTCGAGCAGGTGCTCGCGCCGCTGCTCGCCCGTCTCGCGCGCTCGCATCAGGAGAAGGGGTCGCAGGCCCATCTCGGCAACCCGGTGCGCATACGCTATTGCGACCGGGACGGCCACGTGTCGCGAACGGATATCGTCCGCCAGGTGGACGTCGCGCCGCGAAATGCAGACTCGCCTCAATCGTCGGTAAGGGGTGCCGATGGCGATACGATGGAATCCACGGACCGCACCGCGCCGCCGAGATTGCGACGCGAACGCAGGCGATGCGCCCGAAAAACTCCTCCGCGCATGTAGGGCGAAACGCCAGATTGGAGCTCCATGAACGATTTCTCCTTCTACTCCCCCACCCGCTTTGTCTTTGGGCGAAAAGCGACCGACAAGGTTGGGGGACTCTGTCCGCCTCCGGCTACCGCTGAGCGCTCATTGTCTACGGCAGGGGTTCCGCAGTTCGCTGCGGAACGCTCGTCCGCGTGAGGGCATCGCTCGATGCCGCGGGCGTGGAGCACATCGGGCTTGGAGGGGTGCGTCCAAACCCCGAAATAGGCTTGGCACGAGAAGGCGTCGAGCTCGCACGGGCAAACGACGCCGACATCATCCTGCCCGTGGGCGGCGGCTCCATCATGGACTGCGCGAAGGCCATCGCACTGGGGCGGTATACGACGGCGACGTATGGGACTTCTTCCGCAAGCGCGCCGTTCCCGCCGACCGCATCGACGTCGCCTGCGTGGTGACCATCCCCGCATCCGGTTCCGAGGCCTCTAACTCCTGCGTTATCAGCAACGACGAGGAGCACCTCAAATGCAGCATTAACACGGACCTCAACCGCCCGGCCATCGCCTTCCTCGACCCGGAGCTGACCTTCAGCCTGCCCGCCTGCCAGACCGCCGCGGGAGTGACCGACATGATCGCCCATATCATGGAGCGACTCTTCTCCGGCGAGCCCGCCGTGGGCGTAACCGACAACATCGCCTGCGGGCTAGTGCGCGCCGCGAGGGAGGCGGCGCCCAAGGTGATGGAGAACCCCGATGACTACGACGCCCGCGCCGAGATCATGTGGGTGGGTACGCTCGCCCATAACGCCCTGCGCGACGGCGATTGGACCTGCCGCGGCCTTGAGCACGAGCTATCCGCACTGGACACCAAGATCACGCACGGCGCCGGCCTCGCCGTCATCTTCCCCGCCTGGATGCGCTACGTATGGCGAAAGCACCCTGAGCGCTTCCTGGAGTTCAGCGCCCAGGCCCTTGGCATCGAACCCATCAATTCGGACGCGGACGAGCTCGATGTGGAGGTAACCCCCGAGCAGGCAATCGAGTACGCGGTCGAAGCGACCATCGACGAGCTGCAGGATTTCTTCGTCTCGCTGGGAATGCCGCGCGCGCTATCGGAGTTCGGAGTCACCGAGGACGATATCGAAAAGATGATTCCGGGCCTCAAGATCAACCGCGGAGAGCTCTTCGGCAGCTTCAGGAAGCTCACGCTGGACAACGCGAGAAAGATTTACCGCAGCGCACTCTAGGAAACAGATGCCAGTCCCCCACGGGCGAGCAGCACGGCGGCCCCCGCAAACCAGAAACGGCGCCGCTCCCGCGACGCCGTCATATTCCCTGGTGCCCCCGGGCGGATTCGAACCGTCGACACCCGCTTTAGGAGAGCGGTGCTCTATCCCCTGAGCTACGGAGGCATGTTGTACTAGTGTAACAGATTTACCCCTTTGCCATGTAGCGCATGGCCACTCATCGAGAAGGCTCTATAGCGAATAGTTTCCGAGGGCAATCCTCAATATCGGAAAGAATAACCCGGAATAACGCGAAATAATGGGACAAGCTTTCCCAACTGGCCCTCAAAAGGAAAATGCATCCCGGAATGAGAACAAATTCCGGGATGCATTTTCCGCCATCTATCGCCAACGATTAGCTGTCTCTGTGGAAAAGGCTCTTGATGGCAGCGGGGATGCTCTTGGCGCCCTTGGCCGTCACATCGATAAAGTCGGGCGAACGCACGAGCTTATCCTCGTCGACGTACTTGCGGACCGCACGAAGCGTCTCTTTGTCGTCGCGCGTCGAAAACGTAAAGTGACCGTTGTCCTTGGTGAAGATGGCAAAACGCGTGATCTTCTTGGTGCCGCGTAAAACCTCGGCGGCAATATAGTCGACCTCGTCCCACGGGATTTGAATATAATCCTCGGGATTGCGCTCGTTGTAATACTCGAACGCCTTATTGCCCACCATCACGTTACCGTGGCTGGTAAGCCCCATCAGGCAGGTTGCCGGCGTTGCCAGATCGACCGTGCTGTTCTGAGATTGCGCCATGCGCGCCTCGCCCTCCAAATAAAACAATCGGACCGCATCCAGTGTACCCACCGGGTGCGGTCCGTTTCAATGGCTCAAAAGCCCTTGCCTAGCAATTCTCGGTCTTAAGCCGAAACGTGCTTACATGAAGCCGCAGACGCGACCGATGATGCCGATGGCGAAGAGAGCCAGGATGATGACGATCGGGCTGACCTTCTTCTTGAGGAGCTTGCAGACCAGCAGGGTCAGGCACACGGCGGCAAGGCCGGGGATGAGCTGATCGAGGTTGGCCTGAAGCGTGGTGACCTTCACCTGATCAAGGGCGTTAGCACCGATGGAGTTATACATCGTCAGTGCTTCCTTGACACCCTCAGAACCGGAGGGCAGGTTAGCCCAGTCGATAAAGGCGCCAGCAGACTGCGTGACCTTGGAGACGACCGGGGTGAAGGAGATGGACACCCAGCGCTCGACCAGGGCGCCGATGATGAACATACCCAGGATGGAAGCACCCTCGGTAACCTTGCCCATCAGACCGCCGGAGAGGTCCTTTGCGATGGAGGAGCCGACCTTGTAGCCAAACTCCTGCGTGTACCACAGGAAAGCGTAACGGATGATGTTCCACGCGAAGAAGAACAGCAGCGGACCGGCGATGCTGCCGGACAGGGCCAGGGAAGCGCCCAGAGCGCCCAGAATCGGGCGAAGGGTGAACCAGAAGGCGGGGTCGCCGACGCCGGCGAGCGGGCCCATCATACCGACCTTGACGCCCTGAATGGCGACATCGTCAATCGGGGCACCGTTGGCGCGCTCCTCCTCGAGAGCGAGGGTAACGCCAATGACGGGGGCGGAAACATAGGGGTGGGTGTTATAGAACTCCAGGTGGCGCTTAAGAGCGGCAATCTGGTCATCCTTGCTGGTGTAGAGCTTCTTGATCGCAGGGATCATTGCGAAGCACCAGCCGCCGTTCTGCATACGCTCGTAGTTCCACGAGCCCTGAAGGAACTGATGACGGAAGCAAACCTTCTTGCGGTCAGCCTTGGTGAGCTGAATCTTGTTCTCTGCCATATGTATCACTCCCCTCCTACTCGTAATCATTCAGAATGTCGCCGAGCGGGTCGCCGGAGCCACCGCCCATGCCGCCACCCTGCTTGGCCAGATCCTTAAGGCCAAGGTAGATGAGGGCAAGGGAGATGCCGATGAGGCCAAGGGCGATCAGCGTGAGCTGAGGGATGGCAGCAAGGACAAAGCCGAGGATGAAGAACGGCCAGGTCTCCTTGGTGGCCATCATGTTGATGACCATGGCGTAACCGACGGAAGCGACCATGCCGCCGCCGACAGCCATGCCGCCGGACAGCCAGTCGGGCATAGCGTTAAGCGCGTTGGTAACGGCCTCGGCCGGGATGATGCACAGAAGTACTGCCGGGATGGCGATACGAAGGCCCTGCATGAGGATGGCAGCGTACTGCCAGCGCTCGATGCCAGAGAAGTCGCCCTTCTCGGCGCAACCGTCCATGGCGTGAGCGATAGCGGTAGCAATGGTACGGCAGATCATGGTCAGGAACAGACCAGCGACCGACAGCGGGACAGCGACGGCGATGGCCGCGGTAACGGCCTTGGCCGAATCAGTGGCGCCGCCGTTGAGGGCGAGCACCATGATGATCGAAGAAGCGACCGAGGCCAGAGCGGCGTCAGGCGCGACGGCGGCGCCAACGTTAGCCCAGCCAAGGGCCATCATCTGGAGCGAACCGCCCAGGAGGATGCCCTCCTGAAGGTGACCGGTTACGAGACCGATAAGCGTGCATGCCACGAGCGGCTGATGGAACTGGAACTCATCCAGAATGCCTTCCATACCAGCAAGCAACGCGACAATCGCAACAAGCAGAATAGTGATTGCAGACATGTATCGGACCCTCCTTTACTATGCTTGAGCGGCCAGTTCGGCCTTAGCTTTCTTCAACATGGCGTCGAGATCCTCGGAAGCATCCGAAGGAACCTTGCGGACCTCGAACTTGACGCCCTTGGCCTTGAGGGCCTCGAGGGTCTTAACGTCGTCATCGCCCATAGCGACGGCGTTGGTGACGACGACCTTGCCCTTGGAGTGAGCCATGGAACCGATGTTGACTTCCTTGATGTCGACGCCGGCCTCGATGGCCCTGAGCAGATCCTGCGGGTTCTCGAAGAGTAGCATGGCCTTGGTGTCACCAAAGCGCGTGTCCTTGACGACCTCGGCCATCTTCTTGATGGGAACGACGTTGGCATGGACTCCCGGAGGGGCAGCCTGCTCGATCATGGTCTTGCGGAGCTCGTCGTGAGCAACGCCGTCGGAAACCACGATGATGCGGTTGGGGTTGATCTGCTTGGTCCACGTGGTGGCCACCTGACCATGCAGCAGACGGGTGTCGATACGGACGTGGGCGATCTTGATGTGCCCGTCGCCGATGACCGTTCCCGGAGGGATGGCGCCTGCAGGAGCAGCGGCGGCCGTAGCCGGCTTCTTCTCCTCGGGCTCCAGAGACTCGGGCTTGACGCGCACGCCAGCCTTAGCCTCAGTCACGAGATGTTTTGCGATCGCATGTGCAGTGTTCTTTGCGTCAAAGCGCTGCGAATATGCTTCGATGAGCATAGGCAGGTTGACACCGGTGACGATAGCCCAGGAATCGTGGCCCTCGATGAGTCCGCTGATCTGGTTGAACGGCGTGCCGCCCCACAGATCAACGAGGAAGAGCACCTGCTCCTGGTCCTCGAAGGAAGCGATTGCTTCCTCGACCTTGGCACGGAAGTCGTCGGGGCCCATGCTCGGCTCGAGCGAGACCACGGCAACAGACGGCTGATCGCCAAAGACCATCGAGCCCGTCTGCCTGATTCCAGCTGCCAAGTCCCCGTGGCTAGCAAGAACAATACTTACCATCACATAACCTCCTTTTTGTCTACGTATTTCCTACACGACATGAAAGGAGTATAGCTGTTTGGTTTGTGGAATTATAGCTAAACTCGCAAAAGGTTGGATTATTTGTTTAAACGTCCAAGTTTGTTACAAATTGATTACGTTACTGCTTTTTCACTCATTACCCGCCAAGGCGTCACACATCAAGCCATGCATTTTACAGATACAAACAGGCTGTTCATTAATATCGATTTTGGCAAGCGCGAATGCGCTTGTACTGCCGCTATTTTGTTTAAACAGACATAACTTGACTATTAGCGTGACTTATGTTCTACGAAACAACTCAAAATAGTTGCGGTGGAATAGTTCTTGTTTAAGAGCCAGAAGGCTGGATTGAGGAACTATTTCACCGCAACTTATAGGGAATCCTAGGCGATGCGGAGGGGGTTTGCGGCGTCGACGGCGTCGGGGACGTCGGAAGGGCCGTCGGGGACAGCGTCTGCCGGGTCCTCGTCGGGGGTCTCGATCTGCTTGATCATGACCTCCCGGCCCTGCAGCAGGCATGTCTCGCCGCTGCCGCAATGGGGGCAGGTCTTGCCGTGCTCGACCGTCGCGTAGTCGCAGCCGCACGTCTCGCAATGCGTCACGGCCTCGACGGGCTCCACAATAAGCTCCGCGCCCTGCGTGATAGGCTTTTTATCTGCCGCCCAGCGCCAAGCGTCGAGCAGCAAGTCGGGAACGACGCCCGAGACTTCGCCCAGCAGCAGCGTGACGCCCGAAACGCGACTCACGCCATTGGCGCGCGCCACGTTCTCGACATCGCGAATAATGTGATAGACGATTCCCAATTCATGCAAGGTAGAAACCTTTCAACAACGGTTGATGCGATGCAAACTCAAAGCAAGGGGACGGCAAAATCTAGTCTGCGCCGTCCCCTTACCCGCCATGGTTACCTATTTCGACCGAACTTAATCTTGATGGCGCGTTTTAAAGCATACTTGCCAAGGCTCGGGAGCTTTTGCTCGTATTTGACCATCGTGGAGCACTCGGGGCGATCGCGATCCAGGTGGATGGCATCGAACGCGCACTTGGTGGTGCACAGACCGCAGCCGATGCACTTGTTGGGGTCGACGATCGAGGCACCGCAGCCCAGGCAGCGGGCGGTCTCGGCGCGCACCTGCTCCTCGGTGAAGGTCTCGACGTACTCGCTAAACGGCGCGGCCTTCTCGCGTTCGCGGTCCACATGCGCCACCTCGCGGCTCGCGTTGTCGTAGCTCTCGATCACGACATCGTCGCGGTCGAGCGCGGTGTAGCGGCGCTGGTTGCGGCCGATGGTGAGCGTGGAACCCGGCTGCACAAAGCGATGGATGGAGACGGCGGCCTCGTGACCGGCGGCGATAGCGTCGATGGCAAAGCTCGGACCGGTGTAGACGTCGCCGCCTACAAAGATGTCGGGCTCAGCGGTCTGATAGGTCTGGGGATCGGCAAGGGCGCCCTGGCCGCGGCCAAGCTCCACCTTGGAGCCAGCCAGCAGATCGCCCCACACAATGGACTGGCCAATCGACATGACGACACGGTCGGCATCGACACGGCGCATATCGTTCTCGTCGTACTCGGGCGCAAACCGACCCTCGTCGTCAAAGACACGCGTGCAGCGCTTGAAGGTGATGCCGCACACACGACCGGCCTCGTCCAGGTGAACCTCCTTGGGGCCCCAGCCGCAGCTGATGTGCGCGCCGTCCTCAACGGCCTCGCGACGCTCCTCCTCGCTGGCGGGCATCTGGGCCTCGCTCTCCAGGCAGAACATCTCAACGTGCTCGGAACCCAGACGGCAGGCGTTGCGCGCGACGTCGATAGCCACGTTGCCGCCGCCCACCACGATGGTGCGGCCGGGCAGCGCGTCAATCTTGCCGCTGTTGACCTCGCGCAAGAAGTCGACGGCCACGGTCACGTCCTCGGGCGCCCCCGCCGGTAGTACCGCCACGCGGCCCGCCAGGCCCCCCGATGGAAAATAAAAGCCCGGAAAGCCCAGCTCGCGCCACTCGGAGAGCCGTCCCTA
>CAMQJB010000003.1 GCA_947002045.1 uncultured Collinsella sp.
CCGCAACAGCTACGCTCCAAAACCGGTTTTAGCGGTCAAACCAAAAACCGACCAAAACCTTGCACAAATCTGTCCATTTATTCAGGCACACGTCAGCAAATGAACACTTAGCCGCAAAATGCCCAGATAGCAAAAGACCGACGATGCAGGCGCATCGTCGGTCTATGCACAAATTTACTCGTGATCTTGGTAAATCTCACGCGGAGCAAGCTCCGAATGTTTGCGTTTTAAGGTCTTGGGGGCCTTATACGTGTTGCTCTCGAAGTCGATGTACTCGGTCTGTTTGAGCAGGCGCTCGATCATCTCCTCGTGATCGAACAACTCCCAGGCCTCATGCACGGCATCGAGTTTAGCGTGCGTCTCGGGACGGCGCGGCATAAATAGCGTGCAGCAGTCGGGAGCGGCCTCAGTCGAGATATCGAACGTGCCGATCTCCTCGGCGCGCGCGATGATCTCCTGCTTGTCCGAACCGATGAGAGGACGGAACACGGGGATCTTCACGGCCTCGTTGACGGCCATGATGTTCTCAAGCGTTTGGGAGGCAACCTGCCCAAGTGATTCGCCCGTAACGATAGCCTTGGCACCCTCGATGTGTGCAATGCGCTCGGCAACCGAATACATAATGCGGCGATACATAATCACGCGCAGGTTGCTGGGACAGGTGACCGAAATCTCACGCTGGCAGTCGCCAAACGGCACCACGTACAGGCGGCCGATCTGGACACCCGGCTCAAGCGCACGGATGATGTCCTGCACCAAATACTCGCTCGTATCGGGCGTCTGCGGACGACCGGAGAAATGTACCGGCACGCACACCGCGCCGCGACGCGCGAGCATCCAGGTCGCCACCGGCGAGTCGATACCCGATGACAGCAGGGTCACAACCTTGCCGGCAGAGCCCACCGGCAGACCGCCCACACCGCGCTCAGAGCGCGCGTACACGTAAACGCTGCCCTGGACCACCAGTACGTGCACCATCGCGTCGGGATCGTGCATCTGGACCTTTTTATCGGGGAACGCCTCGCACAGCACCTCGCCAACTTGTCGATTGATATCAATCGAAGTGAGTTCGTAATCGGTGTTAGAGCGCTTAGCATGTACCTTAAACGAGTCGAAGGGGCCAAACTCACGCAGCGCCTTTACAGCCGCCGCGCAGTACTCCTGAGGGTCGCGATTGGTGTGGTAGGCCAGAGACACACGAGCAACGCCGGGCACGGTGCGAATAACGCGCGCCGCATCGTCGGCCTGATGCTCGTTAAAGGTCACGAGGATATAACCGGAAATTCGAGACACGGCATTCACGGAAAAGGCGGCCAAAGCCGCCTTAATGTTATCCATGAGGATATGCTCAAAATGTGCGCGGTTCTTGCCCTTCAGTCCAACCTCGTGATAGTGGACCAGGCAGACGCGAGCTGCCATTTAGGCTTCAGCAACCTTGTGGCCGAGTGCCTTCTCGTAACGGGCCTCGTCGTAGGAGATATCGCCGTCGACGATCTCGTCCATAGCCATCGAAATGGTATCGGCACCCGAGAGCGCGATGGTGATGTCATCGACATCCTGGACGGCAAGCACACGATTGTGCTGGCCACGCAGCATGCTATTGATATCGCAGGCGCGCTTGGAGGCAAGCGAAGCGAGCAGGAAGCGGTTGTGATCGGTCTTCTCCAGAAGATCGTCAATGCAAGGCTTTACAACGGACACGGACCTCAGATCCTTTCATGCATATCGAGAACGCGAACGAGCTCATCGGTCGCGCGGTCGAGATCGTCATTCACCACGACGTCGTCGTAGCGGTCGGCAAGGGCAAGTTCATCAGCGGCGTTTGCCATACGCAGCTCGATCGTCTCGGGCGACTCGGTACCACGACCGACAAGACGCTCACGAAGCACCTCGAGCGAGGGCGGCTTGATAAAGATCAACACGGCCTCGGGGAAACGCTCCTTGACCTGCAGGGCACCCTGGACATCGATCTCCAAGATCAGAGACGAGCCAGAGGCGAGCTTGGATGTGACCTCGCTCACCAACGTCCCGTAGCAGTTGCCGTGGACCTCAGCCCACTCAACAAACTCACCGTTTGCCACGCGGCGGTCGAACTCCTCGCGCGTCAGGAAAAAGTAGTTGACGCCGTCGACCTCACCTTTACGTGGTGCTCGCGTGGTAGCCGAAACCGTCAGGCCCAGGTTCGAGCGACGCTCGCGCACACGAGTGACGAGCGTGCCCTTGCCCGCGCCTGACGGTCCAGAAATCACAAAGAGCTTGGAATCCTGAGCACTCACTTATTTGGTCAGCTGCTCGAGGAGCTGCTCGCGCTGACGGACGCCGAGGCCCTGGACGCGACGGGTAGCGGAGATGCCGAGCTCCTCCATAATCTTGGCGGCCTTGGCCTTGCCATAACCAGGGAGAGACTCGATGAGGGTGGAGACCTTCATGCGGGAAGCGATGGGATCATCGGAGTTGAGCACGGACTCGAGGGACTTCTCACCCTTCTTGATCTGCTCGCGAAGCTCAGCGCGGGCATGACGGGCGGCAGCGGCCTTCTCAAGAGCCTGCTTGCGCTGCTCGTCGGTAAGCTGAGGGAGTGCCATTCGAACCTCCAAATAATTGGTTTAACATTCATTCGATGTTGGCATTTTAGCACGTCAAACGTACAAAATGCTCAATTGCGGCTCCATAGGTTAGACGATACCTGCAAAAAGTGCAATATATCGGGGGCAAAGTTAAGCCCCCGAACCGCGATTCCACACAATAGATGGGAAAGTTTTCGCAGGCACGGGGGCTATTTTGTGCTATTGACACCCAAAAGTGGCGACTTAAGGGAATCTTTTACGCGACGTTTTCGACCAGCTCGGCGACAATGGCGTCAAAAGCGGCAACCGGGTCGTCGGCACCGGTGATGGGACGGCCCACCACGATATGGCTCGCGCCGCGCTCGATAGCCTGAGAAGGCGTGGCAACGCGGGACTGATCGCCCAGGGCCGCGCCCACGGGACGCACGCCCGGGGTCACGATGAGGGCATCGGGGCCCAGCAGCTCGCGCATATCGTGAGCCTCCATCGGAGAGCACACGATACCGTCGATGCCGTTGGCCTGAGCAAGCTTCGCCAGACGTGCGGCCTCCTCGGCCACAGGCGACTCGACGCCAATCTCGGCCAGCGAATCCTGGTTCATGCTCGTGAGTACGGTAATGGCGACAAGCTTGGCACGGTCCACGCGCGCCTCCTCGGCACCCTCGCGGCAGGCAGCGAGCATAGCGCCCGAGCCCAGGCCGTGAACCGAAAGCAGGTCGGCACCGGCAAGCGAGGCCGAGCGGGCAGCGCCGCGCACCTGATGCGGAATGTCATGGAACTTAAGGTCGAGGAAGACCTTAAAGCCAAGGTCCTTAAAGGTCTTGACGATCTGGGGACCCTCGGCGTAATAGAGCGTCATGCCGACCTTGAGCCAAGCGGCATGGCCCGAAAGCTCATGGGCGAGCTCGAGCGCACGCTCACGATCGCAGTCAAGGGCGACGATAACGCGGTCGCGGGCGTCGGTCTCTAGCATTCGAAAGCACCTACCAGCTCGTTGATGTCCTTCACGCCCTGGGACTCCGCCCAGGCCTCGAGCTCGTGCGCGATCTTGAGCGAAGCGCACGGATCGACGAAGTTGGCCATGCCGACCGACACGCAGGTAGCGCCAGCCAGGATAAACTCGGCCGCATCTTCGCCCGTCATGACACCGCCGACACCGTTGATGGGGATATCGACGGCCTGAGCAACCTCCCAGACCATGCGCACGGCGATGTGGTGGCACAGCGGGCCCGAAAGGCCACCCTTGGGCTTGGCCACACGGGACTTGCGGGTATGAACATCGATGGCCATGCCCTGGATGGAGTTAATGACCGAAAGGCCGTCGGCGCCGGCGGCCTCGAGAGCCTTGGCAATCTCGGCGACGTTAACCGGAGCCATCTTGACGAACAGCGGCTTATCGGTCACCTTGCGGCAGGCA
This sequence comes from uncultured Collinsella sp., assembly GCA_947002045.1. Taxonomy (GTDB): domain Bacteria; phylum Actinomycetota; class Coriobacteriia; order Coriobacteriales; family Coriobacteriaceae; genus Collinsella. The sequence continues at coordinate 3,985 of CAMQJB010000003.1, forward strand.
GCCATAACGGAAGAGGCGCCCTCGGGCGTGGAGCCCATGGCGGCACCGCCGGCGGCGATATTAGGGCAGCTCACGTTGATCTCGTAGCCGGCAGCCCAGGGGCACAGTTCGACATACATCTCGAGTGCGCGGACAAACTCGTCAACGGAGTGGCCGGCAACCTGACAGATGACCTGGCAGCCGTCCTTGGAGAGCTGCTCGAGCCACGGACCGGACTCGCGGGCAAAGGCGGCCACGCCGGGGTTCTGAAGGCCCACGGAGTTGATCATACCGCCGGGAATCTCGGCCATGCGGGGCGCGGGGTTGCCGGGCCAGGGCTCGGCAGCGCAACCCTTGGTGGTGATGGCGCCCAGCTGGGAAACATCAAAGAAGTTCTGGAACTGCCAACCGTAGCCAAAGGTACCGGCTGCGGTGTTGATGGGGTTCTGCATCTTGACGCCGCCGAAATCGACGGCCATGTTCACGGTACCCACTAGAAGACCACCACCTTGGAAGCATCGAACACGGGGCCGCACATGCAAGCACCCTTCATACCGTCGACCGTTTCGACATTGCAGGTGTTGCAGGCGCCAAAGCCACAGCTCATCATGCGCTCAAGCGACACCTCGCAGTACGCACCGGCCTCGGCAGCGGCAGCGGCGACTTTCTTCATCATGACAGCGGGGCCGCAGCTGGCCACATAGTCGTAGCCGCCCTCGCCGAGCAGCTCGGCTGCCGGGTCGGTGCAAAAACCGTGCGTGCCCAGCGTGCCATCGTCGGTGCACACGTTAACCGTGGCGCCCAACGCGCGGAACTCATCGACACCCACGGCCTTGGAAGCGGTGCCAAAGCCCAGGCAAACGTCGACATCCACGCCCTGCTCGGCAAGCATGCCGGCGAGGCACAGCACGGGCGGAACACCGATGCCGCCCGCCACGAGCAGCGCCTTCCTGGTGCCCTCGGGAACAAGCCAGCCGCGGCCGCCAGGGCCCAACAGGTTGGACTTGGAGCCGGGGGTCATCTGCGACAGGCGACGGGTGTCGTCGCCCACGACGGCGTACCACAGCTCGACGGTACCGGCCTCGGCGTCGGCGCGATAGAAGCTCAAGGGCACGCGAAGCAGAGAGGAAGCATCGCCGGGCACGGCGATGTTCACAAACTGACCGGGCTTGAGCGCACTTGCAAGCTTGGGGGCCGAGATGACGAGCGAGAAGATGCCGTCGGCGATCTCCCGGTTCGAGACGACCTCGAAGTCGTGCATGCGTGCAGTGGAAGGTGTGGGCATAGACGCTCCAATCCCCCATGCGGTTGCATGGTCAAAACGAACAGAAAGCGCGGCACCGCAAGGGCACCGCGCACAAAAGCGATAAGGCTATGCTAGCAGATGCAGCCGTCGGCGAGCGTCTGCTTACCGCCGACAAACACATCGGTGGCACGACCGGTAAGCGTGCGGCCGGCAAAACCGGAGTTCTCGGCGCGCGACTCGTAACCGTCCTCGCCGACCGTCCAGGTGGCAGAGGGGTCGAACACGGTCAGGTCGGCAACGGAGCCCGCCTTGACCTGAACCTGGTCGAGGCCCAGAATCTCACGCGGCTTGATGGCCATAAGCTCGACCATGCGGCCCATGCTCATCTTGCCCGTGTTGACCAGCTCGGTGAGTACGAGTGACAGCGAGGTCTCGAGGCCGATCATGCCAAAGGGCGCAAGCTCGAACTCGCGGGCCTTCTCCCACGGGGTGTGGGGAGCGTGATCGGTGACGATAGCGTCGACGGTACCGTCGATGACGCCCTGACGGATGGCCTCGGCGTCCTCCTCGGTACGCAGCGGCGGATTGACCTTGAGCGAGGTGTTGTAGGTCTCGTCCAGGTCGTTCTCGGTCAGGAACATGTGGTGCGGGGTGGCCTCGCAGGTAACCTGAACGCCAGCGGCCTTACCGGCACGCACGATCTCCAGACCATGGGCGGTGGAGATGTGCTGGATGTGCAGCTTGGCGCCGGTCAGCTTGGCGATCTCGATGTCGCGGGCGATCTGGAGCTCCTCGCCGGCAGCCGGCCAACCCTCGAGGGCCAGACGGGTCGAGACCTTGCCCTCGTTGATCTGGCCATGGCCGACCAGGTCCTCGTCCTGGCAGTGGCTCATGAAGACCTTGCCGAACATCTTGCCGTAGTCCATGCAGCGACGGAGCATGCCCGCGCCCTGCACGCCGCGACCGTCATCGGTGAAGGCGACGGCGCCGTGGGCGACCATATCGCCCATCTCGGACATGGCCTCGCCCTTAAGACCGCGGGTCATGGCGCCCGACGGATAGACGCGGCAGTGGCCGACCTCGGCAGCGCGGGACTTGACGAACTCCACGACGGTGCCGTTATCGGTGACGGGGTCGGTGTTGGGCATGGCGCACACGCCGGTAAAGCCGCCCTTGGCAGCTGCGCGGGTGCCGCTCTCGATGTCCTCTTTGACCTCGTAGCCGGGCTCGCGAAGGTGAACGTGCATATCCACCAGGCCGGGAACGAGGTACTTGCCGGAAAGGTCGCGGACCTCGGCTCCCTCGACGGCGAGATTCTCGCCGACCTCGGCGATCTTGTCGCCGTCAATCAGGACGTCAACGACACCGTCAAGCTCGACGGACGGGTCGACGACGTGGGCATTCTTAAGAAGCAAGGCCATTATCGGCACCTCCAAGCAGCAGATACAGGATAGCCATACGCACGCAGATACCAGCGTAGACCTGCTCCAGGATGACGGAGCGTTGCGGGTGGTCGGCCATATAGGAGTCGAACTCGACGCCGCGGTTGATGGGGCCCGGGTGGCAGATGATCGCATCGGGCTTCATGAGCTTCTCGCGGTCCTTGGTCAGGCCGAAGAGCTTGTGGTACTCGCGAATGGTCGGGAACGGGGCACCCTCGAGGCGCTCCTGCTGCACGCGCAGCATGTAGACGACGTCCAGCTCGGGAAGGACGGAATCGAGGTCGCTCGTCACGTGGTCGCAGCCCAGGACCTCGGGCGCCGGCGGCAGCAGCGTGCCGGGGGCGACGGCGTAGGTCTCGCAGCCCATGATCTTAAGGGCGGGGATCAGCGAGCCGCAAACGCGGGAGTGGGCGATATCGCCGACGACGGCGACCTTCAGACCGTGGAAGTCACCCTTGTGCTCCCAGATGGTGTACAGGTCGAGCAGGGCCTGCGTGGGATGGTTGTGCTTGCCGTCGCCGGCGCAGATGACGCTCGCGGGCGAGTTCTGCGTGACGACGTAGGGAGCACCGGCGTGCTTATCTCGCACGACGATGCAGTCGATCTTATAGGCGTTGAGGGTCTCGACGGTGTCGACGAGGCTCTCGCCCTTGACCGTGGAGGTCGAGGAGCCGCCAAAGTTGAGGCTGTCGGCCGAAAGACGCTTCTCGGCGAGCTCGAAGGAGCTGCGGGTGCGCGTCGAGGGCTCGTTGAACATGTTGACGATGGTCTTGCCCTTGAGCGTGGGGACCTTCTTGATCGCACGCTCGTTGACCTCGGAGAACGCCTTGGCGGTCTCGAGGATGAGCTTGATGTCCTCTTCGGAGTACTCGGTAATGTCGATCAGGTGCTTATGGTTGAACGCCACGGTACTACTCACCTCCCAGCGGCGCGGAGCCCACGTGGGAACCCGGCGCGACGTCGTTAATCTCGACAGCGGTGTGGCCGTCGACTTCCTTCATATATAGGTGCACGTTCTCCTCATGCGACGAGGGAACGTTCTTGCCGACAAAGTCCGGCGAGATGGGGAGCTCGCGGTGGCCGCGGTCAACGAGGACTGCCAGCTCGATGCGGCTCGGACGGCCCAGGTCCATGACGGCGTCGAGAGCGGCGCGAATGGTACGGCCCGTATACAGGATGTCGTCCACCAGCACGACGCGCTTGCCGTCGACGCTAAAGGGAATGTTGGTGGCGTGGATCGCGGGAGCGAAATTGGTAGCGTAGTCATCGCGGTAGAAGCTGATGTCGAGGCTGCCGAGCGGAACGTCGACGCCCTCGATCTCCTTGATCTCCTCGGCGAGCTTCTTTGCCAGAAGGTCGCCGCGCGTGACGATGCCGACCAGAGCGAGGTCTTCACAGCCCTCGTTGCGCTCGAGAATCTCGTGCGCGATGCGGGTCATCGCTCGATTGACGGCGGTCTCGTCCATAATGACCGCCTTGGGGGAAGTCGTGCCCATCGATCTCCTTCCTCACATGTCTTGACTGCTGACACAGTCAAAAAAATAGATGCCCGACCGCTCAAAGCGGACCAGACACCCACAGGAAAGGCTGCTCTTAGGCAGCTATGTAATTCCATGTGGGTATCTCGTACCCCTTTAATGGTCAAGGGATAGTGTAGCCAACCTCGAACTTAATTGCGAGCATAAATACAGAGCAATCCGTAAACGGAGCCCAATGCTCAATAAACCTATATATTTGTGGGACGAGCTTGAAAACGCACGCACGAGCTGGCATAATCCCCTCTGCTGCACGCAAATCGGATCTACGTCCAGGGCCGTGGCGTGGGCACTATCGCCAAAAGAGAAATATCTCTGTGTAGATTACGCACAGGGAGCTGCTTCTGTGCTATAGTTCAGGCTTGTTTGTTAACGCGACATGTTCGTTTGTCGCCCAAGGAGGGTCAGTTATGTCCAAAGTTTGCGAAGTTTGCGGTAAGCACCCCGTTGCCGGTCGCTCCATCAGCCACTCTCACCGCGTCACCAACCGTAAGTTCCGCCCCAACATCCAGCGCGTCTACGTCGTCGTCGATGGTCACCGTCGCAAGATGAACGTTTGCTCCACCTGCCTCAAGTCCGGCAAGGTTGCGCGCTCCTAAATAAGGTCTTACCAACAAGTACCTCGGACTCTCCGGGTCAAAGACCTCGCGTTCACATAGAACTTACCAAAGGCGCCCTCCCCTACGGAGGGCGCCTTTTTGTACTCATTGGGCACTCATTGGGGACAGACTTAGATGAGTGTTTTCACGCATTGGGGACAGACATGACACGCGCATGCGGCGTCCCGATCGGCTCCGGCCCCTATCTCACACAGTCTCCTTCCAGCCTGCAGTGGCCTTGGTCACGCTTGTGGCGCCAATACCGGTGACACGGGCGATTTGCTTGACCGTGAGATGCGCCCGCCTAAGCCTCAGCAGGCAGGCATCACGTTCGGGGCGCGGAAGGGCCTTGAGCAGCGCGGGATCTATGCTCGGCAGGGCTTCGTGCGCGACGGCAAGGGCATCCTCATCGGGGATCCGCCGGCGTGGAAGAACCTCCACTGACCAGATGCGACCGGCAACTTCCTTGAGATGCTCGCAATAGCAACGGGAGCCTCCGACAATATCGAGCATAGGGGCCGCATCACAGATGCCAAAGGGATCATAGCCCAGCTGATATGCCTTGCAGCTTGACCAGCGGTACGCCTCGAGCGAGTCGAGCGCACCTTTCACGGGATTGAGATGAATATAGTCGAGCAGCTGCACCGCCTGCGTATCCGACTCAACCGCGACCCGCGAATAGCGATTATCAAACAGATGCCCCGTTCTTCCCGTTTTCCCATTAAAATACTTAGCATACGCCGTCAATGCACACTGCATCGCCTTTGAAAGATTGTCAAATGGATCATCAACCATTAAATGGAAGTGATTGTCCATAAGACACCAAGCCAACACCGCCACTTCATGGCGTACAAACCTGTCCGAGATATCCGATAAGAAACGATAGCGGTCGGAGTCATCTTCAAAAATAATCTGTTTGGAGTTGCCACGGTCATAGACGTGGTAATAGCCGGTGAGCGAAACGGCGCGGGCGCATCGGGGCATAATCTCTCCTTTCAAAACCGTACAGGCAACACCTAAAAGGAGAGAAGCAACGCGAAATGCTGAGCCTGTAACCTATTTATATCCAACGAACGGCAATAACAGGCCCAGAACGGCAAAATGGCAAATCGATGTCTGTCCCAAATGAGTGAAAGCACTCATGTAAGCCTGTCCCCAATGAGCGGGGCGATGCACTGGCAGATAGTTTGGTTAAAACGCTTCAGTTTATTGAAGCGTTTTAGTGTGCCTTTTACAGGAATCTTACCGTTCGCCGAATAATTTCTTGCTATCATGCAAGGCGTAGGGTAAATCTCCGATCGCAAGGAGACACAAATGGTGAAAAAGTCACCGGAAAACACTACTCCCGCAATTGTGGACAACGTAGAGGCGCTTGAGGCCAAGCTCGCTCAGATGCGAGAGGCCCAGGCGCTTTTTGCTACGTACACGCAGGAGCAGGTCGACAAGATCTTCTATGAGGCCGCCATGGCCGCCAACAAGGCTCGTATCCCGTTGGCGAAGATGGCCATCGAGGAGACCGGCCGCGGCGTTCTTGAGGACAAGGTCATCAAGAACCACTACGCCGCAGAGTACATCTACAACGCTTACAAGAACACCAAGACCTGTGGTGTCCTGGAGCGCGACGAGGCTTACGGCATCACCAAGATCGCCGAGCCCATCGGCATCGTGGGCGCCGTCATCCCGACGACCAACCCCACCTCCACCGCGATCTTCAAGACGCTGATCTGCCTGAAGACCCGCAACGCCATCATCATCTCCCCGCACCCGGCTGCCGCCAAGTGCACCATCGCCGCCGCCAAGCTCGTGCTTGACGCCGCCGTCAAGGCCGGCGCCCCCGAGGGCATCATCGGCTGGGTCGATGTCCCCTCCATCGAGCTGACTAACATGGTCATGCGCGACGTCGACATCATCCTCGCCACCGGTGGCCCGGGCATGGTCAAGGCCGCTTACTCCTCGGGCAAGCCCGCCCTGGGCGTTGGCGCCGGTAACACCCCGGTCGTCATCGACGACACCGCCGACGTGCTGCTCGCCGTCAACTCCATCATCCACTCCAAGACCTTCGACAACGGCATGATCTGCGCTTCCGAGCAGTCCGTGACCGTAATCGACAGCATCTATGACCAGGTCAAGGCCGAGTTCCAGAAGCGCGGTTGCTACTTCGTCAAGCAGGGTGCCGAGATGGAGACCCTGCGTGCTGCCATGTTCAAGAACGGCGCCCTCGATCACCGCATCCCCGGCATGGCTGCCGCCAAGATCGCCGAGCTCGCCGGCATCGAGGTTCCCGCCAAGACCAAGATCCTGATCGCCGAGGTCACCTCCACCGACCCCGCCAAGGAGGAGTTCTCCCACGAGAAGCTCTCCCCGGTCCTGGCCATGTACCACGCCAAGGACTTCCAGGAGGCCGTCGACAAGGCCGAGCACCTGGTGCTCGCCGGTGGCCCGGGCCACACCGCCTCTCTGTACGTGCACCCCGCCCAGGCCGAGAAGATCAGCCTGTTCGAGCACGTCATGAAGGCCTGCCGTATCGTCATCAACACCCCGTCCTCGCACGGCGGCATCGGTGACCTGTACAACTTTGGCATGAAGCCGTCTCTGACCCTGGGCTGCGGCTCCTGGGGCGGCAACTCCGTCTCCGAGAACGTTGGGGTGAAGCACTTGATCAACGTTAAGACTGTGGCCGAGCGCCGTGAGAACATGCTGTGGTTCCGCGCTCCCGAGAAGGTCTACTTCAAGAAGGGTTCCACGCCCGTCGCCCTCGACGAGCTCGGTACCGTCATGGGCAAGAAGCGCGCCTTCATCGTCACCGACCAGTTCCTCTTCAAGAATGGCAACACCCGCGCCATCGAGGCCAAGCTCGACGAGATGGGCATCGCCCACGACTGCTTCTATGACGTCGAGCCCGATCCGTCGCTGCAGTGCGCACGTCGCGGCGCCAAGCAGATGGCCCTCTTTGAGCCGGACGTCATCATCGCCGTCGGCGGTGGCTCCGCTATGGACGCCGGTAAGATCATGTGGATGATGTACGAGCACCCCGAGTGCAAGTTTGAGGACATGGCCATGGACTTCATGGACATCCGCAAGCGTATCTTCACCTTCCCCGAGATGGGCAAGAAGGCCTACTTCGTCGCCGTCCCGACCTCTTCGGGTACCGGCTCCGAGTGCACGCCGTTCGCCATCATCACCGACAAGGAGACCGGCATCAAGTGGCCGCTCGCCGACTACGCGCTGCTCCCCAACATGGCTATCGTCGACGCCGACAACTGCATGACCGCCCCGCGCGGCCTGACCGCTGCCTCCGGCATCGATGTCATGACCCACGCCATCGAGTCCTACGTCTCCATCATGGCTTCCGACTACACTAAGGGCCTCTCCGAGCGCGCTGCTAAGCTCGTCTTCGAGAACCTGCCCTCCAGCTTCACGAACGGTGCCAAGGACCCGCATGCCCGCGAGGAGATGCACAACGCCTCCTGCATGGCCGGTATGGCCTTCGCCAACGCCTTCCTGGGCCTCAACCACTCCATGGCCCACAAGCTCGGCGCTTTCCATCACCTGCCCCACGGCCTCGCAAACGCCGTCATCCTGACCCGCGTTATGCGCTACAACGCCGCCGAGGCTCCCGTCAAGATGGGTACCTTCTCCCAGTATCCTTACCCCAACGCGCTGCACAACTACGCCGAGATGGCCAAGTACTGCGGCATCGAGGGCAAGGACGACAAGGAGGTCTTCGAGAACTTCATCACGAAGCTCGAGGAGCTCAAGGACTTCATCGGTGTCAAGAAGACCATCGCCGACTACGGTGTTGACGAGCAGTACTTCCTCGACACCCTCGACGAGATGACCGAGCAGGCATTCAACGACCAGTGCACCGGCGCTAACCCGCGCTACCCGCTCATGAGCGAGATCAAGGAGCTCTACCTGGACGCCTACTACGGCCGCGAGCCCCAGGACTACGCCGTCTGCTAGTTTTTAGCACGGTTATTTGCGGCGGGGGTGCACGGGTGTACGCACGCCCCCGCCGTTGCTTCTATCGCATCGTTGAAAGGATGCAATCATGCTGCTCCCCGATTCCAAGACCGAGCTCGTCCGTCGCGGCAACAAGGTCGTTTACGACCTGGGCGACAAGATCGTCAAGGTCTTTAACGAGACCAAGCCCGTCTCCGACGTGTTCAACGAGGCTTTGAATCTTGCCCGCATCAATGAGTGCGGCATCCGCAGCCCCAAGGCTCTCGAGGTTTCCCAGCTCGAGAACGCCAACGGCTGGGCTCTCGTGACCGAGAAGGTTCCGGGCACCACCCTTGCCGAGAAGATGACTGCCGAGCCCCAGCGCTTTGGTGAGTACCTCGAGATGTTCGTCGACCTCCAGATCGAGATCCACGGCTACACCTCCCCGCTGCTCAACCGTCAGCGCGATAAGTTCGCCCGCATGATCGACAGCCTCGATCAGCTCAATGCCACCACGCGCTACAACCTTCAGGAGCGTCTGGACGGCATGACCAAGGAGTTCAAGGTCTGCCACGGCGACTTCAACCCCTCCAACGTCATCGTCGGAGACGACGGCCAGCTGTACGTCTGCGACTGGGCACATGCCACCCAGGGCTCCCCTGCTGCCGACGTTGCCACCACCTACCTGCTCTTTGCCCTCAACAGCAAGGACCAGGCTGAGGCCTACCTGGAGCTCTACTGCGACCGCGCCGACATGCCCATGCAGGTCGTGCGTCAGTGGACGAGCATCGTCGCCGCTTCCGAGCTCGCTCGTAAGCGCAACGTGAACGATGAGTTCCTTAAGAACTGGATCGACGTCGTCGATTATCAGTAGTATCTGAGCGATTTATTTCGCATCGGAGGCACAAAGGAAAACCCCGCAGCTCATTTGGGCTGTGGGGTTTTCCTTTACCCGTCGAGCTTATTCACGCAACAAAAAAGACTGCTCCGCATCTCATCCTAAGAGAGATGCGGAGCAGGCCTGCAATTACATCTACTAGCAGAAATGTCGATTAACGGCGTGCTGCCTTCACAAGCTTGGCAACCTTGGCGACGACCTCATCGATCGCCACGTCCTCGCGCTCGCCCGTAGCACGGTCCTTGAGCTCAACGGTGCCACTCTTAAGACCGCGCTTGCCCAGAATCACCTGATACGGGAAGCCCATAAGGTCGTTGTCGGCAAACTTAAAGCCAGGACGCTCGTCACGGTCATCGACGACAACCTCGATACCCTCGGCACACAGAGCCTCAACGATTTGGTCGCAAACGGTAGCGCACTCCTCCTTCTTGGGGTCGAGCGGAATCACCGCGACCTCGTACGGGGCAACGGAGACCGGCCAGACGATACCGTGCTCGTCGTTGTGCTGCTCCACGACGGCAGCGAGCGAGCGAGACACGCCCACGCCGTAGCAACCCATGATGAGCGGCTTCTCCTTGCCATCCTCGTCCATAAAGGTGGCACCCATGGCCTCGGAGTACTTGGTGCCCAGCTGGAACACCTGGGAGACCTCGATGCCGCGGGCAGCAGAGAGCGGCTTGCCGCAGTGCGGGCAGGGATCACCGGCAACGACGGTGACCAGATCGGCCCACTCGTCGACGGTAAAGTCGCGCTCGGGGCAGGCACCGGTAAAGTGATAATCGACCTCGTTGGCACCGCAGGCCCATTGCTTGGACTCGCGCAGACTCTCGTCGCACACTAGACGGATGCCCTCGGGCAGGTTAACCGGTCCGATAAAGCCCTTGTGCAGACCGTAGGTCAGGAGTTCCTCGTCGGTCATCATGCGATAGCCCTTGCCAAAGACGTGTTCGGCCTTGCAGTCGTTGAGCTCATGATCGCCCGGAACGATGGCCACAACAGGCTTGCCCTCGGCGTCGATGAGAGCCAGGGACTTGCGTGTACCGTTCTCGGGGAAGCCGAAGAACTTGGCAACAGCCTCGATGGTGCCCATGCCCGGAGTCTCGACCTTGGTGAGTGTGCCGTCGCCGGGGCCCTCGGTCACAACGACCTTGGTGCTTGCAGCCTCGTCATCGGCAGCAAAGCCGCAATCGTCGCAGTAGACCAGCGAAGCCTCGCCGGCCTCTGCCAGCGCCATGTACTCGACGGAGGTATCGCCACCGATCTCACCGGAGTCGGCAACAACGGGCAGGGCCTTGATGTAGCAGCGCTCGCAGATGTTGGCGTAGGCCTGCTTCATCTTGTCGTATTCCTCCTGCAGGCTCTCCTGCGTGGCAGAGAAGCTGTAGGCGTCCTTCATGATGAACTCGCGGCCGCGCATCAGGCCAAAGCGGGGACGGAACTCGTCACGGAATTTATCCTGGATGTGATAGAGATTCACCGGCAGCTGCTTGTAGGAACGCAGTTCATTGCGCACCAAGGCGGTCACGGTCTCCTCGTGCGTGGGGCCGAGCACGAACTCGCGGCCGTGGCGGTCATCAAAGCGCACGAGCTCCTTACCATAGGCATCGATACGGCCGGACTCACGCCACAGCTCGGCATCGACCATAATGGGCATCATGAGCTCCTGGGCGCCAGCAGCATCCATCTCGTCGCGCACGATGTTCTCGATCTTGCGAATCGAGCGCCATGCGAGCGGCAGATAGGAATAGAGACCGGCAGCCTCCTTGCGGATCATACCGGCACGGAGCAGCAGGCGATGGCTCGCAAGCTCGGCATCGGCCGGATCCTCTTTGAGCGTCGGAGCATAGAGCTTAGACATATACATTGCTCGGGTCATTTATTTCTCCTCAATAAGCTTGTCGACCTCGGCCATAAGCGCGTCGACAATTTGGTCTTCAGCTACTTTACCAATGATCTGGCCGTGCGAAAAGAGCAGGCCCTGACCTCGTCCGCAGGCAACGCCCAAGTCGGCGTCAGAGGCCTCGCCGGGGCCATTGACCGCGCATCCCATAACGGCGATCGAAAGCGGCGCGGAGTAGTTCTTAAGCCGCTCGGTGACCTCCTCGGCAATAGGAATGAGGTTGACCTGGCAGCGAGCGCACGTGGGGCACGAGACAATCTCGGGGCCGCGGCGGCGAAGACCGAGCGACTGCAGGATACCCCAGGCGACCGGCGGCTCCTCTACCGGATCGGCCGTAAGCGAGACGCGCATGGTGTCACCAATGCCCTCGGAAAGCAGAATACCCTGGCCCACAGAGCTCTTAATGGTGCCCTGGAGCTTGGTTCCGGCCTCCGTGACTCCCAAATGAAGCGGAACATGGGGGATTTCGCGCGACAGGGCTCGGTAGGTGTCAAGCGTCGTGGACACGCTATGCGCCTTGGCGGAAAGCACGATATTGGTAAAACCGCGATCCTCAAAATGTTTGACAAAGCGTTCGCTCGACATCACGAGCTTTTCGGGTTGCGTAAGGTCGTCGCGCTCGGCGATATCCTGCTCAAGCGAACCGGCATTGACGCCGATACGAATCGCGCAACCAGCGGCGCCCGCAGCATCGATCACGGCATCGACCTTAGCCCAATCGCCGATGTTGCCAGGATTGATACGAAGCTTGGCGGCACCGGCCTCCACAGCGCCAATGGCCAGCTTGTGGTTAAAGTGGATATCGGCAACGATTGGCACCGGAGACTCGGCACAAATCGTGCGAAAGCCCTCAAGCGCGGCCTCGGTGGGCACGCTCACGCGCACAACATCACAGCCCGCCTGGGCAAGCGCACGCACTTGCGCAAGCGTTGCCTGGGCGTCGGCGGTATCGGTGCAGGTCATGGACTGAACCACCACCGGAGCGCCGCCGCCCATCTGCACGTCGCCCACAAACACAGGGCGCGTCAGTTCGCGCGGCAAAGGATGGGACAAAGACAATCCAAACACTCCCCTACAAAATAAATCGAAGGACGTCGGAACGAAGCATATAGACAAACAGCAGCGCAAAGAGCGCGATGCCGACATAGCTGACGATTGTCTGCACCTTGAGCGGCAACTCGTGACCGGCAACCTTTTGGATAATCTCGATAACCAGCTTTCCCCCGTCGAGCGGCGGAATGGGCAGCAGGTTCATAAAGCCCAGCGAAAACGAAATGAGCGCGGCAAACGTCAAGAACGTAGCAGGGCCGGCTGCCGCCGCCTGAGAAGACATGACGCTGATGCCCACAATCGAGGAGGACTGATCGAGTATCTCCATCGTATGCTGCGGCTGCAGCAGGCGCATCACGCCCTCAGCAGTCTGCTGAACATAGGAGAACGACAGGCGTGCCGACGTAATGGGGTCCAAATGGACCACTTGCGTGGAGGCATAAACGCCCAAACGCTCGTCCTCCTTGAGCGCAACAGAGGTCATAAATTTCTTGCCGTCACGCTGATACTCAATGGCGATATCGTCCTTGCCGGCGGCCGCTCCGATCGCATCATACACGTCCATCCAGGAAGAGCAGGACACGCCATCGACACTAAGAATTGCGTCGCCGGCCTCGATGCCCGCCTTGGCGGCTATCGAGCCTTCTTCAACCTGACCGATCACATTGCTATCGACCGGCACCGATACGCCGGCGATAGAGTAGATACTCATAAGCAGCAAAAAGCCCGTCAGGATATTGACGAGAATGCCCGCGAGCAGCATAAAGGCACGTTTGAGAAAACCCTGGCCCAGATAGGTATGTGAACGCTCCAGCTCAAGAAACTCCGAAGCAGTGACCGGCAGCTCCCACACATCGCCCTCGGCAGTCGCATGCTCTCGATCGAACCGGCGGCCGTCAAAGGTGGTATATCCTGCAGCGTCGCGCGGCAGCGTCTGGTACCTGACCGGATAATAGCTGGGTGAAGGCTTCTCCCCTTCCTCGTACCAAGGCGCAATGGAACCCCAACCCAAAAGCAAGGCACAAGCCTCGAGAACATCCTCCTCGGGCAGCTCCAGCTCGACGGAAAGGTCTGCAACCGAAACGCGACCATGACGATAGATCGCCGCAAGCACACGGTCGGCGCACGAGACATCGGTCGGGTCCATACCGCAGATAGCGGCATAACCACCTAGCAGCAGCGGCGTCACGCCAAACTTGGTACCGATGCGACGCGACGTATGGTGAATGTCAAAGCGGCACGGAAGGCCCAAGAAAAACTCGGTGACGCGCACGCCGCACGCACGGGCCGCTAAAAAGTGGCCGCCCTCGTGCAGAAACACGAGGACGGATAGCATCAAAAGACCCCAAAAGACCGAGGAAAGAACGCTCAGAACAGTATCCATAAAACGAAAAGCAATCCTTACGATTAAGAGCGGGTTGCAGCGAGCACCTCGGCGGCCTTGGCACGAGCCCACATATCGATATCGCGAAGCTGCTCAAAGGATGCGACCGCCTGCGTATCGTGTGCATCCATGCACGACTCGACGATACGGTCGATATCGGTAAAGGTACAGGCATCGTGCAGGAAGGCATCGACGGCAACTTCGTTGGCGGCATTCAGCACGCACGGCATGGTGCCGCCCGTTCTGCCGGCACGCTCGGCCAGCGCCAGGCAGCGGAATGTGTCCATATCGGCAGCATCAAACGTGAGCTGCCCGAGCTCGCGGAAATCGATTCGAGGCGCTGGGGTATCCCACCGCTCGGGATACGAGAACGCGAACTGGATGGGAATGCGCATGTCGGACGCACCAAGATGTGCCATCACAGAGCCGTCCGCATACTCGACCATCGAGTGGATCTTTGACTGGCGCTGAACGACCACGTTGATAAAGTCGAGATCGCACCCGAACAGGTGCATCGCCTCGATACGCTCCAAGCCCTTATTCATGAGGGTCGCAGAGTCGATGGTGATCTTAGCGCCCATGGCCCACGTGGGGTGTGCCAGCGCATCGGAGCGTGTCACGCAATTGAGCTCGTCGCGCGTACGGCCAAAGAACGGACCACCCGAGCAAGTGAGCCAAATGCAGTGAGCCTCGCGCGGATTCTCCCCCAGATAGCACTGGTAGATGGCGGAGTGCTCGGAGTCGACCGGAATAAGCTGACCGGGCTGCGCCAACGGCATCAGCAGGTCACCGCCGACAACGAGGGACTCCTTGTTAGCAAGTGCAAGACGCTTGTTCGAGGTCAAGGCCGCATGGCTCGCTTCGAGCCCGGCAGCGCCCACAATGGCAACAAGCACACAGTCGACGTCATCGCGGCGCGCGAGCTCACAAACCGCCTGCGCACCAACACCGAGCTCGGTGCCCTCGGGCAGCTCCTGCAGCACAGCGTCCGTACCGTGGGTGGTGTCGGCCACGGCAACGGCCGGAACCGAAAACTCACGGGCAAACGCAACGAGCTCCGAGGTGCTGGAGTTAACGGACAGTGCCGTCACCTGCAGTCGATCGGCATGCTGACGGCATACATCAAGTGCCTGCGTACCGATAGAGCCCGTACAACCCAGGATGGCAACGCGAAGACGCCCATCGGGGGCGTACGTCGTCTGAAAGGCCATTACAGCACGCCTCCGATCATCAAAAGCAGCTGCGCGGTAATGCAGCCAAAGATAAGCGAGTCGCTACGATCGAGCATGCCGCCATGGCCCGGAATAAGGTTGCCAGAATCCTTGACGCCCACGCCACGCTTGATGCGTGACTCGATGAGGTCACCGATAACGCCCAGGATGGACACAATCACGCCGCAAAGCAGCGCATAGGGCAAGCTCAGCTTATAGAAATGCGTCGCCCACAAAATAAGCCAGATAAGAACCGAGCCCAAGATGCCGCCGACAAAGCCCTCCCAGCTCTTTTTGGGAGAGATCTTGGGGACCATCTTGTGCTTGCCGATACGGCTGCCCACGATGTAGGCAAACGAATCGGAGACCCAGAGAGACGCGCAAACACCCACCGAAAGCAGGGCGCCGGCAAAACCGGGCACGGCATCGCGCAGCAGCACGATGGCCGACAGCATAAAACCGGTGTAGATGGGACCCATGAGTGTCACAGCCACATCGGATATGCGGGTACGCGACGAACAGACATACCAAATGCCCACCGCAAGCATCAATGCAAAAAGCAGCGCATTCAACAGCAGCGAGTCGCCCAGCGCCGAGAGCGGAAAGAGCACGGCGGCAGCGATACCCAGGCGCTCGTTGGCCACCTTGCCATCGAGCTTCGTCATGCGGAAATACTCAAAGCAGCACAGGCCGCTCATGACGGAGACGAAGATGGCGGTGGGAACGATACCCAAAACCAGGCAGAGAATAAATACGACGGCGTAGACGATACCTGCGGCGGCACGGGTAATAAAGCCGGCAAGCCACGAAGTCGCGGCCGCGCCGCTCTTGGCGGCAGGCGCCTTGGGAGCAGACGCCTTGGGACGATCGGACACGATTAAGCCTCCTCGGTCTTGCTCAGTCCACCAAACCTACGGTCGCGGCCCTGATAGGCCAAAATGGCGTTGACAAGACCCCAACGATCAAAGTCGGGCCAATAGGTATCGGTGACATAAAACTCGGAATAGGCAACCTGCCACAGCAGATAGTTCGAAAGGCGAAGCTCGCCGGAGGTTCGAATCACAAGCTCAGGATCGGGTAGCCCAGCGGTGTACAGGTGCGAAGCAACCATATCATCGTCGATAGCGGCCGGATCGATCTTTCCGGCAGCGGCATCGAGCGCGATCTGACGGACAGCACGGGTGATCTCGGCACGGGCTCCGTAGTTGACGGCAAGTGCCAGCGTCATGCCGGTATGGTCGGCACACTCGGCAAGACCTCGCTCAAAGACATCGCGGGTCTTCTTGGGCAGTGCGGAAATATCGCCCAAAAAGACAACGCGCACGTTTTCGCGCTTAAGCAGCGGCAGCTCATCGATAAACGTCTTAGCAAACAGATGCATTAAAACGTTGACCTCATGCTGCGGACGATTCCAGTTTTCGGTGGAAAACGCATAGGCCGAAAGGACGTCGACGCCCAAACGCACGCATGCGGTAATAATCTCGCGCAGGGAGACGATACCGGCCTTGTGTCCCTCGGTGCGGGCAAGACCGCGCGCCGTGGCCCAGCGACCGTTACCGTCCATGATGCACGAAATATGATGCGGAATCTTATTGAGGTCAAGGTCGGAAAAACCGACGCCCGCAGGGGCGTCGGCAAAGTACTCGACCAGTTTGTTCTCGTCGTATTGCACCTTAGATCTCCATGACCTCGGCTTCTTTTTCCTTCAGAAGCTCCTCAACCTTGGCAACATACTCATCGGTATACTTCTGGACCTTGGCCTGCTCGCGACGGACATCGTCCTCGGTGAGCTCTTCGTCGCGCTCGAGCTTGTTGTTAAAGTCGCGACGGATGTTGCGAATGGAGACCTTGGCCTGCTCGGCATACTCGCGGCACTCCTTGACGAGCTCGCGACGACGCTCCTCGGTGGGAGCCGGGAACGGCAGGCGCACGACGGTACCGTCAGAGTTGGGAGTAATGCCCAGATCGGAAGCGCTGATAGCCTTCACGATTGCGTTGACGAGCGCCTTGTCCCAGGGCTCGATAAACAGCATGTGAGCCTCGGGGGTCTTAACGGCGGCAACCTGGGTAACCGGCGTGGGAACACCGTAGTAATCGACCGAAATGTCGGACAGAATGTTAGCGTTGGCGCGGCCCGTGCGAACCTTGGAGAAGTTGTGCTTGAGGGACTCGAGCGACTTGTCCATGTGGGCGGTGATATTCTCTGCCATGCTTAATCCTCCTGATAGACGAGCGTGCCGACGGGCTCACCCGAAAGCGCGCGTTTGACGGTGTCCTCGCCATCGATGTTGAGGACCAAAATCGGCATACGGTTATCCTGGCACAGCGCCGTGGCCGTGGAATCCATAACCTGCAGACCGCGGACGAGAACCTCGTGATAGGTAATCTTGTCAAAACGGACGGCATCGGAACACTTGACAGGATCCTTGTCGTAGATGCCGTCAACCTTGGTGGCCTTAATCAGAATCTCGGCACCGATCTCGCAGGCACGAAGAGCCGCGGCGGTGTCGGTCGTAAAGTACGGATTGCCCGAACCGGCGGCAAAAATAACGACATTACCCTTGGAAAGGTGGTTGATGGCGCGACGGCGAATATAGGGCTCGCAGATCTCGTTCATCTGGATAGCGCTCATCACGCGGCAGGGAACATCGTTGTGCTCAAAGGCATCCTGCAGGGCAAGCGCGTTCATAACGGTTGCCAGCATGCCCATGTAGTCGGCCTGGGCGCGCTCCATGCCACCAGCAGCGCCGGCCATGCCGCGGAAAATGTTGCCGCCGCCGACAACAACGCCGACCTCATGGCCAACGGCGAGCAGCTCCTTGACCTGCTTGGCAAGATGGTCGGTAATCTTGGGGTCGATGCCATATTGGCCGTCGCCCATCAGTGCTTCGCCGGAAAGCTTCAGAAGCACGCGTTTATATCGGATGTCGGACAAAGCGATCCTCCTTTAATTAGACTCTCAATATGATAGCAAAGGCTCTGATAAGAGCCATGAAAAAGCAGGCTGTGAGTAAAACCCACAGCCTGCTCATTACCAGCTACAAGAGCTTATTTACTCGCCACGGACCAGACGGTCGAAGGCAACGACGGTAATGCTATCGCCGAGCTCCTTGGAGACCTGCTCAGCGTACTTCTTGATGGTGAGGGAGCTGTCCTTGATGAACTCCTGCTCGGTGAGCACGGACTGCTTGTAGAACTTCTCCAGACGGCCAACAGCCATCTTCTCCTGGATAGCCTCGGGCTTGCCGGACTCGGCAGCCTGAGCCATGTAGATCTCCTTCTCGTGCTCGACGGTCTCGGCCGGAACCTGATCGCGGGTAGCGCAAATCGGGGCGACGGCGGCAACCTGAAGGGCAACGTCGTGAGCGAAGGTCTTGAAGGACTCGGCCTGAGCGGTCTCGGCCTTCTCGAAAGCGAACTCGACGAGGACGCCGATCTTACCACCCATGTGGATGTAAGAAGCGAGAGCGCCGTTCTCGGCCTTGCGAGCGGAGAAACGAGCGATCTTCATGTTCTCGCCCATGATGTGAATCATCTCGGTGAGCTCGGAGGAAACGGTCTCCTCGCCCATCGGCTTCTCGAGCAGAGCATCGACATCGGCCGGCTCGGTGGTAGCGACAACCTCGGCGACCTTGGAAGCAAAGCCGGTGAACTTGGCGTTGGAGCCGACGAAGTCGGTCTCGCAGGAAAGCTCGAGCAGAGCGCCGGACTTGCCGTCCTCGGAGACGAACGCGGCGACAGCGCCCTCGTTGGTCTCACGGCCAGCCTTCTTGGCAGCCTTGGCGAGGCCGTTCTTGCGCAGAACGTCAACAGCGACGTCCATGTCGCCGTCAGCCTCGACGAGAGCCTTCTTGCACTCCATCATCGGGGAGTCGGTCATCTCGCGGAGCTGCTTGACCATAGCGGCAGTAATCTGGGCCATTGTGGTTCCTTTCAAAGAGATGAAAAAGACTTAAATAGGACTGATTTACTCGGCCTTGAGCTCGGCGGCCATCTCGACCTCGGAGACCTGCTCCTTACCGGAGCCAGCGAGGCAGGCGTCGGCCATGAGCTCGCACATAAGGGTGACAGCGGAGATGGCGTCATCGTTGCAGGGGATGCCGTACTCGACCTCGTCGGGATCGGAGTTGGTGTCGATCAGAGCGACGACGGGGATGTTCAGGCGCTGGGCCTCCTTGATGGCGTTCTCCTCGCGCTTGGTGTCGATGACGAAGAGAGCCTGGGGCAGACCCTTCATGTCGCGGGCGCCACCGAGGTTGGTCTGGAGCTTAGCGAGCTCCTTGCCGAGCACTGCCTGCTCCTTCTTGGGCAGCACTGCCATGCGGCCGTCCTCGACCATGGCCTCGAGCTCCTCCATGCGGTTGATGCGGGAGCGGATGGTGACGAAGTTGGTCAGCATGCCGCCGAGCCAACGCTGGTTGATGTAAGGCATGTTGGCGCGCTCAGCGGCGTTCTTAACGGCCTCCTGAGCCTGCTTCTTGGTGCCGACGAACAGCACGTTGCCGCCCTTGGCGACGTTCTTGACGAAGGTGTAGGCCTGATCGGCGTCAAGGATGGTCTGCTTGAGGTCGAGGATGTAGATGCCGTTGCGCTCACCGAAGATGAACGGCTTCATCTTGGGGTTCCAGCGACGGGTCTGGTGACCGAAGTGGCAGCCGGCCTCGAGCAGGGTGCGGATATTAATCTTGGTAGCCATATTAAACCTCCTGTGGTTTGCCTCCGCGCGGGGTCATCCTCCAAAACCAACCCGGACATGTGCTACCAAAGCCCGGGCACCACGGTATGAAGTAGCCGCGCGTGCGTGATAAAAACCTGTTGCCGTGAAGCAACCCGATGAATGATAGCAGGATTGCCTCTTCCTGCCAACCCGCAATCAAAACCACACACCTCGGTGCGGCGCGGGAGGCCCTTCTCCTACTCGCCGCGGGGGTGTGCCTGACTCACGGCACGCTTGAGTCGGTCGGGCGTGAGGTGCGTATAGATCTGCGTCGTGGACAAGCTCGCATGCCCCAGCAGCTCCTGAACCGAGCGCAGATCCGCGCCGCCCTCGAGCAGGTCGGTCGCAAAGGTGTGGCGCATCGCATGCGGGGCGATGTCGGCAGGAATGCCGGCAAGTGCCGCAAGCATGTGGAAACGCCTCCTCAGCATGGCGGCACTCATGCGGTTTCCGCGCGCCGAGATAAACAGCGGATGCACGCCGTTCGCACTATCGACACGCTTTGCCTGCACAAGGAGATGTGGCCTCCCCTCCTCAATATAGCGGCGAGTCGCCTCGAGAGCGCGCCGATAGAGGGGCACGATACGCTCCTTGCTCCCCTTGCCCCAAAGTCGCAGCGTTCGCTCTGACCAAGCAATGGACTCCACGTTGAGCGCCGCGAGCTCCGAGATTCGCGCGCCGGAGGCATAGAGCAGCTCGAGCATCGCTGCATCACGCAGCCCCGAAGGCGTCGAGGTGTCGGGGGCCTCGAGCAACGCCTCGACTTGCCGGGTCGTCAGCACACCGGGAAGATCGCGCGGCAGTTTGGGCGAGGATATCGCCGAGACCGCATCGCCCTCAACGATTCCCTCGGCAGCCATCCACCGATAGAGCGAGCGAATGGCAGACAGATGCGCCGCAAGGGTCCGAGCCGCCACCTGGCCACGCGACAGCTCGGCCAAATAGGAGCGAACGGTCCGTACGTCGGCGACGCGAGCGTCGATGCCCTCGCGGTCGCACCACGCGGCGAAGCGCTCGAGCCGCGAGGCGTAGGCCGTTACCGTATTGGGAGCGAGCCCCTCGACGCGTGCAATGTAGGCGATGAACGAGTCGACGGCATCGTACAGGTCAAAGGCTATGACCTCTCGCCTCCAAACAGATCGGAGCGCGTTTCCAGATAGGCGTCCAAGGCCTTGAGGGCGCGATCCGCATAGGCCTGGTAACGATCGCGCTTGCTGCGACGCTTACCGTCCTCGAGCGGCGGCACGAGCCCAAAGTTGACGTGCATGGGCTGATAGCCCACCGTAGCCGGATCGGTCGCATAGCCCACGAGTGCGCCTAGGGCGCCCACGCGCGGCAGCTTGACGCCCACGGCACCGATAGCCTCAGCATAGGTGTTGAGCGCGGCGAGCAGACCCGTCGCCACGGCCTCCATGTACCCCTCGGTACCGGTAATCTGGCCGGCAAGACGCACGCTCGTGCCGGGAACGGCAAAGGTGCCGTCGAGCACGTGCGGAGCATCGACAAAGGTGTTGCGGTGCATGACGCCGTAGCGGAAGAACTCGGCGTTCTCCAGGCCGGGAACCATATGGAAGACGCGCTTCTGTTCGCCGAAGGTCAGGTTGGTCTGGAAGCCAACCAGGTTATAGGCGGTCTTCTCCTTGTTCTCGGCGCGCAGCTGAATTGCCGCCCAGGGACGGCGACCGGTGCGCGGGTCGGTGAGCCCGACGGGCTTCATGGCGCCAAAGCGGATGGCATCCTTGCCCGTGCGCGCAACCTCCTCGGCAGGCTGGCAGGCCTGGAACAGGTCCCCGCCCTCAAAATCCTTGAGCACCACGCGATCGGCCGTTGTGAGCGCCTCGATAAAGGCCTCGTACTCTTCCTTGTTGAGCGGGGCGTTGAGATAGTCGCCACTCCCCTGCTCCTCGTAGCGCGACTGCGAGAACAGCACGTCCATATCGAGCGTCGAGGCATCGACGATCGGGGCGGCCGCGTCAAAGAACGCCAGGGCGTCCCCGCCGACGAGCTTCATGACCTCCTCACTCAATGCCGGCGAGCATAGGGGGCCCGCGGCGATAACCACATGACCCTCGGGAATCTGGGTGACCTCACCGTGGACGACCTCGATATTGGGGCGGGCGGCAACCTCAGCCTCGACGAGCTCGGAAAACTTGACGCGGTCGACCGCCAGGGCGCCGCCGGCAGGAACGGCCGCACGATGAGCGCAGTCGAGCAGCACAGAGCCCATGCGCTCGAGCTCGGCCTTCAGCAGACCGGCGGCGGAATCGGGACGGGTCGATTTAAACGAATTGGAGCAGACGAGCTCCGCCAAGTGATCGGTATGGTGGGCAGGAGAGCTTACCTGCGGGCGCATCTCGCACAGCTTTACGGCGAACCCGCGATCTGCCAGCTGAATCGCGCATTCCGATCCCGCCAGACCGCCACCGATAACCGTCACCTGATCAAACAGCATCTGCAAACACCTTTCTAATTGACACGTTTTCCATTGTGACCGAAGGGCGTCTGGGCGTGAAGGGCAAACTTGGAGGGCGCATACCTTCCATCCATCATGCGCTCGATGAGGCCCTCGAGCTCGAGTGAGCCCAGGAGCTTGAGCACACCGACGGCATCGAGCGAGACGAGTGTGGCGATGTCTTCAACCTTGAGCGGGGAGGCGATGAGGGCATGCATCACGGCCCGCTGTGTGGGGTCAAGATCTGCGATACCGGGCGCATCGGGACGCGAGTAGCGCAGGGTGCCGTATATGCGAGAGATAGCCATCTCGATGGACTCCTCGTCGATAATGCAGCAGGCGCCGTTGGCGATTAGATAATTGGTACCGCGAGACTCGGGAGACAAAATCGAACCCGGCACGGCAAGCAGCTCGCGCCCCAAGTCCATAGCGGTCTCGGCGGTAGAAAACGTCCCAGACGGCATGCCGGCTTCCGACACAAAGAGCGCCTGCGAAAGTGCTGCGATCACCCGGTTACGCCGCGGAAAGGCAAACTTACGCGGCCCCATACCCCAAGGCGAGATGGACACGACCGCGCCGCCCGTATCGATCGTGCGCGCGATGAGTCCCGCGCTCGAGCGCGGGTAGATTACATCGGCGCCTGTCCCCAACACCACGACATGTTTGCCGCCGGCATTGACTGCGGCCCAACCCGACGCCTGGTCGCAACCGACCGCACCGCCCGATACCACCGTCACCCCCGCTTCCACCGCGACCTTGGCCGCAAGCTCCGCGACGGCAAGGCCGTAGGGAGAGGCCTTGCGCGCACCGATAATCGAGAGCGCCGGTGTCGAGAGAACCTCAGGGTCGCCACGCACGAACAGCGTCTGTGGCACATCGGAAAGCTCCAGAACAGTAGCGGGGAACAGCCCATCCCCGGGATGCAGTTCGTAGCGAGCCTCATCCATCACTGGTCCCTCCTTCCCTGATACATTGCGGCCTCGAGCACATGATCTTGCGTCACCCGCTCACTTTCGGCGACATCGGCAATCGTGCGCGCGATGCGCACCAGGCGCACGATGCCGCGCCCCGTGAGATGCGTGCGTTTCGACAATCCAAGCACGCACGTTTCCGCCGCCTGATCGAGCGCAAAGGTCGACACAACACCATCGATAGAGCGGGACTCGTCGTCCTCGGCCTCGGCATCCGCATCGTCCATATGGGTCTCGCGCCAGGCACGAAAAGCCCTACCGCGGACAACGTAGTCGCGCAGCTCGGCCGACGACATGCCCTCGGCGCCCTCAATAATCACCTGCGGATCGGGGCGGGTCACGTCGATCATCAGGTCGATACGGTCGGCCAAGGGACCGCGTAGCTTGGACCGGTAGCGCTCGACCATCGATGCCGAGCAGCGACATGGAACCTCGCGATCGCCCAAAAAGCCGCAGGGACAGGGATTGCTCGCCGCAAGCAGCTGAAAGCGCGAGGGAAACGTAAAGGCGCCATCGACGCGCACGATCCTGACATAACCGCGCTCGATAGGCTGCCTGAGCGTCTGCAGCACACCGGTGGGAAACTCGGCAAGCTCGTCCAAAAAGAGCACGCCGCCATGGGCAAGGCTGATCTCGCCCGGATGCACCGGGCGCCCTCCGCCAATAAGGCCCGCTGTCGATATGCTGTGATGGGGGCTTCGAAACGGCCGATGCCCCGCAAGCAGGCCATCGATGTTCTCACCCAAGACCGAATGAATGCACAGCGCCTCCTGCTGGTCCTCGACGGAAAGCTCGGGCAAGATACCCGTCATGCGACGCGCAAGCATGGTCTTGCCCGAACCGGGCGAGCCGATCATGAGAAGGCCGAGCTCCCCTGCCGCCGCAAGCGCTATGCCGCGTTTGGCGACTTCCTGCCCCAACACATCGGCATAATCGGGCTCGAGCTCAAAGGTGGCCTCGAGCACTTCAGAATCCAGATAATGCCGAGCTGCCTCGCCCATACCGTGAGCAAGCTGCGACAGATGGTCGATAAAACCGCAGTCGACCCCCGAAAGCGGAACATGCTGGTCGGACCTGCCGGCGATAAAAGACAGCCCCATGTCGCGAGCCAGCAGCTGGAACGCCACCTCGCCCTTGACGGGAAGCACCGTACCATCCAAGCCGAGCTCGCCGGCAATGAGACAGCGGTCGAGATTGTCGCGTGGAATCTGCCCATCGGCCGCAAGCACCGCAATGGCTATCGGCAGGTCAAAGCCGCTACCGGTCTTTCGGATATCGCCCGGCGCCAGATTGACCGTAATGCCCGAACGCGGGATCTCGAATCCCGCAGAGCGCATCGCGCAGCGAATGCGCCCGCGCGACTCCATGACCTCCATACTCGGGATGCCGAGCATCTGGATGCCCGGGATGCCACCCGCAAGCGATACCTCGACCGTGACGGGAATCGCCTCGACGCCGCGGATACAGGCAGCGTGAACGGCAAAGGTTTCGAACGCCATCACGACACCTGCCAATCGAACGCATTGTACTGGTGCTCGATCTCGGCGATATGCCCGCCGCGAATGGTGACGCCCACGGCATCGAAGCGGATCGCCTTGAGCGGATAATGCTCCATGAGATAGCAACTCGCGATGCGACGATAGCGCCGCTGCTTTTGGGCGTTCACCGCTTCCTCGGGAAACACCCGAGTATCGCAATCCAGCGCAACACGCCTGGTCTTGACCTCGGCCATCACCACCACATCGTCGAGCTCGTCGAGCAGCACCAGGTCGGCCTCGCCCTCCGAGCATCGATAGCCTTGTTCCAGCAATGCATAGCCGCGCTCGTTAAAGTAATCGATTGCGATAAGCTCGCCCAGCATACCGAGCTCGCGAGGACTGAGCCCCTTGATAAACTCAGGGGTGACCGACCCGCAATCGAGCTCCCCCTCTTCCCAACGCTCCTTGAGCTGCTGCGTCTTGCTCATTTTGGTTGCGGCACACATGGGGTCTCCTTTCCCACTCCCTGCATTGCCTCGATAATGAGGGCAGGTTTCATGCGGGTAAGTACCGGAAGCAAACCGAAAACCAACCAAATGCCGACAAATGAGGGGCCGCGCGCAACAATAGCGTTGCACACGGCCCCTACCAGCAGGTTTATAGAACCCTTAAGGTCCCAGTCTCCACAATTGGCCTAAAAAAGGCGCTCAGTCTGCAGAAAGTTTCCGCAAAAGCTCACACGGTGCAGCGGAGAAAGACCATGTTTGCGAATGGCCTCAATGTGTTCGGGGCTCGCATAGCCTTTCGATTCGGCCAAATGGTACTCGGGATACTCGGCGTCGTACTCGACCATCATCTCGTCACGCGTGACCTTTGCCATGATGGATGCCGCGGCGATACAGGCGATCTTGGCATCGCCCTTGACCACGTCGCGCTCATGGGGCACGGCGCCCAGGGGGTTGCCGTCCATAAGCACGCAATCGGGCTCAAGCCCCGTATCGGACACCGCACCCGCGACAGCGGCTCGAATGGCGCGGGCCATGCCCATCTGATCGATATCCGCAGGAGCGATATGGCAAAAGCCGATAGCAGTCGCCACCTCGGCAATCTTCACCGAGAGCAGCTCGCGGCGCGCCGGCGTGAGCTTTTTGGAATCATTGATGCCCCAGATGCGCGGCTCCATCGGAAGACACACGGCACACACGGTCAAGGGACCCGCTACCGAGCCACGGCCCACCTCGTCGACACCCACGACCACGCCATCACCGCCGAGCTCATGCATAAGCTCGTACATGCCGTTGACGCGCTCGCGTTCGGAAAGTTCCTTGGCATGGCGCTTAAGGGCACGTTCGCAAGCCTTGATCACCTGCTGGCGCGGATCCTCGCGATAATGCTCCACGAGGGCGGGAATCTCCTCGAACGTGGCGCTCGCCAGCTCGCCGGCAACCTGCGATGCCGAAACCGAGCTCGTCATGTTGGCCATATCGGGGCCTCCTTGTATGCAAATCAAATAAAAAGAAGGGCCACCCGAAGGTGACCCTTTTGTCCAAACGAGTGGACAGACGCTGCGATCTTCTTAGCGCTTCTCGGGGATGCGAGCAGCCTTGCCCACCTTGTCGCGGAGGTAGTACAGCTTGGCGCGACGGACGCGACCATGACGGACGACCTCGAGCTTGGCGATCTTGGGGCTGTGAAGCGGGAAGGTACGCTCAACACCGACACCGAAGGAAATCTTGCGGACGGTGAAGGTCTCACGGGCACCGGCGCCGGCCATGCGGATGACGTCACCCTGGAAAACCTGGATGCGCTCGCGGTCGCCTTCCTTAATGCGGTAGTGAACCTTGACGTTGTCGGCAACGCGGACCTGCGGGATGTCCTCGCGGATCTGCTGACGCTCGATTGCGCGGATGTAATCCATGTGCAATTCCTTACTCTTCTAGAGGTGCCGTACCACCTTGGCCGGCACGTAGTTGAACAAACGTATTCGAGTATACACGCCACGACCTTGGCTGCAAGAACTATTTTGCCCGTGCGCAAAAAGACAAAAACACGCACTCTTTCTGCACTTATGCGCCGTCCGCAGCATCAGTCGTCGGCGTCGTCACGGTCGTTCCGGGCGCGATATAGCCGTATTCGAGCAGCACCGAAAGCGCATGCTGCTTCCAGGTGGCAAGCTCGTCGTCATTATAGTTGTCATGGACCCATTGACTCATCGCATCTTCGGCGTCTTGGGGCACCAGGTCCTGGCTGTCCGCCATCAGGTACAGGATGCCCAAGATGTCGAAGTCCTGCTTGGTCATCTCTTCCTTGTTTGATGCGCTGATGAGGCCGTGATCGATGCCGTAGCGGCAGATATCGGTCAAAACGGTAACGAGGCCTGTAGGAATCGGCGAGGCATCCTTCGCGGCAGCGGGCGCGGTGTCGTCAGTCAATGCAGCGGCATCGTCGCTCGCCGGAGCAGACTCGGCCGCGTTCGCATCGGAAGCGGCCTGCTCTCCCTGGGCAGGAGCCGTGCTATCCGTCGTTGTCGAAGAATCCCCTGCGGATGCGGCAGCCGTAACGCTCGCCGGTGTCTCCACGACGGTCGTCATCGGGTCAACGGGCGCGGGGTCGGCGACAACTTCGGCCCAATCGGAATAAACGCCGTCAATAAAGGCGCGAACATGGAAGGTGCCCGGTTGCGAGATGGTCATCGTGCCGTCTGTCGCGACCGAAATGCCCTTGCTCTCGAGCTCCTGGGCCTCCCAGCTGCAGACTCTATCGACTTCCTTGCCCGTCGTGTCATAGACCGTAGCCGTCAGGCCTTCGA
This sequence comes from uncultured Collinsella sp., assembly GCA_947002045.1. Lineage (GTDB taxonomy): Bacteria > Actinomycetota > Coriobacteriia > Coriobacteriales > Coriobacteriaceae > Collinsella. The sequence continues at coordinate 31,598 of CAMQJB010000003.1, forward strand.
TGCCGTTGAGATTTTCCTCGACGCCGACGACGGTCCGTGCCGAGCCCTCGAGTTTGATGCTGCCGTTAAACGGCTCGGGCGCCACGTCACTTACCTTATATTTATAGGCCGCGGCGTCGATCTCGTCATTGGTCGAGACATGCCCATTCACGTCCACATAGGTGTCCTCGGGGATAAAGTACTTTACGTAGGCGGTGCCGGCCTTTTTACCCACCACGACCTGCTCGTGGGTGACAGGGTCGGTCTGGATCTCGATTACGTCGGACTTGCATTCCTTGCCCTTTTTATCGACCACGCGCCAGTCGCCCGACGACTTCACAAAGCCGTAGTAATCAACATCGTCCTCGTCCCTTGCACGCACGCGATAGGAAGAGATGGGGTCTTCGTCTCCAACCGTAAGCCTTCGGGTCTTATCGGTCTGCAGCGACACGAGAATCTTGGAGATGGGCTTAACGGGCTGCGGCGTGCCCAACTGCGTATCGACCGTCACCGACTCAAACGACAGATTGGAACCCGTAATGGACATGGGATAGGTCGCGGTCATGTCATTGAGCACGTTGCACGTGCGCGGGGCGCCGCCGTTGCGCGAGGGCACCTCGCGATCGGCCAGGACCGAATTCCAATCGATGGCGCGCACCATGTGGTTGTTGGTGCGATACGACCAGCTCGTCACGTTTCCGGCGGTGGTATCGTACCCGTCGTCGCCACGATGGGCGATTGAGCGCAGGAACAGGTTCTGCACGGCATCGGTCGACTGATCGCCAAAGGTGGTGTAGAACGAGCGCTGGTCATAACCGGCGGTATGGAACTCCTGCACGGCGGCGTTGTCGTCGTAGCACTCGCCGTTCATGTTAAAGATGATCACGTCGAACGTCACGCCCACCGGCTGGTCATAGTCCTCAGACAGCGTCGTGGTAGAACTCGTTTGCTTGCTATTGACCTGCGTGTGCGCCGGGATCGTCATATTGACGGTGACCGACTGATTGTCCGTTGTGGTGATCGACTGTTCCTCGGTCTTGCTCGCCTCCCACAACTGGGACATCGTGGTTTCGGCCGAAAACGACGTCTCGATCTCCTCGCTCGCTGTTGCGGGCACGCCCAGCGACTCCTTGAGGCTCACCGATGCGCCCCACGAGCCACCTTTGGAATACGATGCGGATTCAGAAGTGCTCGTGCCGACCGTCTCCTCGGTACCGCGGGCGAGCGTGATGCTCTGCGAGGCGTCCTCATAGCCGACGTTAAGAGCCGAGGTAACGAGCTCCTGCTCAGTCTTAGAATCGACAAAGGAATAGCCCGGCGCGTCCTCGGGCGCACAGTTAAGCTTGTTCACGCTGTTGAGCTGCTGAACTCTAAAGTTATAGAACGCGATGCCAAAGCCATTGAAATCGTACTGGTAGGTGCCGCCGAGCTTGTCCACACACGCGATGGTGGCATAAATGACGTCCTGCTCAGTCGTGTCTTTCGACAGTCCGTCGAGCGGCACGTATTTACGGAAATCGGAGCCCTCCAGCTTGTGACCGATACAGCCGGCGATATCGTCGGTCAAGCGCTCGTAGACCGCATTGAGGCTTTTTGCAGATGTCAGACCACTCTGCTTCGATTTGTCGGCACCATCGGAATGCTCACCGTTGCCGCCCGAAAGCGCATCATACAGATAGATATAGTGACCCTTACCGAAGTCCTTCTCAAAGCCCTTGCCGGCGTGGTCCCAGTACAAAAAGTCCCCGGAGTCGTCGCCTCCACCATAGCCAAGGATGTTATAGGCTAGCGATGCCCAGTTGGGCAGCACCTTTTTGACGGCGGCCGTGTAGAACGAGACGTTGTCGTACATCGAGGTACGGCCCTCGAGCTTGCCGTCATCGATATCTACAAACGTGCAGTCGCGATCGTTGACCGTAATGGTGAGCGGGTTGACCACGTCGCCATAGAGCTCGTCGCGCGAATCATCCTGAAGGGCAAAACCGGCTGTCGGCATCCCGCAAAGCGCCGTGACCGCAACGATCACCCAGCACAGGGTCATCTGTGCTCTCCGACGCGCTCGTTGCAAATACCTGGTGAGGTTTTTCATCGCAGTCCTCCCGTCAGTTGCCAATGTATTGAACCAACGTAAAACGCCGCCGCGTCCACAGGGGGCGCGACGGCGCGAAGGGGGGCGTAAAAGGCGCAAATGGAACGCGACTCAGTTAAGCGGAACGCTTCGCCTCGAGCTTGGCCTGGGCGGCCGCCAGGCGCGCGAGGGGCACACGATAGGGCGAGCAGGACACGTAGTCCACGTCGGCCACGTTAAACAGGCCCATGATGGACTTGGGGTCGCCGCCGTGCTCGCCGCACACGCCAAAGTGCATGTCGGGGTTGGTGGCGCGACCCTTCTCGACGGCCATGCGCACCAGCTCGAGTACCGCCGTGTCGATGGTCTCGAAGGGGTTGTCCTTCAAGATTTTCTTGTGCATGTACAGCGGGATGAACTTGGCCTCGGCATCGTCGCGGGAGAAGCCGAAGGTCGTCTGCGTGAGGTCGTTGGTGCCAAAGCAGAAGAAGTCGGCATGATGGGCAATCTCGTCGGCGACCATGCAGGCACGCGGCAGCTCGAGCATCGTGCCCACGGGAATATTAAGCTCGACGCCCTCCTCGGCAGAAACCTCGGCGATCACGCGCTCGATGACATCGCGGGTCTGGACATGTTCGGCCGTGATGGAAACGAGCGGAACCATGATCTCGGGGCGCGGGTCGACGCCTTCTTTAATGAGACGAGCGGCAGCCGTTGCGACGGCACGGACCTGCATGAGCGGCAGATCGCTAAAGACGACGGACAGGCGCACACCGCGCAGGCCGAGCATCGGATTGGACTCGACCATGCCGTCGATACGACGCAGACGGGTGCGCAGGACGGCAAGCTCTTCCTCGCTAGCGCCAGCGGCCTCCTTCTTGGTGATGGCGACCTCGAGCTCACGCGGATTATCCAGGAACTCGTGCAGCGGCGGATCGAGCAGGCGAACGACCACATCGCGACCGGACATGGTCTTGAACATCGCCAGGAAGTCCTCGGTCTGAACCTTGAGCAGGTCGGCGAGGGCCTGCTGCTTCACGGCCTCATCGTCGGACAGGATGAAGCTCTGGATGATGTTCTTGCGATCGCCCAGAAACATGTGCTCGGTGCGGCACAGGCCGATGGCCTCGGCGCCAAACTCGAGCGCGAGCTCTGCGTCCTCGGGATTGTCGGCGTTGACGCGCACATGGTTGGCGTGGCCACAGGTCTCGTCCAGACGGATCTCGTCGGCCCAGGACAGGATGGTGTCCAGGTCGCCGGTGAGCTCGGCGGAGACCAAATCGACAGCGCCATCGACGACGATGCCCTGGGTGCCGTCGATGGAGATGACATCGCCTTCGTGCAGCACACGATCGCTACCCTCGATGCGCACGACCTTCTCGGCGGCGTCGATGTGGAAGCGCTCAACGCCGCAGACGCAGGGCGTACCCATACCGCGAGCGATAACGGCGGCATGGCTCGTCTTGCCACCGTGGCTGGTCAGGATACCCTCGGCGGCGACCATGCCCTTCAGGTCGTCGGGGTTCGTCTCCCAGCGAACCAGAATGACCTTGTGGCCCTCGTTGGCGCGCGCGACGGCATCGTCGCTCGAAAACACGATCTCGCCCACGGCTGCACCAGGGCTGGCGTTCAGACCGCTGGCCAGGGCCTCGTACTTTTTGCAGGCATCGAACTGCGGATGCAGGAGCTGGTCGAGCTGCGCGGGATCGATACGGCTCACGGCCTCCTCGCGGGTGATCAGACCCTCCTCGACCATTTCGATGGCGATGCGCAGGGCGGCGGTAGCAGTGCGCTTGCCCACGCGGGTCTGGAGCATCCAGAGCTTACCCTGCTCGATGGTGAACTCGATATCGCACATATCGCGGTAATGATCTTCGAGCGTCAGGAACACGCGCTCGAGTTCCTCACCTGCAGACTCGAGGCCCGGAGTGTTCTTGAGGTCGGCGATGGGCTCGGTGTTGCGGATGCCGGCGACGACATCCTCGCCCTGGGCATTAACCAAAAAGTCACCATAGAACTCCTTGGTGCCGTCGGCCGGGTTGCGCGTAAAAGCGACGCCGGTCGCAGAGGTCTCCCCCTTGTTGCCAAAGGCCATAGCCTGCACGTTGACGGCGGTGCCGAGCTCGTCAGAAATACCGTGCTGCTTGCGGTAGATGCAGGCGCGTTCATTCATCCAGCTGCCAAAAACGGCCTGGATGGCAAGGCGCAGCTGGAGCTCCGGGTCGTGCGGGAAGACGGGCTTGCCGTCGGCGACTTCGAGCTCGGGATACAGGGCGGCCTCGACGTTGTCGGAGAAGATGCCCTTAAAGATCTCGACGAGTTCCTGCAGGTCCTCGGCCGAAAGCTCGGAATCGACGCGAACGCCGGCGACCAGGCGCGCCTGGGTCAGCGCGTTCTCGAACAGGTCGGCGTCGACGCCCATAACGACGTTGGAGAACATCTGAATAAAGCGGCGGTAGCTATCCCAGGCAAAACGCGGGTTTTGCGTCTGGGCGATGAGGCCCTGAACTGAATCATCGTTGAGGCCCAGGTTGAGAACCGTATCCATCATGCCGGGCATGGAAAACGGAGCGCCCGAGCGAACCGACACGAGCAGCGGATCGGAGGCATCGCCGAGCTTCTTGCCGCAGCGGGCCTCGAGGTCGGCCTCGGCAGCAACGATCTCATCGAGTGCGCCTTCGGGCCAGACGTTGCCGGCGCCGGAGTACTCGACACAGGTCTGGCAGGTAATGGTAAAGCCACCGGGAACCGGCAGGCCGATGCGGCTCATCTCGGCAAGGTTTGCGCCCTTGCCACCAAGCACGAAGTTCATGGACTTGTCGCCCTCAGTGACACAGGTGCCCTGGGCGTCGGTTCCAAAACGGTAAACCCTCTTGCAATCGCTCACGATACTTCCCCTTTCATGCGCTCTCGCGCACGACCGTGGTGACGAATCGACCCGCCGGATGCGGGCCGTGAGGGAACTATACGGCGGGCGTTGAGCGGGCTTGCGTAGAGAGCGCGGGGTTTGGTAAACGTGGTAAATATAGCGGTAAACGGTAGGTAAAGGTGGTTACATTATGAAGATACCACTGCAAGAGAATTGCAGGTCAGATACAAGTTTGTTGCTAAATCGCTTTACCATTATCAAGCATTATTTTTAGGTAGTCTATTTAGGACGGGGCATTCTAGCTACCCCAATGAGCTAGCTTTGCTGGGCCTGGTGGGCGGCGCGGAGGGCACGGGCTTCTTGGATTTCCATCAAATGACCGATGATCTCGGAGGCGCTCTCCTCGATCGCCTTGCCGTCGGTACGCACCACAAAGCAGCCCAGGCGCTTCATGAGGGCACGGGCTTCCTCGAGCTCGCTGCACACGCTCTCGGGCTCGGCATAGGAGCCGGCGACGGCACGGGCGTAGTCATCGCCCAAGCGGCTATCGCGTATCTCAGAGATCACATCGACAGTCGAAATCAGACCAAACAACCGCATCGGGTCGACCTTGTAAATCGACTTCGGCGGCTCCATGCCATGGGCCAACGGAACATTGGCAACCTTGTAACCCTGATAGGCCAAATACATCGACAGCGGCGTCTTGGACGTGCGTGATACGCCCAGCAGCACGATATCTGCCCCCGAAAGGTCGTCGCAGCCACGTCCATCATCGTGCTCAACAAAATACTCCATGGCCTCGATGCGATGGAAATAGCGGTCATCGGTCTTGTGAATCACGCCCGCGACGCCCTTGGGCGGCACACCGATGAGCGACGACAGCACGGCGAGCGCTGGGCCGATCAGGTCAACCGAACGAATATGCAGCATGCCCAGGTAATCGAGCACGCGGGCGCGAAGCGCCGGATCGACAATGGTGTGGAACACGGCAATATCGCGATGGTCCGCATCAACGCGCGGGCCCACAAACGACTTGACCTGCTCCACCGAGTTCACCTTGGGCAGGCGCAACAAACGAAAAGCCCCTTCATCAAATTGCCCGGACGCCGCAAGCACCACCTCACAAGCGGTATCACCGAGCGAGTCGGAGATAACGATAACGGTGGGACGAGCGGTGACCGGGCAATCCATGCGGGGCTCCTTTTGCGCTTACGCGCAGGCTGGCTTACTTTTTGCGGGCAAGCTCACCGATGTTGGCGATGCCGGAGAAAACGGCCTCGAAGCGGTTGAGCAGCTTAAGGCGATTATCGCGAAGCTGCTCGTCCTTGTCCATGACCATAACCTCGTCGAAGAAGCGGTCGATGGGGGCACGCAGAGCTGCAAGGGCGGCAAATGCGGCCGGGTAATCCTCGGCAGCAAGGGCATCATCGACAGCGGTCTGAGCAGCCTCGGAGGCGTCGGCGAGCGCGAGCTCGACCTCGCCCATCAGGCTGCGGTCGTACTCCGCACCCAGCTCGGGCTTGGAGATGTGAGCGGCACGGGCATAGGCGGTAGCCAGGTTGTCGAAGGTCTCGGCATCGTTCTTGCGGGCCTCGTCGAGCGCGGCACAGCGGGCGAAGAAGACGGACGGGGCAATGATGTGCACCGCGGAGACGGCGGCGACGGTATCGGCCGGAATCTTCTCGTCGCGGGCCATGCTCACCAGGCGGCCGTGGAAGAAGTCACGAACCTGCTGGGCGACCTCGGCGGCATCGAACTCGATACCCTGCTCGCTATAGAGCTCAAGGGCGAAGTCGATGAGCGACGTGGGGTCAATCGGCAGGCGATCGCGCAGGATGTTGATGATGCCGATGGCGGCGCGACGCAGCGCGTACGGGTCGGAGGAGCCGGTCGGAGGCTCGCCGATGGCAAAGATACCGGCAATGGTATCGAGCTTGTCGGCGCAGGCCACGATGCAGCCAGCGGTGCCCTCGGGCAGCTCGTCACCGGCAAAGCGAGGACGATAGTGATCGCGAATAGCATGAGCAACCTCGTCGTTCTCCCCCATCGCGGTCGCGTAATAACCGCCCATCACGCCCTGCTGGCTCGTGAACTCGACGACGGCGTTGGACACCAGGTCTGCCTTGCACAGGTGCGCGGCGCGAGCAGCGTCGGCGGCAAGATGGGCGCCCAGGTGAGCCTCGCGGGCGATAGCAAGCGCGAGCTGCTCGATGCGCTCGGACTTGGCGAGCACGCTACCGAGCTTCTCCTGGAAGGCGACCTTGGCCAGACGCTCACGGAACTCATCGAGGGAGATCTTCAGGTCCTCCTCGTAGAAGAACTTTGCGTCGTCCAGACGGGCGCGCACGACGCGCTCGTTGCCGTCGATCACGCGCTCGGCGTTCTCGGGCTTGCTGTTGGAGACGACCACGAACTCACGCGTGAGCTTGCCCTCGCCGTCATAGATCGGGAAGTAGCGCTGGTTGGTGATCATGGACTCGCAGATGATCTCGTGCGGGACCTTGAGGAACTCCTCATCGAAGGTACCGACAAGCACCGTCGGCCACTCGCAGAGGTTGATGACCTCCTCAAAGACCTTCTTGGGCGTGTCAACATGACAGCCGGGGCGAGCGGCCTCGACCTCGGCGATACCGGCAAGGATGGCCTCACGACGACGCTCGGCAGAGAGCACGCCGGCGTCCTCGAGCACCTGCTCGTAGACGGCGGGGCTGGCGACCACATGGTCACCGGGGCCAAGTACGCGATGACCACGCGTGGTGTTGCCACTCGTCACGTCGGCAAACGACACGGGCACAACATCCTCGCCCAAAAGGCAGCAGATCCAGCGGACCGGACGAACAAAGGTCGCATGCTCGTGACCCCAACGCTGGCTGCGGTAGTTGGGCCACTGCAGGCCGGCGATGGTCTTCTCGCACAGAGCGGTCAGAATCGGCGTAGCCGGAGCGGAGGGAATGTTCTTCTCGGCGAACACATACTCGCGACCGTCAGTGTCCTCGCGACGGACCAGGTCCTCGGCAGCCACACCGCACTTGCGAGCGAAGCCCTGGGCGGCCTTGGTGGCGTTGCCGTCGGCATCAAAGGCAATGTTTGCCGCGGGACCACGCTTGACCTCGTGAACCTCATCGGTCGCGGTGGCGACGTCGGCCACGAGCGCAGCCAGACGACGCGGGCTCGAGATCACGCGGACCTCGCCGTGGGCCAGGCCGGCCTCGTCGAGACCCTTGGCAATCATGGTGCCAAGCTGCTTGACGGCATTGTTCAGCGGTGCAGAGGGCATTTCCTCCGTACCGATCTCAAACAGGAAATCCTTAGCGTCTGCCATGGCTTACGCCACCTCGCCTTCCTGGTCGGCATTCTCGTTGACTCCAGCGACCTCGGCCATATAGGCCTCGCAGCACGCCTTGGCGACGGCGCGGACGCGCAGGATGTAGTTAGCACGCTCGACCGCGGACAGCGCACCGCGAGCATCGAGCAGGTTGAAGGCATGGCTGCACTTCATGACGCAGTCGTAAGCGGGCAGCGGCAGCTTGCGCTCAAGGCAGGAGTGGCACTCGGCCTCGTAGTCGTCAAACTTCTGACGCATCATCTCGACGTTGGCGACCTCAAAGTTGTAGGCGCTAAACTCGCGCTCGTTCTCCAGGAACACGTCGCCATAGGTCATCGGCGTGCCATCGGGCAGATAGCTCCACACCAGGTCGTAGACGGAGTTGACGCCCTGCGCATACATGGCAATGCGCTCCAGGCCATAGGTGATCTCGACGGGCACAGGGTCGACCTCGATGCCGCCCACCTGCTGGAAGTACGTAAACTGCGTGACCTCCATGCCGTTGAGCCAGACCTCCCAGCCAAGGCCCCAGGCGCCCAGCGTCGGGCTCTCCCAGTCGTCCTCGACAAAACGAACGTCATGGTCGTTGGGGTCCAGACCGATAGCGGCAAGAGACCCCAGGTAGAGCTCCTGGGCGTTGACCGGCGACGGCTTGATGAGCACCTGGAACTGATAGTAGTGCTGCATGCGGTTGGGATTCTCGCCGTAGCGGCCGTCGGCGGGACGGCGGCAAGGCTGCGCATAGCAGGTGCGCCACTCGGCAGGACCGAGCGAGCGCAACGTGGTCGCGGTGTGGAAGGTACCGGCACCGACCTCGGAGTCATAGGGCTGCATAATGACGCAGCCCTGCTCGCCCCAGTACTGCTGGAGGCGCAGGATGATGTCTTGGAAGGAAAGCGATGAAGCGTTCATGCCTCTAATATCCCCTCGTCGAAACGATTACACGGTTAGGTTCTGTACTATAGCGGTTTTTAGTCGATAGTGCCGATGCGGTTGAGCGGCCAGTAGCGCACAAGCGCCACGGCGATCAAATCAGAGCGATCAACGGGACCAAAGTAGCGCGAGTCGGCAGAGTTTTCGCGGTTGTCGCCCATCACCCACACGCACCCGTCGGGAACGGTGTAGGGATAGCTTACCTGAGCGCCGGGAGCTTGGACCGAAAGCGGCCAGCTCATGCCGGTCGTATAGCCCTCGTCGAGCGCTTGGCCGTCAACGACCACCTTGCCGTCCTGAAGGTCGACCGTCTGGCCGGCCGTGGCAATAACACGCTTGACGAGAACATCGTGCTCGGAGGTGCCATCGGGGTTATGGAACACCACGATATCGCCTTGGTTGACGGGCTGGCCGAGCTCAAGGCTCACCTTTTGCGCCAGGATCTGGTCGCCGATCTCGATCGTGGACTCCATGGAGCCGGTGGGCACCACAAAGGGTTCGACCACAAACGAGCGAATCAAGAAGGTAGCGACCAAAGCGATCGCGACGACCAAGATCCACTCAAACGCACCCTTTAGCACGGAATGCTGCGAAGGAACCATTCTCACTCCTCGCTCTGCGAATACGACGCGTCCAGAATCTCTTGCGCGTATGCGCGCTCCTCGGGCGTAAGCCGCGCCGTCTCGATCAGGTCGGGACGCCAGCGGCAGGTGCGCTCGATGGCATTCTTACGGCGCCAGGCGTCAACCTTGGCATGGTCACCGCTCACGAGCACCGGCGGCACACCCTCGCCGTTGAACTCGGCGGGACGGGTGTACTGCGCGTACTCGAGCAGGCCACCGTCCTCGGCAGTCGAGAACGACTCATCGACGTTGCTCATCTCGTCGCCAAGGGCACCGGGAATCAAGCGCACGACGGCATCGGCAACGACCATAGCGGGAAGTTCGCCACCCGTGAGCACATAGTCGCCGATCGACAGACGCTCGTCGGCATACGCATATGCACGTTCGTCGACGCCCTCGTAGCGACTACACACAAACAGCAGGCGCTCACTTTTGAGCAGGCGCTCGGCCACATGCTGCGTAAAAGGCTCGCCACAGGGGGTAAAGAACACCACAGTGGGCTTGGGACCCTCGGAGCTAATAGCCTCGATGGCCTCTGCGATAGGCTCGACCTTCATGAGCATGCCCTGCCCGCCGCCGTACGGCTCGTCATCGACGGTACGATGGCGGTCGTGCGTCCAGTCACGCAGGTTATAGGCCTTAAAATCAAAAAGGCCGGCCTTGCGGGCGCGGCCCAAGATCGATGTGGACATGACGGGCTCAAACATCTCGGGAAAGACCGAAAGGGTCTCGATCAGCATGTTATCCTCCCTACTTGTCCATATCGATCAAACCGTCCATAACGCGGACGGAAATTGTCCCCTGATCGGGAAGATCGAGCACAACCTGCTCGATCACGGGAATCAGCACCTCGCCGTACCGATTGCCCTCGACAACCCAAACATCGTTGGCGGGCGTCGACATGATCTCGACGATCGTGCCGAGCGAGCCAAAGCGCTCGTCGACCACCTCGCGACCCATCAGGTCGGTATAGGCGGCGTCGAGCGAATCGAGCTCAAAATCGTCACGATTTGCCAGCACGTAGCATCCCGTGATGCCCTCGGCGGCCGCCAAGTCGTCAATGCCCTCAAACGAGACCAGATCGCCATCGCCCGTATCGGTGACGGATACGACCGTGCAAAAACGGTCGCGCTTGAGCGCCGGCGGCGTCAAGGCGACGCGCATACCCGGCGTCAATACAGAAGGAAGCCCCCGCAGCGGCTGCGCGAGGACCTCCCCCTTCCTTCCGTGCGGCTTGACCACACGGGCGATGTTTTTGTACTGGGACCTCAAGGTCCTAGCCCAGAACCTCTACCTCGACTGCAGTGTCGAGGCGAGCGGCCAGTGCACGGGCGAGCGTGCGAATGGCCTTGATGGTACGGCCACGACGGCCGATGACCTTAGCGACGTCATCCTCGGCAACAGAAACCTCAATCGTGGAGGCGTCGTCACCATCGATGACCTCGAGGCTCACGGAATCCGGGTCGTCGACGATCTGAACAACGAGATATTCGACGAGATCGGCGATGCGATCTGAGAGCATTGCCTCACCCTCGAGCTGTGCAGCGTCAACCTCAGGCACGATTTACTCCTCGGCGCCCTCAGCGGCCTCAGCGGCAGCCTTAGCGGCCTCGGCCTCTTTGGCGAGCTGCTTCTTGGACTTCTTGACGACGGTCTCGGTCTTCTCGCCCTCGTTGGCGGCCTTGACCAGAGCAGCGACAGCGTCGGTGAGCTGAGCGCCCTTGGACTGCCAGTCGGCGATCTTCTCGAGGTCGAGGTTGATGGTCTTGGGGGCGGTCATCGGGTTGTAGCGGCCGACCTCCTCGATGATACGACCGTCACGCGGGGCGCGGGAATCGGCGACGACGACACGGTAGTACGGACGCTTCTTAGCGCCGTGACGAGCAAGGCGAATCTTGACTGCCAAAGGAAACTCCTCCAACCAAGCAGCTTTAGGCTGCAACTACAAACAAACAGTTGAACATAATACGCCATCGACGCGGGCAGGTGAAGTCCGTGAGACCAACTTCTTCGGTGTAGTCGAAGGCAAATCCATATCTTAGACAAGAATTCTCGATTTGCAAGCACATACACGCACCCCACATGAGCTGCGCGGTATACTCATGCCATGAAAAGACGCGAACATACATACGGTTATGAAGATGCTGCGGGCGTCACGCCGCCTCCCTGGACGGGTCCGGCGGTGGGCCTCATGGATCTCGATGCGTTTTTTGCGAGCGTGGAGATGCTCGATCATCCCGAGTGGCGCGGCAAGCCGCTCATCGTGGGCGGAGACGCCGATTCGCGCGGCGTCGTGTCCACGTGTTCGTATGAAGCACGTCGCTTTGGCGTGCACTCCGCCATGCCCTCGGCCGAGGCACGGCGCCTCTGTCCGCAGGCCATTTGGACGCATGGGCATTTCGATCGCTACCACGAGGTCAGCGCACAGGTCATGGCGATTCTCGCCGACGAGACCCCGCGCGTAGAGCGCGTATCCATCGACGAGGCCTTTATCGATATCACGCCAGGTCGCTTTGCACCCGAGGACCCGTTGCTGATTGCGCGGCGTATAAGCGACCGCGTGGCGGCGCTGGGGGTAACCTGCTCCATTGGCGTGGGCTGCAACAAGACGGTCGCAAAGATCGCAAGCGAGCGGGATAAGCCGTTTGGGCTGACCATCGTGCGCCCCGGAACCGAGCAGCGCTTTTTGGCCGCGCTGCCGGTATCTGCCATGAGCGGCATCGGGCGCACTGCCGAGGAGCGGCTGCGCCGCATGCGCATCTACACGCTCGGCGAGCTATCACGTGCACCGAGATCCACCTTGTCCTCTATTTTTGGTGTCAACGGCGAGCGCATGCGCCAGCGTGCGCTGGGACTCGAAATCTCCGAAGTCACGAGTCTCGATGAAGAGCGCGAGGTCAAGTCGGTCAGCAATGAACGCACCTTTGCGAAAGATTTGACTGAGCGTCAGGACATCGAAGCGGCGATTGCGCTATCGGGAGAGTCAGTGGGACGCCGCCTGCGCCGTCAGGGACTAACGGGTGCCACGGTGACACTCAAACTCAAGTATTCGTATGGAAGCGGGCGCTCGGCACAGCGCCGGCTGCCACATCCGACCGACGATGAGAACATCTTCGTGGCGGTGGCGCTCGAGCTGCTCGATAACATCTGGCAGGAAGGGATGCATGTGCGCCTGGCGGGCATCGGCATGAGCGACTTCGACCACCAAGGCGGCATCCAGACCGACCTGTTCTGCGAGATCGATGACCGCGGAGCCCAATCCAGCGACCGTCGCGACCTCTCGCTCGCCATCGACGCCGTCCGAGACAAGTTCGGCGACACCGCCCTATCCTTCGGCCGTCAATCCCGCTTCAACGATTAGTCCCTTAGACAAAAAGAAAGCCGGGCAGCTGCGAATGATGCAGCTGCCCGGCGAACGGTAAAGGTTAGCTAAAAAGCCCGTCCCAAATGAGCTACTAGAGGAGGTCGAGGGGAAGCTGGGGGGCGTCGCCCCAGAGCTTTTCGAGACGGTAGAACTCACGGGCCTCGGGAGTGAAGACGTGGACGACAACCGAACCGTAGTCCATGAGCATCCAGGTCTTCTGCTCGCGGCCCTCGATGGAAAACGGGTGCTCGCCGCAAGCCTCGGCGACCTTCTCCTCAATCTCGTCGACGATAGAATCAACCTGACGGTTGTTGGTGCCGGTAGCGAGGACAAAGTAGTCGCACACATCGGAAAGCTCAGTCAGGTCGAGCACCTGAACGTCCTCGCCCTTCTTGTCGTAGGCGGCCTGCGCGGCGGCGCGGGCGACATCCTCGGCGGCGACACCGCTCGCGGACAGCGAGGCGGCAGTGCGGTCGGACGTGGCAACGAAGCTCTTGTGCTCCACACCTTCAAGAATCTGCTCGTCGGTCATGGTCTCGTCGGCCATGGAATACCTCTTTCTAGACAGCCCGAGCTAGCGCAGCTGGGCGTAATGGTTGTAAATCGTAATAGCCGTGGGATAAAGATAACGCCCGGTCTGGATCACATAGACCAGACCCTGCGCAAAACAGGAGAAGAACAACTCGTCGAGCGAGGACTTCCCCACCATCTTGCGCAGCGCATGGGCATAATCGCCGTGGCGGTTGGGTTCGATGGCATCGGCCACAAAGACCACCATATCGAGCGGCGTCATGTCGCAAGCTCCCACGGTGTGACGGTCGACAGCCTGAAAGACCGCCGGCGACAGCTCGGGAAAAAGCTGCGGAAGCTCATAGGCGGCAACCGGGCCATGCAAAAGCGGCGTCGCGGCAGACGGAGAGCCGGCAATCTTAATGCCGTAATGCAGAGTGCGCGTGACCAGCTCGTCGTCGGAGAGCACCTTGTCCCAGTCATGGATCAGGCCGGCGGCAGCGGCATCAAAGCGGTCGACACCGTACACCTCGGCTAGGCGCAACGCAGTCTCGGCAACCCCGAGCGAATGCACGTAGCGCTTACGCTTATCCTTCATGCGAACATCGAGCAACTCGTGGATACGCGTCAAGAGCGCGCGCTCGTCGCCCTCAAACTGATCTTCTACCGACAACGTTCTCCCCCATCAATCAAAATCGTCTTGCCCAAGATCGGCATACAGGCCGCGTTTACGGATATAGCCGAGCACGGACTCGCTCGTAAGATAGCGCACGCTCATGCCGCGAGCAACCCGCTTGCGAATGTTGGTCGAGCTAATCGCCAGCGCCGGGATCTGGATATACCGCACGTCAAACGGCAGGCCCGATTCCTTAATCCGCGCTCGCGCCGTATCGATGTCAAAGCCGGGACGCGTCGCAGCAATAAAGGTTGCCAGTTCGGCAATCTCATCAGCATTGTGCCAGGTCACTATATCGATAATCGCATCAGCACCCGTAATAAAGTAGAGCTTTACCTGAGGCGGGTAAAAGTCGCGCAGAGCGCGCAGCGTATCGGCTGTATAGGTGACACCGGCACGATCGATCTCGAAGCGGCTTGCCAAAAAGGCCGGGTTCGCGGCGGTCGCGAGGACCGTCATGGCATAACGGTCCTCGGCCGGCGTCACCGGTTTGTCGAGTTTAAAGGCAGGCGAGCCCGCCGGCATAAAGAGCACGGCGTCCAAGTCGAGGGACTCACGTGCCTGCTCGGCGGTCACCAGGTGACCGTAATGGATGGGGTCAAAGGTACCGCCCATAATGCCGAGCCTAAACTCCTGCCCGTCCTCTATGGGAAGCTCGGGCAGACCGATTCCACCGCGCAGCGACATGGCTTACTCGCCCTCCGGGGTCTCGACGTCTTCCGCAGCAACAGCGTCATCGGTACCGTCAATGGCATCCACCGCGTCGACAGCCTCCAAGCTATCGTCCGCGACATCCTCGACATCAACGACCTCGACGGCGACGTCCTCGCTACCGTCCTCAAGCTCGTCCTCGAACTCCGAGAAGTCCTCGGCGCCCTCAAAGTCAAAGGCGCGCTGGCAAATGCGAACCTCGTCGCCGGCACGGCAACCGGCCTTTTCGAGCGCATCGTCAACACCCATGCGGGAAAACTTATGCTGCAGATAGATGACGGCCTCCTCATTTTCCCAGTCGGTCTGGATAACCAAGCGCTCGATGGCGCGACCGACCACGCGGAAGGCACCGGGCTCCTCTTGGACAATACGGAACCGCTTCTCGCGCTGCAGGCGGCGACGCTCCCACTCCTCATCGCGCAGATCGACCGGCTCATCAGAGACCGCCAGCTCAGCGCGGAGCTTAGCCACCTGCTCGCCCACGGCAAGCATCAACGTGTTGAGACCGGCACCCGTCACAGCGGACACGGCAAAGAACATATGGCCATCGTCGAGCGCCGCACGCTTAAGGTCGGCAATCTTGTCGGCCGTGCCCGGCGCATCGCACTTGTTGGCGACAACGATCTGCGGACGCTCCGAAAGCTCGGCACCATACTGCTCGAGCTCACGGTTGATGATGCGATAGTCCTCAACCGGATCACGATCCTCAAACCCGCCCGTCATGTCAACGACATGCATGATCAGGGCCGTGCGCTCAATGTGGCGCAGGAACTGATGGCCCAGGCCACGACCCTCGCTCGCGCCCTCGATGAGACCGGGGACGTCGGCAACGACGTAAGAATATTCGCCGGCACGCACCATGCCCAGATTGGGCACGAGCGTGGTAAACGGGTAGTCGGCGATCTTGGGGCGGGCGGCACTCATGCGTGCAATGAGCGAAGACTTACCCACCGAGGGAAAGCCCACGAGCGCGGCATCGGCCATAAGCTTCATCTCGAGCTCGATCCAGTGTTCCTCAGCCGGCTCGCCGAGCTGGGCAAACGCGGGCGCGCGGCGCACCGACGTCACAAAATGAGTGTTACCCAGACCGCCAGCACCACCGGGCGCCACGACAACGCGCTCGCCGTCGTGCACCAGGTCGGCAATCTCGAACATCGGGGTCTGCGTCTCGGGATCGAGCTCGCGGACTACGGTGCCCATGGGGACTTTCAAAATCAGGTCCTCACCGCTTTTGCCGTTGCGGCGGGCACCCTGGCCATGCGTTCCGCGCTCAGCACGAAAGTGATGCTTAAAGCGGTAATCGATCAGCGAGGACAGCTGAGCGTCGGCCTGAATGACGACGTTGCCGCCACGACCGCCGTCGCCGCCATCGGGGCCGCCCTTGGGAACAAATGCCTCGCGCCTAAACGACATGCATCCGGCTCCGCCGTCGCCGCCGCAAACGTTAATTCGGCTGATATCGGTGAACTGTGACAACAGAATCGCCTCCTACAAAAAAGAGGGAGACCCTTGAATCCTAAAACTCAAGTGCCTCCCACATATGTGCTCTATGAAGGGTGAATTACGCGTTCGCGAGCGGGCGTACGCTGACCCTGTGCTTGATACCCTTGTGGAACTCAACGGTACCGTCGACCAGCGCGAACAGCGTGTCGTCCTTGCCACGGCCAACGTTCTCACCCGGGTGGATGTGCGTGCCGTGCTGACGGACGAGAATCGTGCCCGTGGTTACCGTCTGGCCGGCATAGCGCTTCGTGCCAAGGCGCTGACCGCGGGAGTCACGGCCATTACGGGAGGAACCGAGTCCTTTTTTGTGTGCCATTGTGTATACCTACTCTTTCGTTACGAGTGTAATCTACTCGGCGACGGGAGCCTCGGCAACAGCCTCAGCCTCTGCCTTGACAGCCTTCTTGGCGCGGGAGGTAGCCTGAACCTTCACGATCTTCAGCTTGGTGAGCTGCTGACGGTGACCCTTCAGACGACGATAGCGCTTACGCTTGTGG
Organism: uncultured Collinsella sp.; assembly: GCA_947002045.1. Taxonomy (GTDB): domain Bacteria; phylum Actinomycetota; class Coriobacteriia; order Coriobacteriales; family Coriobacteriaceae; genus Collinsella. The sequence continues at coordinate 48,656 of CAMQJB010000003.1, forward strand.
AACTTGAAGACCAGCTGCTTCTCGCCCTTGAACTGCTCAACGATCTGAGCGGTAACCTTGGCCTTGGCCAGCTTGTCGGGATCGGTGACGATCTTCTTACCATCGTTGAGGAAGATAACCGGCAGGGTGATCTTATCGCCCTCATTGCCCTCGATCTTCTCGACGGTGATGACATCGTCGGTGGCGACCTTGTACTGCTTGCCGCCCGTGTTAACGATTGCGTACATGTTTACTTGCCCTTCATGCATCAGTTAGTGCAACAGCCGAATATAGTAGCAGGCGATAATACCCCCGTCAACGAGTATGTGGAGCAAATCCACAAGTTCGCACAGGTATGGGGCTGACGAGTCGGCCCTCGTCGTCCTCGCATGCTTGATTCTGACGCTCGACATCGTAGGAGCAGATGGTCACGAGGTCTTGCATACCGGTGGAAACAATAGGTGCATCGACGCCCGGGGTCAAGCCCTGCAACAAAACATCAGCTGCGGAAAGCAAAATTTCCGGACGCATGGAGCCCTCGTTATCGGCATGGGTGTCGAGCATGAGCACCAGATGGTCCTCACGCTCCCCCGCCGCGAGCTCATAGCCAACGAGCGTATGGTCCAGATCAAGACGCTTGCTCTTTTTGCCGCGCGCATAGTCAATGCCATGACCCGCGCGCAGCGTGTCGATCGCAGCACGCACCTCGTCGGCGCTCACGGGGACCTCGGGGTCCAGGTGCAAGTCGATGCGGTACGACAGACGCGTAAGTTGAGCCGTCAGCGCCGGCGAGCGCACGTCGATGTAGGCGGCCTCGATGGGTGCCAAATCTGCCGGGGACGCCGCGGCCAGGCGCTCAAAGGCCTCGTCAAGCGCGACGAACTCGGTCATAAACAGGTCATACCACTCGCAGGTCGACGACGTGCCCACGGGCAGCGCCGACGAAAAGCCCACGCGCATATGCGGCGAGAAACCCTGCGTCACGGCATAGGGCAGGCCCGCACGGCGCACGATGCGCTCAATGGTATGGATTAGTTCCAGATGGCCCAAATACTTAAGGCGATCACGCTTGCCGTAGCGAACGCGCAGCCTAAAGAGCGTGGGATTGTCGGTCAAGCGCTCACTCATGCGCGATCACCCATCAATACGTTCTTGGCGTGGAGCGTGGGACAGATTCCGCAGCCGGTGCACGACGTGCGGGTGCAATCGGGCGTCGTGACGCCCTCGAGCGAACGGCGGTATTCGCGCTCGAGGAAGCCGCGCGAGCAGCCGGGGCTCACGTGCTCCCAGGGCAGGCGCCAGTCCAGCTCGTAGGGCAGGTGCACCAGCTCGTTGAGGTCGATGCCGTTTTTGGCAGCGGCCTCCTTCCAGTTGTCGAGCGAGAAGTGCTCCACCCAGGCGTCGAAGCGCGAGCCCGCACGCCAGGCGTCGATGATGACCGGCGTCATATCGCGACCGGCGCGGGACAGCGCGGCCTCGACGAGCGAGGTCTCCGCATCGTGGTAGTGTACGCGAACGGCGCGGTTGCGCACGCTCGTGATGAGTAGCTTCTGGCGGCGCTTGACGTCGTCGTAATCGAGCTGTGGGCACCACTGGAAGGGCGTTGCCGCCTTGGGGATGAACACCGAAACAGAGATAGACACCGAGATAGACCCGCGGCGCGACTTGGGCACCACGGAGCGGCCAAGCTCCAGCACGTGATCGGCCAGATTGGCGATAGCCACGATGTCCTCGTCGCGCTCGCCGGGAAGGCCCATCATGAAGTAGAGCTTCATGCGGTTCCAGCCGGCCTCGAAGGCTGCCTTGGCCGCGCGATCCAAGTCCTCCTCGGTCACGTTCTTGTTGATGATATCGCGCATACGCTGGCTGCCCGCCTCGGGCGCGAACGTCAGGCCGCCCTTCTTTTCGCCAGCGACCGACTCGGCCATATCAACGCCAAACGAATCCAAGCGCTGCGAGGGAATGGACACGCGAATGCCCGTGTCCTCCAGACGACGGTTGAGCCTACCGAGCACGTCGCGGATACAGGAGTGGTCGGTCGTCGAAAGCGAGGTAAGCGACACCTCGTCATAGCCAGTCTTTTCCAAGCCCTGGATCACCGATGACACGATCTGATCGGCCGAGCGCTCGCGTACCGGACGATACGTCATGCCTGCCTGGCAAAAACGGCAGCCGCGGGCGCAGCCACGCAGGATCTCGATAGACAGGCGATCATGGACGAGCTGCGCATACGGCACGCACGACTGAGGAAGCGGATTGGTGGCACCAAAGTCCTCGACGACACGCTTGTAGACTACCGGTGGGACGCCCTTGCCCTCGCGCGGCACGGTATAGCCATGCGGCGTGCAGGGCTCGTCATAGCGCACCTCATACAGAGACGGCACATAGGTACCGGCGACCGTCGCGAGCTGCTCGACAATCTGAGCGCGCGAGACGCCCTCGTCGCGCAAGCGGCGATGCAGCTGGCAGATCTCGAGCAGTGACTCCTCGCCCTCGCCAATGAGGATGGCATCGAAGAATGCAGCGTACGGCTCGGGGTTATACACCGAGGGACCACCGGCGACGATGATGGGATCGTCCTCGGTACGGTCGGCAGCCAGCAGCGGAATGCCGGCGAGATCGAGCGCTTCGAGGAAGTTCGTCACGGCCATCTCGTGCGGCACGTGCATGCCGACGATGTCGAACGAGGCCACGGGCGCTGCGCCCTCGAGCGACAGCAGCGGAATCCCCGCCTCGCGCATGGCATCGCCCATATCGGGCCACGGCACGTAGCCGCGCTCGCAGGAAATGCCCTCGGCCTGATTAAGGATGTTGTAGAGAATGGCGATGCCCTGGTTGGGCAGACCGACCTCATACACGTCTGGATAGATCATGCAGCAGCGATAGTCGGCATCGGCCTTTGAGAGCGTGCCCCACTCGTGGTCGATATAGCGACTCGGCTTTTCGACCTTGGCGAGCAGCGGCTCGATCAGATGAAAACAGTCTTGATATGGAACGCGCAACAGAAAACCCCTAAGCAGCGAGATCGGATGCGTCTTGGTAGGACGCCATAGAACGGGTAGCGCCGGAGACCGTGGTCACCAGGTCGCGAACGCGCGAGAACGTGGCAGCAGCGACCTCGTTGGCGCGGCTGTAGTCCACATCGCGCTCGTAGAGCGACACGAGCGCGCGGCCCATGCCATAGGTACCCGCGGCTGCGGTAAGCGCCTTAACGACAAAGCCGATGTGCGGCGTCTGCTTCACCAATGCGCGGGTGACGGCGCGAATCACCAGACCGCCGGCGAGCACGCCCGCGACCTCGTAGCCGCGCTCGGGCTTTATGCCGCGTCCAAAAATGGCCGCCAGCTCAAAGAGCATGCCCACCTGCGCCAGCGCCATCACGGGATAGTCGGCACCCGGCAAAAACACCAAGGCGCCCGTCGCCATGTTGGTGAGCGCGCACGAGGTAATGATGCGATTTGCCGCCGCGATGCGCATAAAAGCAAAGTTGGCGGCAAAAGCCGTCTCCTTGTCCGTACGATCGAGGATCCAGCGGGCAAGCGTCTCGAGCAGATAGGTCTTATCGGTCGCCGCCACCACGCCGAGCATGGGCGTAGATTCCTCAACGAACGGCACCTCGACGGCGGACTCGGCAAGCACGCACACGGGCGCGCCGGCAATCACGAGCTCCTGCACAGCACTCTCCAGGCGGTCGGATCCGCACGAGAGGACCAACACCACGTCGGTATCGGCCTTGGGAACGATACGGTCCTCCCCCAGGCGATCAACACGCACAATGCCCGAAGTCGTCTGCGGCACAAAGGCATCGCGCACCGTCTCGACCAAAAAGGGAGACGCGGTCGAATCAAGGTAAACCGAGACACGCACCGGTGTATCGGAATCCTTCTTAACAGACGCGCCCATCTTAAAAGCGCTGGTCAACTTATCTACGGGAATCTTCATGGCAAACCCCTCCAGCGGTTACGCGGCGCCCGAACGATGCCGCCATATGGATTGTACGATACCCACCGTCAGCAACTGAATCATCATCGACGACGAACCAAAACTAATAAACGGCAGCGGAATACCGGTAATCGGCATCATGCCAATGCACATGCCGATATTCTCGAAGGTCTGGAACGCCCACATGCCGACGATACCCACGCACGACAGGCGCAAGAACAGTGACTCGCACTTAAAGGCGACGCGAATCGTCGAGAAGATCAGCAGCACGTAGAGGCACAGGAGCAAAAAGGAGCCGCAGAAGCCGAACGTCTCGGACAGGAAGGCGAAGACGAAGTCGGTGTGGAACTCGGGTAGAAAGCCACCGGCCGACTGAGTCGCGTGGCCCAGGCCCTTACCAAAGAAGCCACCCGAGCCGACGGCAATGAGCGACTGCTGCAGGTTGTAGGCATCATCCGAATCGGCTTTGTCGGGGTTGATGAAGACTGTCAGACGGTTCATCTGATACTGCTTGATCAGCACGTCGTGGCCAAGGAGCGAATCAAAGACCGAGTCGAGCGCCAAGATGAGCGCAATCAAACCAACCAGCAGGGCCAAGGTCGACAGCACCCATTCGCGGCGTGCACCGCTCATGCAGATGACGATGGCACCCGAGACCAGCACGACCAGGCCCGAGCCCAGGTCGCCCATGGCGACGACGGCCAAGAACGGAATGGACAGCATACCGCAGAGCTTAATGTAGTCGCGAACGGTATCGATGCGGCCGTTGTATTGCGAGCCAAGCGTGGCCATAAAGAAAATGGTGATGAGCTTGGCAAGCTCAACGGGCTGGAAGGTCAGGCCGATACCGGGAATCTTGATCCAACCCGTCATTCCCAAGCCGCCCGTGTAGGACAGGCCCGGAATCTTAGGCGAGAAGATCACGATGAGATCGACGACGAGCAGAGCCGTCGAAAAGTTGGAAATGCCACGCAGGTCGGTGCGCCAAACGAGCACCGCCAGCACCGCGCCAATGCCAATGCCCAGCAGGTGGCGCGAGAACGAGGCATCGGCCTTAAACTGCGACGCCGACCAAATAATGATGGCGCCATAGGCAACGAGCGCGACGGTAGCCAGCAGCACGCCGATGTGTACCTTCTGGCGGAACGTGCCGCGCGAAGCCGAGAGCTGCTTGTTAACGCGGTCCAGGCTGCTGCGAGAGCCGGTTTTGGTTGAGCGGAACAGGTCCGCCGGCGAAAAGTCCATCGCAACCTCCTATCGAACCGAGGAATCGCCCGTGGCCGTCGACGTGTCGGGCTCGTCATAAATCGCACCGAGGACATCGCGCACGACGTGCAACGCGGTATCGGAGCCGCCACCGCCCTGCTCCAAGATAGTGGCAATCACGTACTTAGGGTCATCGGCCGGCGCGTAGGCGCAAAACCACGCGTAATCGTCCTCGCCGCTCTTCTCGCCCGTGCCGGACTTGCCGTAGACCGTAGGGGTCAGGGAGTTAAAGTGCGCGGCGGTCGAAGTCGACGCGGAGTAAATCACATCGTGCATGCCGTTGCGGACAAGAGCCAAATCCGAATCGCTGTTGATCTTGGCCTCCAGGCGCTTCTTCTTGCCCTTGCCGTTGTATTTATAGGCATCGCCGTCGCCATCGCGCGACACGGCTGACAAAAACACGTGAGGCACGTACTGTTTGCCGCCGTTGGCAAGACCCATATAGGCGCACGCCATCTGCAGGGGCGTCACCAGGATGTCGCCCTGGCCGATGGCAATGTTGGTCATATCGCCGGCATTCCACTTGCGGTCCTCGGCCGAGGCATCGGTAAAGTACGACTCTTTCCACTCGGCGTCGGGAATGCGTCCCGCACCCTCACTCGGCAGATCGATACCACAGGTCTTGCCCAGACCCCAGCGACGAAAGACCTCTTGCAGGCCCTCGGGATGCTGGTCGTTGTAGAAAAACGCCTTGCCCATATCGTAGAACACGGGGTCGCAGGAGTTGGCGATACCGGACTGCAGCGTCATGACACCATGTCCGGATTGAAGCCAGCAACGCTTGCCCCATGACTTGCCCAAGCCCGTCCAATAGCCCGTGCAGTTGGTCGTCTGGGTCGACGTGTACGTGCCAAACTCAAGACCGGCCAACGCCGAAAGCGGCTTGATGGTCGAAGCCGACATGTACTGGCCGCTAATAGCGCGGTTGAGCAGCGGATGCGAACCCTCGTCATCGTTGAGCTCGGTCCAAACATCGTTGGAGACGCCGCCGATAAACACCGAAGGATCGAACTTTGGCTCGCTGGCCATGCCCAGAATCTCGCCGTTATTGGGGTCGAGGCACACCACGGCACCGTTGCCGGCGTCGCTGTGGCCTGTGGTCTTAGCGAGCTCAATGGCACTTGCAAGCGCCGTCTCGCAGGCTTGCTGAATCTTGAGGTCAAGCGTGAGCTTAATGTCGGAGCCGGCCTTGGCGGGCACGGCGCCGGCCTGACCGGTCACGTTGCCCGAGGCATCGACCTTCACCGTCTGCTCGCCGCGAATACCCTGCAGCAAGTTCTCGTAGTAGCTCTCGACGCCCGCCTGACCCACGATATCGCCCGACTGGTACGTAATCTGACCGGCGGCGCTATCGTTATCGCCCGAAGCCTTCTTGTTCTGTGCCTCGAGCTGCTCGGAGGTAATGGTGCCGGTATAGCCCAAAATGTGACAGGCCGTCTCGCCGTACGGGTACTGGCGCTCGGTGCGCTCGGCAATCTTCACGCCCGGGAACTCGCCGGCATGTTCCTTGATATAGGCAACCGTGGAGCGGCGCACGTCCGTCGCGATGGTATGCAGGCTCTGAGCGCCCTCGGAATTGTCCTGGATATTGCGCAGCACCGCGACGTAGGGCATACCGAGCACGTTGGCAAGATGGCGCACCAGCACGGTGTCATCGGCCAAGTCGCGATAGGCAACGACGGCAAGTGAAGGACGGTTTTGCACAAGTGCCACGCCATTGCGATCAAGGATTCGCCCGCGCACAGCCGGCGTGGTGACGGTACGGGTCTGGTTGCTCTTGGCCTGCTTGTCGTAGTAGTCCGACGAGACCATCTGCATGCCCCACAGCTTGACGGCGAGCGCGGCAAACATCGCGCCCACGCCGGCGGTGAGGATGGAGAAGCGACCCTTGAAGGCGGTCGCAGCGGTATTGCCCTCGCCCTCAGTGGCGCGCGGGGCCGTTCCATGCTGCGTGTCGTAGGTAAAACGGGAATCGCCGCGGCGCATGATGACCAGCGCGACCACAATGGCCACGACCAGCACGATACCGGCGATGATAACCGTCATCTGGGAAGACATCTACGGGCCTCCCCTATTTGAGTTTGCGGGTCTTGGGCTTAAAGCGCATGCCCGTCTGATGACCACCGCGTGCGGAGAATCCGTAACCGGACTGCGGCACGACACCGGACATCAAGAACGGGATGGCAACCAGACCCGTCAGGATCGAAGACGGCAGGGCATGTCCAAAGATCGCCACGACAAAACTCGATTCCAGTCCCATAAACAGCAAGATAATGCTGTAGATCACGTTAATGGCAAGCGCAAAGGCGCCCACCGTGATGCCGCGAGCGCTCGGGGTGCCGCCCGTCTGACCGGCGGCACTGTGTGTCAGGGCAAAGCTGCCCACCGTCAGCAGCAGCGACATAACGCCCACCGGAACGGCGGCGGAAAGATCATAGAACAGGCCACTGCAAAAACCGCAGACGACAGCCCGCGTGGGATCGCCTGAGAACACGCTCAGGCACACCAGGATAATCATAAAGTTAAAGCGACCGCCCGCGATGGAGATCTGCGGCGCCAGGCCTGCCTGCAGCAGTACGCACACAATGGCGGCGATTACAAACGTACTGGAGCTCGCCCCCTGCTCGTGTAGATCCATGGACATGCCCCCTATTCGCTCGAGCCGGAATCGGTCGTCTCGGACGTGTCGGAACTGTCATCCGAGCTCTCGTCCTTCGTCTTGGTCGCAGCATCGCGCGACGTTCCCTGCGGCGTACTATTAGCGGTGCTCACGTCCTCGTCCGAGGCCGACTGTTCGTCGGTCAACGAGGTGATGACGAGCACCTCCTCGTTATTCTCTGCCGTGGTCTGGGCACGTACGACGATGGTGTAATACACATCGTTGGCCGACTTCTCCACCGAGGAAACAGTGCCGAGCGGCAGGCCCTTGGGGAACACGCCACCGATGCCCGAGGTCACGATGATGTCGCCCACCTTCACGTCGGAGTCGACGCTCACGTACTCAAGACGCAGCGTACCGTCAGCCTGACCCTGCAACATGCCCTGGGCGCGCGTGTCCTGCACCATGGCCGACACGCCCGAGTTCTCGTCACCAATCAGGCGCACGGTAGAGGTCTTGGCCGATACCTCGATAATCTGGCCGATAACACCGGCAGAACTCGTCACGGGCATGTTGATGGTAAGGCCGTCGGCAGATCCCTTGTCGATGGTAACGGTCGAGGTCCAGGCATCGCCCGACGCACCGACGATACGAGCAGCAGTCGACTTAAGGTTGTAGGTCGATTGCAGCCCGACCAGGCCCTCCAGGCGCTCGGCAGTCTTTTGAGCCTCGGAAAGCTCAGCGACCTTAGAGGTCAGCACCTCGTTTTGCTTCTTGAGGTCAGCGAGCGACTCCTGCGAAGCCGTGAGGTTGGAGAACACGTTGCCGATCGCGTTGAAGGGAGCCGCCACGGCCGAGCCCAAAAAGCGCACCGGCGAGGTAATCGTCGTTACACCCGAGCGCACGGCATGAATCGGCCCGGCCTCACCCTCACGGATATAAAACGTGAGCAGCAACACCGAAATCAGGCTGAAAACAATCAACGGGCGCATACCCGTTGATTGTCGCTTGGTATTCAGATTTGGAGAGAAACCCGAAGATCGTGCCAAATGGAATCCACCTTTTGGAAATTAAGCATTGGTTTGGACGAAGCCACCGTCAAAAGCGTTGGCCTCGAGCACGCGGGCGCAGCCGTTTACGACGTTATCGAGCGCCGTGGGGCTGACGTTGACCGAAACGCCGGTCTCGTCGCGCAGGCGCACGTCGAGACCGCGCAGCAGCGCACCGCCACCGGTCAGCAGAATGCCGTAGTACATAAGGTCCGAGGCAAGATCGGGCGGCGTGGCGTCCAGAGCGTCCTTAACGGCCTTGGCCATCTCGTCGAGCGGCTTGTTGAGCGCGCGACGAATCTCCTCGCTCTCGATACGCACGGTCTTGGGCAGGCCCGTGATAACGTCGCGGCCGTTGACCTCGACGTCGAGCTCATCCTTGAGCGGCACGGCGGAGCCGACCTTAATCTTGATGTCCTCGGCCGTGCGCTCGCCGATAGCCAGGTTGTAGGCATCGCGAACATGGGTGAGGATAGCCTGGTCGAACTCGTCGCCGGCAATGCGGATAGACTGCGACACGACAATACCGCCCATAGCGATAACGGCGACCTCGGTGGTGCCACCGCCGATATCGATGACCATGGAGCCCGTAGGCTCCTCGACGGGCAGGTCGGCGCCGATGGCGGCCGCCATGGGCTCTTCGATCAGATAGGCCTGGCGAGCGCCTGCCTGGATCGTGGCCTCAAAGACGGCGCGCTTCTCGACCGACGTGACGCCGGAGGGAACGCAGACGACGACGCGCGGACGAGGAGTCCACGGATAGCGCTTCTCGGAAGCCTTGTCGATAAAGTAGCGAAGCATGGCCTCGGTGACATCGAAGTCGGCGATGACGCCGTCCTTAAGGGGACGAACGGCCACGATGTTGCCGGGCGTACGGCCGAGCATGCGCTTGGCCTCGATGCCGACTGCCAGGATGCGCTCGTCGTTCTTGTCGATAGCGACAACGGAGGGCTCGCGGATGACGATGCCCTTGCCGCGCACGGAGACGAGCGTATTGGCGGTGCCGAGGTCGATGGCAAGATCGCCCGCATAGCTACCGAAGAACATATCCATCAAAGAAAACAACGCAACTCCTGATGTGTTGGATGATTGCTGGAAAACTACTAGCCCATCATACTAGCGCAAGCCCGGCACCTCACTTGCGGTGAAGCGCCGGGCAGAGCCAAATCTCATAAGGTCACTACTGGTTGTCAGCGGCCGAGAAATCGATATCGAAGGAGGAAACGGCCCAACCGATATGGTTGTCGGAGCGCACGAATTTAACGGTGTACTCCTGCTCGCCGCCCTTGGACAGCGAAGCCTTCACCTTGGCGGTGGTCTCGGTCATGGACTGATCCATACCCTCGATGGAGACGGTGGCGCCCTGCGGGATCGAGGAGATGATCATCGCCTTGGCGTCCTCGGACAGGCTCGAGGCCAGGCAGGACTCGGCCTTGGCGGTATCGCCGTCACCGGCAGCCTGGAACAGGTCGGTGATGACGGACTCCTGCGAGGGGTAGCCCATGCCGCGCGTATAAGCATAGCCAAGACCGCCGGCAGCGATCACGATGAGCAGAAGCAGCACCAGGAAGATCTTAAGACCCGTGTGGCGGTGGCGACGACGAACCTTGGCCTGTTTGCGGTCCTGCTGGACCATCTCGGACTCGGACAGCGTAAAGAAGCCGGTGTCAGAGGGGTCGGGCATAAACTGACCGGTCGCGCCCGTGGGATCGAGCGGATCGACAGCGGGAGCGTCCATCGCGGGAGCCGGGGCCGTGGACATGGCCGTCTGGGCCGAAAGCGCGGCGAGCGAGTCGTGCACGCGGGCAAGCTCGTCGGCCTGCTCGGGCGTGAGCTGGTAGATGCCGTCGGCGGTAGCGGCGTTAAAGGCATCGAGCGCATCGGAGGGACGGCCGGCGGCGGAAAGCGCTTGGCCCATGCCGGCGTTGAGGGCGCGCGTATCGTCGCGCGGGCCGGCAAAGTCGATAGCCGTGCGGTAGGTCTCAACGGCGTCCGCGGGGCGGCCGAGCTTGATGAAGCAGCGGCCCAGATCGCCGAGGGCGGCGGCAGGAGCCGGGTTGGCGCCGTCGATGGCAGCCTGACGGAAGGCGGTACCGGCGTTGGCATAGTCGCCCGACTGGAACAGCGCGTTGCCCAGACCCAGGTAGGCCTTAAAAGGCGTGGCGTAGGAGGCGTCCTGGGTAGCTGCAGAGAACGCCTGGGCAGCCGTGGTGTAGTCGCCCACCGCGGCGAGCGCCTTGCCGCGGTTGGTGAGCAGGGCGCCGCGCTTGCCATAGGTGCCGTCGTTGAGCGCGGCGGCGTAGGCCTCGGCGGCCTCGGCGTACATGCCCAGATGCATCAGGGCGTTGCCGCGCAGGTGGTCGGCCTCACCCATGATCTCGTTGGGAGTCTTTGCCGCACCAAGCATCTGGGCGGCAGCGGAAAAATCACCCGCGCGATAAGCGGCGCGGCCCTGTTGGATCAGCTGGCTATTCAAGGAAGTCCCCTTTACTCGTGAACGATCTCGACGTGGACGATCTCGTCGCCGGCGCGCAGCTGCGAGATGACGTCGAGGCCCTCGATCGTGGTGCCAAAGACGGTATAGCCCGAATCGAGGTTGTGCTGGGCACCCAGGCAGAAGTAGAACTGCGAGCCCGCGGAATCGGGATCCATGGAACGGGCCATGGCAAGTGCGCCGTCAACATGGCTATTACGCGGATTGGTGGCAAACTCGCCCTTGATGCAGTAGCCGGGGCCGCCGGTACCGGGCATGCCGTCGGGGCCCTCAAGGCCGGCAGCGACGTCGGCGCCGGACATATCGCGGGTATTGGGGTCGCCGCCCTGGATCACAAAGCCGGGCACGTAGCGATGGAACTTAAGGCCGTCATAGAAGCCCATAGTGGAAAGCTCGCAGAAGTTCGCCACATGGATGGGGGCGCCCTCACCGTCAAACTTGACCTTGATGGTACCCTTCGACGTCTCGATCACCGCGCACTCGTCACCGACGAGCTGGTACTCGGGCGTATAGAGCTCTTTCTTAAAACCAAACATGTGGTTCCTTCCTCGTGCGTTTAAAGCATATTTGTACGAATTGTAGCAATAAGCACGGGCTTCCATCAATTGCGCACGCAGGTTATGCCGCCGGAGGGCAACAAATTACGAACGTTGCTGCGGCCTCCATGCACTCACGTTGGCGTCGTACTGGTTAAGCGCGCTGTTGCCGCCTTGTGCGATGGGCGCCAGGATCTCGCTCTGACGAGCGCTTAGCGACTCGCCGTCGGGAATGGACAGCGAGATATCCCAGCTCTGGCAGATCACGTCGACACGCTCGTACATCCACTGGGCAAGTTGCTTTAGATGATCGATGTCCTCAGCATAGACCGTGTCGTCCTGAACCTTGAGGTTGTTGAGCTCATCCTGGGTCTTTTTAATCTGATCGCGCAAGGCATAGGCGCTCTGCGACAGCTCCTGGCGGGTGGAGAGCGGTGTGCGCAGATAGCCGTTATTAAACGAATCGATGACCTCGCCGATCTGGTCATCGTCGCTGTACGACACGATGGTCTGGTACAGGCCGTCGAGCCTGGTGTAGAGCTGGTCGTCGGTTAAGACGGTCTCCTCCTGAACAACCTCGGACGCATCCTCTTGCTTGGGCTCTTTGTCGGTGGCCTCGCCCTTTTGGCGCGACGGGAAGGTGGTTTTGGCTGCCTGGCCAAACTGGTCGTAGAAGCCGGGCATGACGCCCATGGGATCGGCAGTCACAAACCAATAGGCACCACCGCACACGGCGGCGAGCACCGCGATGACGATGAGCGGTTTGGGGATATGGCGCTTGTGCTTGTGATAGGCATCCTCGTCGGGATGGACCTTGCGCTTGGGCTTTTGCTTTTTAGGCTGGGCATCATCGCGCAGGGACACCGGCGTGGGGATATCCACCTTGGGGATGCCAAAGTCCTTATCGAAGGCCGGCAGCACGCAGGTCTCGTTGGGATCGGCGGCATCCGAGAGCACCGCGGCGGCAGAGGCCGGCGCATGGGGCACCTCAGTATCGATCTGCTCCTGCGTCAAGCGCGGGAAGCCGGCCGTGCGGCCTGCCGCCAAATCGGATGCGGCCGCGTCTTTAGAAAGGATGCCCGGGGCGGGGCGCCCGCACTTGGGACAGGTGCGATCGTGCGGGGACAGGCGTGCCCCGCAACCATCGCAAAACACGAACTCGGTATGCTCGGGGCCATCGCCCGGACCAACGTATGCGTTGCAATAGGGGCAGAACGAGGCGCCGTCCTCGATGGTCTTTAGGCAATGCGGGCAGATCACGGCATCCTCTTTCCGAAGCAATTCAAACAATTGAGGTTAGAGCATAACATCGACACGGCCCCACAAGCGCAAGGCACCAATTCAACATCGCAGGGCAGCTAATTTGGGACGGGGCTTTTTTAGCTACCCCTCAATTCGCGGAGCATAAGGGATGATTTTTCTGGGACGGGGATTTAAAAATCATTGTGTACCTAATGATTTTTAAATCCCCGTCCCAGAAAAATCATCCAACATTGTCGTGTCTGCCGGTGGGGGTAGCTAAAAAAGCCCCGTCCCAAATTAGCTGCCCTGTGAGGCGTGGTTACTTTTTCTTCTTGCTCGGCATCGAAACCTTAATCCCCTGGGCGGACTTGGTCACACGCGAGCGTTTGGCGCCCGTGACCTTCTTTTTCTTGGGCTGGGTCTGGGCCACGCCCTCGAGTGCACGGGCCTCGGCCTCGCGGACAGTGCGCGCCTCACGGCGCTGCGCCATATCGGCGGCAACGCGCTTGGCAAAACGCCCGGCGGTCGATCCCGTCGAGCTCACCTTGCCGCCGCCGCGACCCAGGCGAACGCGAACGCCACGGCCAAAGCCGGTGGCCGCATGACGGCGACGGGGCTTAAGCGAGTCCATCATCGTGGCAAGCTTGAAGAACACCGCGCAGGTAAAGACGATGATAACCGCCAAAATGACCATCTGGCCCATCGACAGGTTGGCGATGGACAGCAGCTCCGGGAACCCGATAACGCCCGTCAAAATACCGGCAACGACAAACACGAAAAGCACCACGCGCAAGGGCGTGAGTGGCTGCGAGATGCGCCAGATCAGGCTGACACTCGCCGCGCACGACGTGAGCAGGCACATGGTCGAGAGCGTAAGCTGGCTAAAGCCAAATACGCGCGCCACAAAGATATCGAGCGCCGCGGCCAAAATGACCGCAATCGACGCCGGCAGCGCACGCTTAAGCACGTTGGTCAAGAACGACCCCTTCACGCGGGCGTTGTTGGGCTCCAGACCCAGCACAAAGCCCGGCGCGCCGATGCAGAAGAAGTTGATGAGCGTCATCTGAATGGGCTCGAAGGGATACGGCGGCAGCGCGATGCACAGCGCCGCCAGGCCCATCGAGAACAGCGTCTTGGTCAGAAAGAGCGCGGCAGAGCGCTGAAGGTTATTGATGGAACGACGACCCTCGGCCACCACAGCGGGCATCGAGGCAAAGTCGTTATCGACGAGCACGATCTCGGCAACATTGCGCGCGGCATCGGAGCCGGCGGCCATCGCCACGGAGCAGTCGGCCTCCTTGAGCGCCAGCACGTCGTTGACGCCGTCGCCCGTCATGGCCACGGTGTGCCCGCGGCGCTTGAGCGCCTGTACGAGCTCGCGCTTCTGCTGCGGCGTCACACGCCCAAAAACGTGGTAACGGTCCACAGCCGCATCAATCTTGGACGGTGTATCGAGGGTTGTCGCGTCCACGTAAGCATCGGCGCCCGGCACGCCCACCACGCGCGCGATCGACGACACCGTACGCGGGTCGTCGCCGCTGATCACGTTGAGGGTCACGCCCTGCTCGTTAAAGTAGCCGATAGTCTCGGCTGCCGAGGTACGAATCTCGTCACGAATAGTCACAAAACCCACGGGCTCGGCCTCGCCCACCATATCGCCATCGGGCGAAAAGCCGTCCACGCGCGCCACCACAAGTACGCGGCAGGTATCGGCAAGCTCGGCCACACGATTCTCGACCTGAGCAAATGCGCGATCAGAGAGCACAAACTGCGCGGCGCCCATCACATAGGAGCCCTGCGCAAACGACGCGCCGCTCCACTTTTTTGACGACGAGAACGGAATGACCGACAGCGGCTCGGACACCTCGACCGGACGATCGGCGTAGTAGTTGAGCAGCGCCTGGCAGGTCTCGTTGGCATCTGCCGAGGTCGCACGTGCTACGTTGGCAAGCGCAAAGTCGAGCACCGTGGTCTCGACGGGGACAGCCGCCTCGTCCGAGTCCGCGCCAAAGCCAACACCCTCAACAGGCAGCGGGTAGGTGCCCTCGACCTCCATACGGCCCGAGGTGATGGTGCCCGTCTTGTCCAGGCACAAAACGTCGACGCGCGCGAGCGTCTCGATGCAGTAGAGCTGCTGTGCCAGCACCTTGCGACGCGCCAGGCGCACCGTGGCGATCGCGAGCACCGACGAGGTCAGCAGCACCAGGCCCTGCGGAATCATGCCCAGCAGGGCACCAACCGTGGACAGCAGCGCCGAAGAAGGCACACGGCCGGCCAGCAGCTCGGAGAAACACCAAGAAAGCGCGCTATCGCCCGGGGTTCCCGCGGCATCCCACAGCTCGCTCACACTCGAAGCAAAGAGCGCCAGACCAAGCGGAATCATGATAATGCTCGCGAACCGCACGATGGCATTCAACACGTTCATGATCTCGGAATTGACCTTTTTGACGTACTTGGCCTCGTTGTTGATCTTTGCCACGTAGTTATCGGCGCCGACATGGATCACGCGGGCGCGCAGCAGGCCTGAGTCGATAAAGCTGCCGCTCATGAGCTCGGAGCCGGGCTGCTTTTTGATAAGATCGCTCTCGCCCGTCAGCAGACTCTCGTTGACGAGCGCCTCGCCCGACACCACCACGGCGTCGGCGGGAATCTGGTCACCGCGCCCCAGGCGAATGATATCGTCGAGCACGATCTGGTCCAGGTCGAGCTCCACCTCGGCGCCATCGCGCACCGCGATGGCCTTCTTAGAGGTGAGCAGCGTAAGCTTGTCGACCATCCGCTTGGAACGCATGGACTGAATGACGCCAATTGCCGTGTTCAAGAACACCACGAACAGAAACGTCAGGTTCTTAAACGAACCGGTCAGCAACACCAAAATCGCCAAGACCACGTTGATCAAGTTAAACAGCGTGCAGAGGTTCTCGATGATGAGCTCGCGGACCGACTTGGTCTTGAGCTCCATGTTGCGGTTGATCTTACCGGCGGCGATGCGCTCCTCGACCTCGGCGGTCGAGAGTCCGCGCTCGATATCCGTTGTTGCCATACCACGTCCCATCACGTCGCGTCGGTATAAAAAACCGCCCGGACCATGCGAGGTTCGGACGGTCTTACGTTCGATGGTGCCCCATGTTGGATTCGAACCAACGGCCTTCTGCTCCGGAGGCAGACGCTCTAATCCCCTGAGCTAATAGGGCGAACGGTAGGCATTATACCCAAGTGCGCCACGGGCTAACAAAATAATAGAAAAAGCTTTGCAATTACGTGGGAGACGCGCCGCGACGGCGCGCTTTAGGCGGCAAAAGCGAGTCAGATAGTATAAACTCTCATGCACATATAACGGCTCGCGATGCGGGCCGTTTTTGCAAGGGCTATCTATCGAGGTGAGAGGCACACCATGATTGCGATTTTAAAGCAGAGCGCCAGCGACGAGGCCGTCGGCCACATCGTCAGCTGGATCGAGAAAAAGGGACTCAAGACCGACGTCTCGCGCGGCGAGAACGAGACCATCATCGGCCTGGTGGGCGACACGACCAAGATCGACCCGTTCCTGCTCGAGTCCATGGACGTCGTCGAGCGCGTGCAGCGCGTCTCCGAGCCGTTCAAGCGCGCCAACCGCAAGTTCCACCCCGAGGACTCCGTCATCGACTGCGGGCACGGCGTCAAGATTGGCGGCGACCAGTTTCAGGTCATCGCCGGCCCGTGCTCCGTCGAGGGCGAGAACCTCATCCGCATCGCCCGCCGCGTGAAGGCCGCCGGCGCCACGATGCTGCGCGGTGGCGCCTACAAGCCCCGCACCTCCCCGTACGCCTACCAGGGCATGGGTCCCGCCGGCCTGGACCTGCTGTGCGAGGCATCCGCCGAGCTCGACATGCCGATCGTCACCGAGATCATGGACCCGCGCGACGTGCAGGTCTTCTTGGATAAAAAGATCGACGTCATGCAGATTGGCGCCCGCAACGCGCAGAACTTCCCCCTGCTCAAAGAGGTCGGCAAGACCAAGACCCCGATCCTGCTCAAGCGCGGCATGTCCGGCACCGTCGACGAGCTGCTTATGGCAGCCGAGTACATCATGAGCGAGGGCAACGACAACGTCATCCTGTGCGAGCGCGGCATTCGCACCTTCGAGACCCGCACTCGCAACACCTTCGACCTCAACGCCGTGCCGGTGCTGCACCACCTGTCGCACCTGCCCGTCGTCGCCGACCCCAGCCACGCCACCGGTTACACCCGCTATGTTGAGCCCATGGCGCTCGCCGCGACTGCCTGCGGCGCCAACGGTCTGGAGATCGAGGTCCACGACGACCCGAGCCACGCCTGGTCCGACGGTGCCCAGGCCCTCACCCCCGACCAGTTCGACGACACCATGCGCCGCATCCGCGCCATCCGCGAGGTCGTCTGCCAAGAGACCGTTCAGGAGTAACCCATGGGTACGGTGAGAAACGCACGCGTCAACCAGGGCGGACCCAAGTGCGCCGGCATTGTGGGCCTGGGCCTCATCGGCGGCAGCTTTGCCCGCGGCTATGCGCAGGCGGGCGTCCGCGTGCTGGCCTGGGACCCCGACGATGACGTCATGACGGCCGCCAGCATGGGCACTGTCGCCGGCGAGCTCAACGACGAGACGCTCGGCGAGTGCGACATCATCGTGCTGGCCTGCTACCCCGAGGCATGCATCGAGTGGCTCGAGGCGCACGCCCAGGCACTCGCCGACGCCACCGACACCGATGCCATCATGGGCCCCGTGGTGATCGACACTGTGGGCGTCAAGGGTATCGTGTGTGAGCGGGCCTTTGAGCTCGCACGAGAGCACGGCTTTTACTTTGTGGGCGCACACCCCATGGCGGGCACCCAGTTCTCGGGCTACGCGCACTCCCGCGCCGACCTGTTCCAGGGCGCACCGCTCGTGCTCGTTCCGCCCGCGGTAGACGATGCCCTTAAGCTGGAGCTCCTGGGCCAGGTGCGCGAGATGGTACGTCCCCTGGGCTTTGGCAAGTTCAGCGTAACGAGCGCTGCCGAGCACGACCGCGTCATCGCCTTTACAAGCCAGCTCGCGCACGTCGTCTCCAACGCCTATGTTAAGAGCCCGACCGCTCAGGTCCACCACGGCTTTTCGGCCGGCAGCTACCGCGACCTCACCCGCGTGGCGCACCTCAATCCGCAGATGTGGTCCGAGCTCATGATCGACGACGCCGATGCGCTCGCCTTCGAGATTGACCATCTGATCGAATCGCTCGGCGCCTACAGCCGCGCCCTAAAGGACCGCAACCAGCGCTATCTGGAGAATCTCCTTGCCGAGGGCGATCGCATCAAGCGTGCACTCGACGACGAGAGCGCTCACTAGACCACCCATCACGCCAGGTCGAAAGGACCATAGCTTATGGCGATTACCATCGATATCGACACCGCACGCCCCTACCAGGTTCACGTGGGCACTTTCTTGCTGGAGCAGGCAGGGCCGCTTGTTCGCGCCACTGCCGGAGGCACTCGCGCCGTCATCGTGACGGACACCAACGTAGGCC
Source organism: uncultured Collinsella sp. (assembly GCA_947002045.1). Taxonomy (GTDB): domain Bacteria; phylum Actinomycetota; class Coriobacteriia; order Coriobacteriales; family Coriobacteriaceae; genus Collinsella. Next base: position 67,279 of record CAMQJB010000003.1, read on the forward strand.
CCCTCTACCAGATGCCCGTTAAGCAGAGCCTCGAATCCGCAGGCTACGAGGTGAGCATATGCACCTTCGAGGCCGGCGAGGCACACAAGCGCGCCGAGACCTACATCAACATCTTGGAATTTGTGGCCGAGCACGAGCTTTCACGCTCCGATGTGATTGTGGCGCTCGGCGGCGGCGTCGTGGGCGATGTGGCCGGCTTTGTGGCCGCCACCTACATGCGCGGCTGTAAGTTTGTGCAGATCCCCACGAGCCTGCTCGCTATGGTGGACTCGTCGGTCGGCGGCAAGACGGCCATCGACCTGGCTGCCGGCAAAAATCTCGCCGGTGCCTTTTGGCAGCCGAGCGTGGTTATCGCCGACGTGGGATGCCTGGCCACCCTCACGCCCGAGCAGTTCGCCGACGGCTGCGGCGAGGTCGTCAAGCATGCCGTAATCGCCGATCCGGAACTCTTCGATGAGCTCGAGAAGACCCCGCTCACGCTGGAGCTGCTCAACCAGGACGTGGCTCGCGTGGCGCTCATCATCGCCCGCAATATCGACATCAAGCGCGCCGTGGTCGTTGGCGACGAACGCGAGACCAACCAGCGCAAGCTCCTCAACTTTGGACACAGCGCCGGACATGCCGTCGAGGCCTGCGAGCACTTTGAGCTGGGACACGGCAACTGCGTGTCAATCGGCATGGGCATTATCACGCGTGCCGCAGCGCTGCACGGCATTTGTGACGCCGAACTTCCCGGCCGCATCGAAGAGCTCTGCGCCCGTCATGGCCTCAAGACTCGCTGCGAGCTTTCGGCCGACGCCATCTTTGTCGAGGCGCTGCACGACAAAAAACGCGCCGGTGACACTATCGACCTGGTGATTCCGCACGGCATTGGCCGCTGCAGCATCGACCGCACGCCGCTTTCCACCTTCCACGATTTGATTGCCGAGGGCCTCGGCCAGAAGGGAAACGTTTCCGCATGTTAGCCCGCATCACCCCGTCCCCGCTCAAGGGCACCGTTCCCGCTATCGCGTCCAAGTCGATGGCGCATCGCCTCATCATCTGCGCCGCGCTTGCCAACGGCGAGACGCACGTGACCTGCAACACGACCTGCGCCGATATCGAGGCCACAGTGCGCTGCCTCACGGCCCTGGGCGCCCGCATCGAGATCGTAGAGGACGGCTTCCAAGTCCATCCCACTATGAAGAGTATTGAGTTCGGCCTGCTCAAGGCACTTGCCGGCGGCACGCTCGACTGCGGCGAGAGCGGCTCCACGCTCCGCTTTATGCTGCCCGTCGCCTGCGCGCTGGGGGCAGAGGCCACCTTTGTGGGCCAGGGTCGTCTGGGCGCCCGCCCCCTCTCCCCGCTCTCCGACGAGATTATTGCCGCCGGCTGCGACCTGCAGGGCCTGGGCGGTTTTCCGCTCAAGACAAGCGGCCGTATGCGCCCGGGCACCTTTATCCTGCCGGGCAATGTGAGCTCGCAGTACATCTCCGGCCTGCTGCTGGCAGCCCCGCTTCTGGCCCAGCCCTCCTGCGTGCAGGTGACCGGCCTAATCGAGAGCCGTCCCTATATCAACCTGACCATCCAGGCCATGAAGGCCTTCGGCGTCGAGGTCAACGTCGAGCGTATCCCCGCCAAAGACGGCCAGCCCGAGATGACGAACTTCCGCGTGAGCAGCGGCTCGTACCGCACGCCTGGCAACGTGGCTGTCGAGGGAGACTGGTCCAACGCCGCCTTTTGGCTGTGCGCCGGCGCCATCGGCCCCGACCCCATCACCGTCGAGGGCGTGTCGCTCAGCTCCGCGCAAGGTGATCGCAACGTGCTTGCCGCGCTCTCGCGCTTTGGCGCCCGCATCGTGCGCTCCACCAACGCCGCTACCGTGCAGTCCGACAAGCTCGCCGGCTTTGAGATGAGCGCACACGACATCCCCGACCTGGTGCCCGTTATCTCTGCCGTGGCGTCGCTGGCGCAGGGTCGCACATTCATCCGCGATTGCGCCCGCCTGCGCATCAAGGAATCCGACCGTCTGGCCACTACCACCCGCGAGCTCACCGCACTGGGCGCACAGGTGCGCATTGCCGGCGACGACCTCATCATCAAGGGTGTCGACGCCTTTACTGGCGGCGAGGTCGATTCGCACAACGACCACCGCATCGCCATGATGGCCGCCATCGCTGCGAGCCGTGCCACCGGCGAGGTCGTAATCCACGGCGCCGAGGCCGTCAACAAGTCCTATCCCGATTTCTTCGACCACTACCGCCTGCTGGGCGGCAAGGTCACGCTCGAGGAGGAATAGCATGTCCTCGACCTTTGGCAACGTTTTGCACTTAAGCATCTTCGGCCAGTCGCACTCCCCTGCTATCGGCTGCTCGCTCGACGGCATCCCCGCGGGCATCGCCGTTGACCAGGAGCAGCTGCAGGCCTTTTTGGACCGTCGTGCCCCCGGTCGCGACGAGACCGCAACCAAGCGCCGCGAGGCCGACGCCGCGCATATCATTGCCGGTGTAGTCGATGGACACACCACTGGCGCACCCATCGCAGCGATTATCGAGAACACCAACACGCGCTCCAAAGACTATTCCGAGCTGCGCCGCAAGCCCCGCCCCGGGCATGCAGACTTTCCGGCGCGCGTGAAGTACCACAACATGCATGACGTCGCCGGCGGCGGGCACTTCTCCGGCCGCCTAACGGCCCCCTTATGCATCGCCGGCGGTATTGCGCTGCAGGCACTCGAGGCCCGTGGCATCAAGGTCATGGCTCACGTGGCGCAGATCGGCGGCATCTCCGACCTGCCCATGGACGACATGGTCTATCGCGAGGCCGACCGCAAGGCGATCCTTACGAACGACCTGCCCTGCATTGACGCCGCCGCTGCCGGTCGCATGCGCGAGGAAATTCTTGCCGCGCGCGACGAGCTCGACAGCATCGGTGGCATCGTGGAGTGCGGCATCTACGGGCTTCCCGCGGGCATCGGTGACCCCATGTTCGACGGTATCGAGAACCGCATCGCGCAAATCGCGTTTGGCATTCCCGCTGTGAAGGGCGTGGAGTTTGGCATGGGCTTTGCCGTGGCTGCCGTGCGTGGCAGCGAGAACAACGATCCGTACCGCGTAGATGCCGAGACCGGTGAGATAGTGGTCGAGTCCAATAACGCCGGCGGCATCTTAGGCGGCATCTCCACCGGCGCGCCCGTCATGTGGCGCATGGCTGTAAAGCCGACGCCCTCCATCGGTCGCGAGCAACAGACCGTGGACATGGACGCCATGGAAAATGCCGAGCTCTCGGTCCATGGCCGCCACGATCCCTGCATCGTCCCGCGCGCCGTCCCCGTAGCCGAAGCAGCCGCCGCCCTCGCCATCTGGGACGCCCTCCTCGAGGACGCCGCCCAGCTCTAACCCGACTCACCTGGATTGCCTGCCAACTCAGCCGTTACGTGAAAGGGGCCTCCATGGACCTTGCCGATATTCGCCAGGCCATCGATGGCATCGACACCACACTGCTCAACAGCTTTGTCGAGCGCATGGATATTGCCACCGAGGTTGCCAAATCCAAGATCGAGATGGGCAAGGCCGTCTTTGACCCCGCCCGCGAGCGCTCCAAACTCAACAACCTCGCCAGCCGCGCGCCCGAGCGCTACGAGGCTCAGACCATCGCCCTGTTCCGCCTCCTCATGAGCATGAGCAAGGCCGAGCAGCAGCGCTACATCAACGAACTCAAGGGCATCACGGTGTCGCAAAAAGCCCGCGCCACGGCCGCAGCCTTTGACACGCCCTTCCCCCAGACGGCCAGCGTTGCCTGTCAGGGCGTGGAAGGCGCCTACAGCCAGATCGCCGCGTGCAAGCTCTTCGACGTGCCCGATATCGCCTTCTTTGAGACCTTCGAGGGCGTTATGCGCGCCATACGCGACGGCTTCTGCGAGTTTGGCGTGCTGCCCATCGAAAACTCCACTGCTGGCTCGGTCAACGCCGTCTACGACCTGCTTGCACAGTTCGACTTCCATATCGTGCGCTCGCTGCGCCTCAAGATCGATCACAACTTACTCGTCAAACCCGGCACCAAGCTCGCCGACGTGCGCAAGGTCTACAGCCACGGCCAAGCCATTGCCCAGTGCGCCGGCTTTATCGAGGCCCACGGACTGCATGCCACCAAGTACCCCAACACCGCCATGTCGGCCGAGATGGTCGCCAACTCCGAGCGCACCGATGTCGCCGCCATCGCCTCGCGCAGCTGTGCGGCACTCTACGGCCTGGAGGTGCTGGAGCCCAGCATCCAGGACTCGGACAACAACTACACGCGCTTTGTCGTCATCAGCCGCGAGCCGCGCGTCTATCCCGGTGCCAACCGCACCTCGCTCATGATCACTACGGCAAACGAGCCGGGCGCCCTCTACCGCGTGCTCGAGCGCTTCTACGCGCTCAACATCAACCTCATCAAACTCGAGAGCCGCCCCATCCCCGGCCACGACTTTGAGTTTATGTTCTACTTTGACCTGGACTGCCCCTTTGGCAGCAAGGCCCTCGACGACCTGCTCGACTCGATCGACGACGTGTGCGAGAGTTTCACCTACTTTGGCAGCTACACGGAGGTGCTCTAAATGACCGGTACCGCCGCAATCCGTCCCTACGGTGTGCTGGGCCGCGTGCTGGGCCACAGCTACACCCCGACCATCTACAAAGAGCTCGCTGGGCTCGAGTACGTGCGCTTTGAGCGCGAGCCCGAGGATCTTGAGGCTTTTATGAAGGGCGACGAGTGGGAAGGTACCAACGTGACCATCCCCTACAAACGCGCCGTCATGGAATACCTGGACGAGCTGAGTCCGCTCGCCGAGCGCATGGGCAACGTCAACACCATCACGCGCCTGCCCGATGGCCGCCTGCGCGGCGACAACACCGACTACTTTGGTTTTCAGTGCCTGGTCGAGGAGCTGGGCGTAGAGGTTGTCGGTAAGAAGGTCCTCGTGCTCGGTGCCACCGGTGGTGCCGGCACCACGGCCAGCATGGTGCTCGGCGATCTGGGCGCTGTCGTCGTGCCTGTAGGTCGCAAAAGCGAGGTCAACTATGACAACATCGCGCAGCAGTCCGATGCAATGCTGCTCGTCAACTGCACACCTGCCGGCATGTTCCCCCACTGCCCCGACGCTCCCTGCACGCTCGAAGGCCTCGATGCGCTCGAGGGCGTCATCGACATTGTCTACAACCCCGCCCGCACGGGTCTGATGCTCGAGGCCGAGCGCCGCGGCATCCCCTGCATCGGCGGCCTGCTCATGCTTGTGGCACAAGCAGCACAAGCTGTCGAGCGCTACACCGGCAAAGCCACCCCGCGCGAGCGCATCCTGGACGTAACGGAGCGCCTGTCCCGCCGCGAGCAGAACATCGCGCTCATCGGCATGCCGGGCTCGGGCAAGACCCGCGTGGGCGAGCAGATCGCCCAGCTCACGGGACGCGAGCACATCGACTTGGACCGCGCACTTGAGGAGCGTCTGGGCATGCCCTGTGCCGACTTTATCGTCGAGCGCGGCGAGGCGGCCTTCCGCGAGCAGGAGACGGCGGCGCTGGCCGATATCTCCAAGCGCAGTGGCCTGGTGCTCTCCACCGGCGGCGGCGTGGTCACGCGCGACGAAAACTATCCGCTGCTGCACCAGAACAGCCAGATCGTGATGCTCAACCGCAAGCTCGACGAACTCGCCCACAAGGGTCGCCCCATCACCGCCCGCGATGGCATCGATAAGCTCGCCGAGCAGCGCATGCCGCGCTACCGCGCCTGGGCCGACTACATCATCGACTCGCGCGACTGCGCCGCCAACACCGCCCGCGCCGTCCTCGACGCCCTCTAAACCACCACAAAGGGGACAGGCACCTTTGTGGTGGTTTTCCGTTCCGCCTTGCCAAATCGACCTACCGCAAAGGAAGCAGCCATGAAAGCACTCGTCATCAACGGCCCCAACCTCAACATGCTCGGCATTCGTGAGCCGGGCATCTACGGCAGCGACAACTACGACCGCCTGGTCCAGATCTGCCAGGAGGCAGGCGCCGCGCAGGGCTTTGACGAGGTCGAGGTCTTCCAGTCCAACCACGAGGGCAGCATCGTCGACAAAATCCAGGAGGCTTACGGCAAGGTCGACGGCATCGTCATCAACCCGGCGGCCTACACGCACACCAGCGTAGCCATCCTGGACGCGCTCAAAGCCGTCGCCATCCCCGCCGTTGAGGTCCACATCAGCGCCGTCGAGACGCGCGAGGACTTCCGTCAGGTGAGCTACGCCCGCCTGGCCTGCTTCGCCACCATCACCGGCGAGGGCCTGCAGGGCTACGCCCACGCGCTGGAGCTGCTGAAAGAGCATCTGCTACACTAATCTATGGGGCAAATGAGTCAATGGCGTTTGTCCCGAATCATTTGTAACTGTCCAATCGACATACAAAGGAGCATATCCATGTCCCAGTACGATTATCTCGTCGTCGGTGCCGGCCTTTCGGGCGCCGTCTTTGCCAATGCCGCCAAGCGCGCCGGCAAGTCGGTCCTGGTCATCGATCGCCGCGATCACATCGCCGGCAACATCTACACCGAGGACGTCGAGGGCATCCAGGTCCACCGCTACGGCGCGCACATCTTCCACACCTCCATGAAGGACGTCTGGGACTACGTCAACCGCTTCGCCGAGTTCAACAACTACGTCAACTCGCCGGTCGCCAACTTCCACGGCAACATGTACAACATGCCCTTCAACATGAACACCTTCGCCAAGATGTGGCCGGGCGTCGTCACGCCGGCAGACGCCAAGGCCAAGATCGCCGAGCAGGTGGCCGCCGAGAAAATCGGCGAGCCGCAGAACCTCGAGGAGCAGGCGCTGTCGCTCGTCGGCCGCGACATCTTCGAGACGCTTGTGAAGGGCTACACCGAGAAGCAGTGGGGCCGTGATTGCAAGGACCTGCCCGCGAGCATCATAAAGCGCCTCCCCTGCCGCTTTACCTACGACAACAACTACTTCAACGACCGCTACCAGGGCATCCCCATGGGCGGCTACACCAAGATGGTCGCCAACATGCTCGAGGGCATCGAGGTGCGCTGCGGCGTGGAGTACAAGGAGTTGGCCGCCGCCGAGCCCGATATCGCCGCCAGGACGATCTACTGCGGCCCCATCGACGCGTTCTACGACTTCAAGCTGGGCACGCTCGAGTACCGCAGCCTGCGCTTTGAGACCGAGACGCTCGACGAGCAGGACCACCAGGGCGTGGCCGTGGTCAACTACACCGAGCGTGAGATCCCCTACACCCGCATCATCGAGCACAAGCACTTTGAGTTCGGCACGCAGGACAAGACCGTCATCACGCGCGAGTACCCGGCCGACTGGAAGCCCGGCGACGAGCCCTACTACCCCATCAACGACGCCAAGAACGAGGCCCTGTACAAGCAGTACGAGGAGCTGGCGGCGCAGGAGGGCGACGTGATCTTTGCCGGTCGCCTGGGCGGCTACAAGTACTACGACATGGACAAGGCAATCGCCGCGGCCTTCGAGCTCGTCCGCAACGAGCTGGGTATGGAGCCGACTGAGGCGTAAAAGCCCAACAGCCAAAGGCTGATAGCCATTCTGGGATGTAGAAAGTCCGGTGCAGCATCGCTGCATCGGACTTATTGTTGAGGGAGCACTGCACGCGCACGCGTCCCAAAAAGCAAAGACCCGGCACAATAACCGGGTCTTCAAAAACTCTCTGGTGCTCCATGGCGGATTCGAACCGTCGACCTTGGGATTAGAAGTCCCCTGCTCTATCCAACTGAGCTAATGGAGCATAAAGCCGCACGTCCAAGCGGGTACAAGTTCACACGGCTAATAAATTATAACCTACTTGAACTGGTCGTGGTATGCCTTGCAGACCTCATCCACGGGGCCATCCATACGCAGGTCGCCCTTCTCGATCCAAACAGCACGCTGGCAAATACGCTCAACCTGCTCCATGGAGTGAGAAACGAACAAGACCGTGACGTCGCCACTCTCGATAAAGTGCTGAATGCGGCGCTCGCACTTCTGCTGGAAAAAGACATCGCCAACAGAAAGCGTCTCATCGACGATGAGGATATCGGGCTCGGTAATCGTAGCAATAGCAAAGGCAATGCGCGCAACCATACCCGAAGAGAAGTTCTTCAGCGGCATGTCAACGAAGTCTTTGAGCTCAGCGAACTCAATGATGCCATCGAAGTTTGCATCAATAAACTCCTTGGTATAACCAAGGAGAGCGCCGTTGAGGTAGATGTTCTCGCGAGCGGAAAGCTCAGGATCAAAACCGGCGCCAAGCTCAATCAACGGCGCAATATTGCCATGAACCTTAACCTCGCCCTCAGAGGGCTCAAGGACACCGGCGATGATTTTGAGCATCGTAGACTTGCCAGAACCATTGGTGCCAACCAGACCAACAACCTCGCCGCGATGAACGTCAAACGAGATGTTCTTAAGCGCACGGAACTCCTCAAAAAAGAGCTTATGGCGCGCCAAAGAAATGAAGTACTCCTTGAGGCTACCCAGAGACTCAGAGGCCATATTGAAGATCATCGTTACATCTTTGACCTCGACGGCCATGGGCTGCTTGCTGTAATCGACAGGAGCAGCGGTATTAGTTTCAGACATGCAAGCTCCTTAGATATACAGGATGAATTTATGCTCAGTCTTGTGGAAAATCGTATAGCCAATGGCAAGCGAAATCAAAGCCCAGGCAACGCAAAGACCAAATACCAGAGGGGTCGGACTTTGCTGAAATAGAAAGATGTCGCGCATAAACGTAAGATAGTTATACATGGGATTGGCGTACATAATCACGCGAAGAATATGCGGCATCTGCGCAATAAAATCCGTGGTCCAGAAAATGGGAGTAAAGTACGTCCAAGCGGTGATAACGACGCTCCAAAGATGCATGACATCGCGGAAGAACACAGATAGTGCCGAAAGCATAAGGCCAAGACCCATACAGAACAGCATAAGAAAGAACAAGCAGACCGGCAAAAGTATCAGATGCCAGCTGGGAACGACGCGAAACCAAATCATAACAAGGGCAACGGCGACCAGCGAAAGTGCAAAGTTCACAAGGGAGAACAGGACTTTCTGAACCGGGAACACCCAGCGGTGAACCTTAACCTTTTTAAGCAGCGAAGAAGCGCCCAAGATAGAAGACATGGCCTGCGTCGTAGAGTCGGACATCACAGAAAAGGTGACGTTACCGACGATGAGGTACAACGGGTACATATCGGGAGTGATGGAACCGTTGCGACCTTGTGCAAAGATAGTCGAAAAGACAATGGCCATGACAACCATCATCAGCAACGGATTAAGCACCGACCATGCGATACCGAGAACGCTGCGGCGATACTTAAGTTTGAAATCCTTGGTTACCAGCTGCTCAAGAATGAACTTATCTTTTTGGAAATCATTTTTGGCGTGCGATGGAGGCATCGAGGCCTTGGGCGCAACCTGAGTCTGCTCTGTCACGAACGCAACTCCTTACATCGTTTCGTTAGCAACTCGAAAGTATAGCCCCCGCGCACATGGAAAATGCGGCGATACGCTGACGATAAAAGGAACCCACAAACTCGGCCGCCCCGGCACTCTATACTATTGTAGTTTTGAACCCAACCGAGGAGCACCATGGATTACCGCAACGTCGCCGTGCTTATCCCCTGTTACAACGAGGCATTCACAATCAAAAAGGTCGTCGAGGACTTTAAGCGCGAACTCCCTGGAGCAGCTATCTATGTCTACGACAACAACTCCACAGACGGAACGGCTCGAATTGCCCGCGATGCCGGGGCAATCGTGCGCTATGAGGGCCGTCAAGGCAAGGGCAATGTCTGCCGCCAGATGTTCCGCGACATCGAGGCAGACTGCTACTTGATGGTCGACGGCGACGATACCTACCCCGCAGAGTCGGCAGCGGCACTTTGCTCCCCCGTCCTCAATGGCGAAGCAGACATGACGGTAGGCGACCGTCTCTCAAACGGCACGTACGCCGAGGAGAACAAGCGCGCCTTCCACGGTTTTGGCAACAACCTGGTGCGCGCCATGATCAAGTGGATCTATGGGTACAGCTTTGATGATGTCATGACGGGCTATCGAGCTATGAGCAGGCCTTTTGTCAAAACGTTCCCCGTGCTTTCCGAGGGCTTCCAAATCGAAACCGAACTTTCCATCCACGCCGTCGACCACCGCTGGCGCATCAAAGACGTGCCCATCGTCTACCGTGACCGCCCCGAAGGATCCGTGTCGAAGCTCAACACGGTCAGTGACGGCATCAAGGTCACCAGCATGATCGGCACGCTCTTTAAGGACTACAGGCCGCTTAAGTTTTTTGGACTCACAGCGGCGATCTTCGCAATCATTGGGCTAATACTGGGCATTCCCGTCATTGTTGAATACGCACAGACCGGCTTGGTACCGCGCTTCCCTACCGCCATCCTTGCTGTAGCCTTTATGTTTCTATGCGGTCTCTCGCTCGCCACTGGTTTTGTACTGGACTCAGTAGCCAAGGTCGAACGCAAGCAGTGGGAGCTTAAAGTCTATGAGGAATATGAGCGTGCAGAATATCGTAAATAGCGCGATCAGACCGCTTAAGGAGTTCAACGGCGCCGCATTATTGACGGCAATGAGGTTGATTTCCGATCTCAGCCGAACACATTAGGCGGACAGGCCGTTCCCGCAGC
>CAMQJB010000004.1 GCA_947002045.1 uncultured Collinsella sp.
CGCAGGAAGCTTGGATACGCCTAGGCGCGGTCCAAGAAATCGTCCGCACCCCCAATGGCCCATTCTAGGAACTATTCCACCGCAACTTAGATTGGAAAACCGCGTAACCTTAAAGTTCCAGTTCGTTCAAGCGGAGAATCGCAACAATATAAATCTTGAGCGCCTGCTTGAGCTGTTCCTCGTTGGCGCACTCGTTGGGGCCGTGCATCTGGCCGCCCCATGCGGGCAGCTCCAGGCCGGTCTCCTCGGGGCCAAACGAGACGGCGCGGGCAAAGTTGCGCGCGTACGTGCCGCCGCCCATGGCAAAGGGCTCGGCATGCTTGCCCGTGAACTCGTTATAGGTATCAATAAGCGCCCTCACGGCCGGATCGTCGGCAGAGACCGAGAACGGCACCTTGGCACGATCCACGCGATACGTCACGCCAAAACGGCCCACGAGCGGCTCGAGCTGCTCGCAGATGGTATCGGCACTGGTGCTATCGGGGAAGCGCACGTCGATGACCTGCTCGATGTGACCATCCACCACACGGATGACGCCGGGGTTGCAGGTGAGCAGGCCAAACGCGGGGCTCGTCGCATCGATACCCAGGCCGCGGCCATAGGCGTCCGCATGCACAAAGGCCAGAAACTTGACAAACTCGTGCTCGGCAGGCGTCAGTAGGCGCTCGTCACGGGCGCCAAACGCGTCCTCGGCCTCGCGCAGATACGCCACGATGAGGCCGACAGCATTGATCGTTCCCTCGGGCATCGAGGCATGACCGCCAATGCCGTGGGCGAAAATCTGCGCATGCCCGTTATCGAGCGTCGTGATCTCCAGGCGGTCGGCGTTCTCAACGGGTGCCGGAAGCTCATCGGCGGCAATCGCGAGCTCGCAGATAGACTGCGACGGAATGGCGTTGCTCGCCTCGGCACCGCTCCACGATACGATGCGCCCACCGTCGATCTTGGGGCTCACAAAAGTCGCCCCAAACTGGCCCTTCTCGGCATTGCAGACCGGGAACTCGGCATCGGGCGTAAACAGAAAGTCGGGGTTCGCGTGGTTCTCCAGATAATGGTGAACGTCGGACATGCCCACTTCCTCATCGCAGCCCAACAGCGCGCGGAAGGTATAGCGCGGCACAATGCCGTGCTTGAGCAGGTATGCGCCGGCGTAGAGCGACAACACCGCCGGGCCCTTGTCGTCGATCACGCCGCGGCCGAGCAGCCAGCCCTCGCGACGCTCCATCGCAAACGGGTCGGTGTTCCAACCGGGGCCGGCGGGCACCACGTCCACATGGCAGATAGTCGCGAGTTGCTTATCGCCGCGACCCGGAATATCGGCGATTCCCACAAAGCCCTCGTCATCGCTCGTCTGGTAGCCGAGCTTTTGCGCGATACCGAGTGCGCAATCGAGCGCATCACGAACCGGGCGGCCAAACGGCGCACCGGGCTCCGCATCGGCAGCAACGGCCACAGACGGATAGCTCACCAGCTGCTCGATATCGGCGACGACATCTTCCCAGACCTCATCGACATACTCGGCAACGCTCTGCTCCACCTGATTCATGGACGACCTCCTTACCAATGAGCGGCGAGCGTGCCCGCCCCTCACATCACATACTTATATAGCGAAAAGTTTAGCAAGCTCGGCCACCGAGTGCACCACCGCATCGGCGCCCGCGGCCTCGTGCTCGCCCGGCGCCGCCGCGCCCGAATAGATGCCAATGCACGGCACGCCCATCGCGTGCGCGCCCTCGACGTCGTTAAAGCGGTCGCCAATCATCACGGCATCGTCGGCCGTCGCACCGAGCGCCGCCAGGGCATCGCGGACCGAATCGGCCTTGGTCTCGCGTCCCTGCGGCGGATTCATGCCAACCACCGCCTCAAACTGAGAAAGCCCGAGCTCACGCACCATGTCGATGCACTTGGCCTCCATGCGCGACGTCGCCACGGCCATACGCTTGCCCCGGGCGGCCAACCCATCCAGAAACTCGGGGACCCCGTCGAACACGGGATACTCCTCCGGTCCCAGCTCATCAAAAAAAAGCACGGTACTCGTCGGCCACCACAAGCGACTCCTCGCGGGAAAAGCCGTAAAAGTCGTGAAAGCTCTTCCACAGGGGCGGCCCGATCATGCGGCGCAGATCACCCATCTGCGCCTCCGAAAACCCGCGCGCAGCCAGCGTCTTGCACGTCGAGGTCATCACCGCCCGGCCCGTATCGGCCACCGTGCCGTCAAAATCGAACAGCACGACCGGCCGTTTGCCTATCTCCAACGCCTCCATCGGCATTCCTCTTCCCCAGTTGACGATTTCCACACCGGCACTTCAAACTGTTGTCTATTCAACAATTGAAGCTAGTAATGTGGAACGACTCAACTATACTTGTCGCACTTTGCTCTCAGAAGGCGGCGCGCAAGCGCCCCAACGAAAGGTGCAATTATGTCTTTTGCCATCATAACCGACTCCACGTCGGACATCTCCCCCGCCCGCGCCCAAGAGCTCGGCATTTACGTGATTCCGCTGCATGTGATTATCGAGGGCGAGGATCTGCTCGACCAGGTGCAGATTACCGCCGGGGAGTACGTCGCGCGCATGGCCGGCTCCGAGCAGCTGCCGCACACCTCGCAGCCGAGCGCCGGCGAGTTCAAGGCGCTCTTTGACCGCGTGCTCGCCGACGGCCATGATAGTGCCATCTTTATCTCGCTGTGCAGCGAGTGGTCTGCCTGCTACGCCAACGCGTGCCAGGTCGCCGATACCCACGAGCTCGACGTGCGCTGCATCGACTCGCGCACCGGCTCGGCTGCCGAGGGCCTGCTGGTGGAGTACGCGCTGGCCATGCGCGAGGACGGCCGCAGCCTGGACGAGACCGAGGCGCAGATCCGAGCGACGCTGCCCGACGCCCACCTGCTGCTGATTCCTCGCACGCTCGAGAACCTCGTTAAGAACGGCCGCGCGCCCAAACTCGCCGGCCAGCTCACGCAGATGCTCAACATTCGCCTGGCCGTTTCGCCGGAGTGGAAATCGGGCGAGATCAAGGTCATCAAAAAGGGCCGCGGCGCCAAGCGCATCGTTGCCAACACCATGGCCGATTGCCTCGCATTTTTGACCGAGCATCCGGGCTCTAGCGTGCGTGTGCTCACGACCGGCGCCGCCGAGGAGCAGGAGCTCGTCAGCCATGCACTCGCAGGCCAAGATTACGTAGACGCCGGCACCGGCCCCATCGGCTGCACCATCGCCACCCACGTAGGCGTCGACGCCATCGCCATCAGCTACTGCCCCCGCTACCAACCCATCCACTAGGGGCACCTTTACCATTTGCGGTGAAATAGGGACTGTTTTTGGCTTATCAGCCGCAAATCAATCCCTATTCCACCGCAACTTAGAAATCGGCAATCAGCCCTGCGGGCCCCGGAACAGTTCCTCATGCGAGCCCATTCTGACCAGTCGGATCACAGGATTAGTCTTATGCGGCAAGTAGAGAACGACCACATCGACCAAGCCATCGGATAGATGGAAATCGATGTGGCCGTTGTAATTGCCGCCCGGGTTTGAAAGCTCATGGGCGCCATATTCCGCGGGAAGCGAGCCGCGAGCTGCAAGCTCTGCGACTGCTGCCTTAAACTCAGTTTTTAGCTGCGGATGGATGCGCATCGTCCGTTTGTAATCCGCCTTAAACTGAGCCTCGACTTTAATCTCAAACATCGCTAGTCCTCATCGAGGAACGATATAAGCTCATCAGCGTTATTGAATGACGGGCTGTCGTCTGGCAGAATCCCCAACTCATGAGCCTCGGCAATCACCATGGCGCGCCTCGTCGCCTCGTTGGGAACTTCGGATCGACCAATGATCTCAAAAGGAATCTTTCGCTGATTTACCAACTGCCGAACAGCAAGGTTCAGATACGAATTGAGACTCAGACCCACCGTATCCAAGAACTCAGTCGCCTGTTCCTTGAGCCCCTCTTCGATGCGGACCGTCGTAGGCTTAACCGTTGCAGTAGACATACGCGACCTCCTCGCCTTCGTCTTTTGCATCAGTATACCCAGTTTAGAAGGCAGACTGATGTTAAATAGCATCAATTTGCCTTCTCATCACTACAACGACAAGCACGCTCGCCCTACATAAGCCCGCTCAGGGCGATGTCGACGGCCTCGTTGAGGTCGTCGGTGATGTGCACCAGCTCCGGATCGAGCGGGCTGATCATGCCGGCGTCCATCACCGGGCCGTTGAGCCAGTCGAACAGGCCCTGCCAGTACTCGGTTCCCACCAAAACGAGCGGCATACGCTTGACCTTGTGCGTCTGCACCAGCGTGAGCACCTCGAACATCTCGTCGAGCGTACCAAAACCACCGGGAAACACGATGGCACCCGAGCTGTATTTGACGAACATGGTCTTGCGCACAAAGAAGTAACGGAAATCCATACCGAGGTTCACGTATTTGTTGAGCCCGTGCTCGTGCGGAAGCTCGATACCCAGGCCGACCGACTTGCCGTTCGCGCTCGCCGCTCCCCTGTTGGCTGCCTCCATGACGCCGGGACCGCCGCCGGTGATAACCGCCACGCCGCGCTGGGCGATCTTGCGACCGACCGCGCGCGCCGCCTTGTAAAGCGGATCGGTCTTGGGCGTGCGGGCACTGCCGAAGATGGTCACCGCAGGCCCGAGCTCGGCAAGCGCGCCAAAGCCATCAACGAACTCCGCCTGAATGCGCAGCACGCGCCAGGGGTCGGCGTGCAACCAGTCGGTCGAGTCCTCGGGCGCTAATAGGTTGGCGTACGTATTGTCCTTAGGAATCATGGGGCCGCGCATAACCACGGGGCCGCGTCGGTACGTCTCGCCGTAGGCGGGCTCGCCCTCCACGTTCTCATTCTTAATCATGGGCTACTCCTATCGAAAATAGAAACGGGCGGGGTCGACGCCATGCGTCAAACACCCGCCCGAACATCAACTATTCGGTATGGTACCCACGATGCGTCAAGCGCTTGCAAGGCATCGGTCAGCGGTCGCAGCTCTTAGTAATCCACCGCCGCAGGGCTGTTCATCCAGTCGCTCACGAACGCACCGTAGCGGCCCTCGATAATGGCCTGGCGGGCACGCTGCATAAGGTTGAGCAGGTAGTAGATGTTGTGCATCGACAGCAGAATACCGCCGAGCATCTCCTTCTGCGTGACCATGTGACGGATGAGCGCACGGCTGTAGCCGCCCGTGCACACCGGGCAGGTGCAGGTGGGGTCGATAGGGCCGTCGTCGTGCGCAAAGCGCGCGTTGCGGAAGTTAAGGCGACCTTCACTGGAGAACGCCGTACCCATGCGGCCGGTGCGCGTCGGCAGCACGCAGTCGAACATGTCGATACCCACGCCCACGCCGCGCACAAGCGTGGTAGGGTTGCCGACGCCCATGAGGTAGCGCGGCTTGTGCTTAGGCATGTACTCGGAAACCAGCGGCGCCAGCGTCTCGAACATGGTCTCGTGGTCTTCGCCCACCGAATAGCCGCCGATGCCGTAACCCGGGAAGTCGCCGCACTCCTCCAGATGGCGCAGCGAGCGCAGGCGCAGGTCCAGGTGCATGCCGCCTTGGACGATGCCAAAGAGCGCCTGGTCATCGCGGGTATGCGCCTTATAGCAGCGCTCGGCCCACATACTCGACAGCTCAACGGCGCGCTCAACGTAGGCGCGCGTGGCGGGATAGCCCGGGCACTGGTCCAGCTGCATGCAGATATCGGACCCGAGCTTCATGGCGATTTCCATGTTGTCCTCGGGCGTCCAGAACACGTGGCGGCCGTCGTAGTCATTGACGATAAAGCGCACGCCCTCGTCGGTGAGCTTGACGGCGTCGTTGTGGCTGAACACCTGGAAGCCGCCTGAATCGGTGAGGATGGGACCGTGCCAGTTCATAAACTTGTGCAGGCCGCCCAGCTCGGCGATAGTGTCCTCGCCGGGACGCATAGACAGGTGATAGGTGTTGGCAAGCACGATCTGGGCGCCGAGCTGTTTGACGGTCTCGGTAGGAATACCCTTGACGTTTGCCTTGGTGCCCACGGGCATAAAGATCGGCGTCTCGATGTCACCGTGCGGGGTGTGCAGTACGCCGGCACGCGCGTGCGTCGTCGGGTCCTCGGCGATCAGGTCGAATTTAAAGAGGCTCTGGTCCATAAACTGGAACTCCTTGGTTGCGGTTCATACGCAAACCATTATACGGGCAACCCGCAAGAAGCACCGACTCGACAGAAACTGGCGCATTAAACGACTAGTCATTTAAAAACGTCGCCAACGACTACGTCCAACAGCTAAGGTAACGCCGATGCCTTGTCAACGACAGCGAAAACCCGCCAGAGCGAGCAAGGTGCCTTGAAACAAGGCGGCATTGACCTTCTGGTCATGCCGCCGAAGTTGAAAGACAGATTGCCGCTCTGGCGGGTTTGCAGCGTCAACTGGTTACGCGGTTCGTAGAACCGCGTAACTGTTAGGGCCGCTGACCCATGCCACCCTCGAGGGTGACGGTCTCGCCGTTCATGTACTTAAAGTCGGGGCCGCAAAGCTGAACGACCACGCGGCCGATCTCCTTCTCGACATCGCCGTAATGGCCCGCCGGCGGCATGTGGACGTTGGCCTTGAACGCCTCGGGGTAAGCATCCTGGAAGTTCTCGAGCGCAGCAGTCCAGGCAAGAGGGCACACGATGTTGACGTTGATGCCGTCCTTGCCCCACTCGTTGGCGGCGACGCGGGTCAGGCCGCGGATGCCCTCCTTGGCGGCAGCATAGCTGCACTGACCATAGTTACCAAACAGGCCGGCGCCCGAAGCAAAGTTGACCACAGAGCCCTTGGTCTCCTTCAGGTGCGGATAGGCCTTCTGCATGTACAGATAGGTGGCATACAGACCGGAATAAATGGCCAGATTAAACTGGTCCATGGTGTGGTCGGCGATGGTCACACCCGAGGCACTGGCCTGAGCGTTGTTGACGACGGCGTCGATGCGACCGAACTCCTCAATCGCCTTGTCGATAACGTTCTGGACGACGGCCTCGTTATCCTGACCAGCCGAGACATCGGCCTGAACAGGCAGAACCTTGATGCCGTACTCGGCCTCGAGGGACTCCTTGGCAGCCTCGAGCTTGGCAACGTTGCGGCCGGTAATAACGAGGTTTGCGCCCTCCTTGGCAAAAGCGATATCGATGCCGTAACCGATGGAGCCAGCGGAGCCGTCCTTGAGCGTGGCCTTGCCGCCGCCGGTGACGATCACGGTCTTACCAGTGAAAAGTCCCATACAAAGTCCTTTCAAAATCGCGACGGGCACGCCCGCCGACTGCGCGTATCCAACTTCACGCGCCAAAAGCTGAAATGCAACTTTAACGGGTTCAAGTGAAAAATAAAGACCGCAGCAGGCGAACGGCGCAACGTCATTCGGCGAAGGGAATGTCAAGCGTAAACTGAATTTAGAGGACGAATTTTTGCTATCCAAGCGAGTCATCGAACACGTTTTGAAACTTTGCTGCGGGGCGCGGGATGTCGGCGCGAGACTTTATCATAGGGTGACAAACAACGATGAGGAGCACATGCCTATGACGGACGAGCTGGACCCCCAGACTCAACAGCATATTGATGATTCAGCAGACGTCGCCGCAGATACTGACGCTGCGACCTGCAATGATACCGACGTCGACGACGCCACTCTGGATAACGGCGCTGCGACGGAAATCCCTGCGGCAGAAGTTGCCGGCGAGCAAAACGACGATTCGGACGCTCAGGACAACGCCCCCGAAAAGGAAGCCGCCCCGCAAGCAGAAGGCCCCATCGAGGTGTCTTCGGAAGAAGAGCTCGATGCCGTCATGGACTCCATGATGGATGCCGTCAAAGCGATGAAAGACGCCGTGGCCGACGCCGATGTTGACGCCGAAGAAGAGGAGGCCGCCGAGGCCGCCTCGACCTTCGTGCCCGGCGAGACCCCCGTTGCCGACCAAGGCAGCACCCTGCCCTCGTTCCTGCAGCTTGAGCACCCCACCATTGGTGCCGATGCAGTCGACCCGCACGCTGCCGGCTTTTCCGTAGTCGAGGGCGGCACCGGCAGCATCACCACGTCACAGGCGCCCGATGCGGGCACGGCAAACGCCGGTCACCCGACCGCCCTGCACGCCCCAGCAGCCAGCCGCGATCTGGGAGGCGCCGTCTCAAACACCGCCAGCGCCGTGGGCGCCTTTATCGCCCAGGGTGCCTCGGCCATGCGCGAGATGAACGCCGCAAAGAAGGCACTCGCGGACGCCCGCGCTCACCTGGCCGAACTTGAGCAGCGCATCGCCGATCAAGGCGAGGAACTCGAGACGCGTCAGGATATCGCAGGCCGCTACGACCAAATCGTCGCCGAGCAGCGCCAGACTATCGACACGGCACAAAAGGCCGCCGCGGCGGCAGAAATCGGCCGCGATACCCATGCTGCCAAGGCAACAGAGCTCAAGGCGCAGCTCGAGCAAATAAAAGAAGAGGACGATGCCACCGAGCGGCGTCTCAAAGCCGCACTCGATGCCGTGGAGGCGCGCGAAGCAAGCTCGCGCGAAACCGGTAACCGCCTCGTTCGACGCCTCGAGGATTCCAAGCGCATCCGCGACAAGGTGCAAGCCGAGCGCGACGCCGGCGTTGCCGCAGCGCAGCAAACCGTCGATGCCACGCGCGCTCAACTCGAAACGCTGCGCCGCGAGTATGCCGAGCTGCAGCGCAATCCTTCGGCGAATCCCGCCAATTACACGGTGCGCACCAGCGAGCTTTCGATGCAGATCTCCGACACGGCCGATGCCCTGCGCAAAGCCGAGGAAGATGTCCCGAACATCACCGCCGATCTTGAGCACTCGCTCGCGGCCGCCGAGCACGCCGTCGAGCAGGCGCAAGCCCCCATCGCCGACGCCAAGCGTGCCCATCAGGCCGTGACTGCCGAGGCCGATGCCGCGCGCGACGAGCTGCAGACCGCAAAAGCCGCCGCCGCAACGCGCCAGCGCGAACTGCGCGAGAAGATCGCCGCCGAGGACAAAGCGCGTCGAGAGCAAGAGCAGGCTATTGCCAATGCCCAGGCGGACGTCGCGCACGCACAGTCGATCATCGAGCAGGCGACCGAGGTGCATGACCATCCCGAGATTACCGAATCGCTCGCGGGCTCCCTGGCCCGCGATAAGGCCGAGCACGCCGAAACTGAGCGTGAAGTGGCTCAACTCGAAGCCGCCGAGGACGACGTGCGCGAGCGCACCCGCGACTCACGCATCAAATTCACCGGAGCCATCGTCTGCATCATCGCCGTAATCCTCGTGATCGTCCTGATCGGGCTCTTCGCGAGCAAGTAAACTAGCTGCCAAAAAACACTCAAGGCAGTTGCGGTGAGATAGTTCCTGTTTAGCCATCAAAAAGGCCAATTCAAGAACTATCTCACCGCAACTTTTTGGTGCAAAGGGGTCAGGCTACTTTGCACCAACTTGGTGAATATAAACCAGTCCCCATTGCGCCAACAACGTTTGCCCAAATAAAACCTGCCAAAATAAACCTGTCCCTTTTTGGCAGGTTGAACCACGGCAACGCCGATGTTTTGGCGCGGACAGCGAAAACCCGCCAGAGCGAGCAAGGTGCCTTGAAACAAGGCGGCATTGACCTTCTGGTCATGCCGCCGAAGTTGAAAGGCAGATTGCCGCTCTGGTGGGTTTGCAGCGTCAACTGGTTACGCGGTTTGGTAAAACCGCGTAACTACAAAGGTCGCGCCCTTGAAGTTGAACGTCAGATTGTCCAAATGCGGCCCGCGCAGCGTCGAGCCGTTACGCGGTTCGTAGAACCGCGTAACTAACAAATGAGCATGGCATCGCCAAAGCTGAAGAAGCGATAACGTTCTTCGATAGCGGCGGCGTAGGCATCCATGATCTGGTCGCGGGAGGCAAGCGCGCTCACGAGCATCATGAGCGTGGAACGCGGCACGTGGAAGTTGGTGATCAGTGCGTCGACCACGTGATAGGTCGAGCCAGGCATGAGGTAGAGCTGCGTTGTCGCGTTCTCGCGCACCACGATGTCACCGCGGCCGAGCGTGTCGGCGCCGTCCTCGCGGCCTTCAAAATAGCGTGCCGTCACGGCCGGATCGGACACCGGCGCGTCCGCGTCAAAGGCGCTCTCGAGCGAGCGCACCGCCGTG
Source organism: uncultured Collinsella sp. (assembly GCA_947002045.1). Lineage (GTDB taxonomy): Bacteria > Actinomycetota > Coriobacteriia > Coriobacteriales > Coriobacteriaceae > Collinsella. The sequence goes on from CAMQJB010000004.1 coordinate 10,132, forward strand.
GTACCGACAGCGATCACGCGATGCCCCTCGGCCTTCGCCTTATGCACGGCGTCGACAACCTCCTGCGACACGTGGTAGCGCTCGGTGTGCATGACGTGCTGCGTGGGGTCGTCCTCCTCCACCAAGCGGAAGGTATCGATGCCCACCTCGAGCTCAACGGCGGCAAACTTCGCGCCCTTGGCCTCGATAGCGGCCATGAGCTCGGGAGTAAAGTGCAGACCCGCCGTGGGAGCGGCAGCCGAGTGCTCCTCCTTCATGGCGTAGACGGTCTGGTACTTCTCGGGATCGCCCTCGTAATCGGTAATGTAGGGCGGCAGCGGCACGTGACCGGCAGCATGGATGGCCTCGTCGAGCGTGCGCTGCTCGCCGGCGGCATTGCAACCGGCCGGCTCAAAGCGCACCAGACGGCCACCGCGGCTATCGGTGACAAAGTCGACAACCTCGGCCGTCAGCACCACGGGCGCACCCTCGGGCGCATGGGCGCCACCGGCGCGATACTCAATCTGAGCACCGGGCTTCAGACGCTTGCCCGGCTTGACCAGGCACTCCCAAACATGGCCCAGCGGGTCAACATCCTCGCGGCGCTTGAGCAGCAGCGTCTCGACCACGCCGCCCGAGCCCGTCTTGCGACCGATCAGGCGGGCCGGCATCACGCGCGTCTTGTTGATGACGAGCACATCGCCCGGCTCGATATAGTCGATGATGTCACGGAAGATGCGGTGCTCGACGGTACCGCCGTGCTCCAGCGGCGTTCCCGCCTGGGAGCCCTTGCGATCCACCACCAGCAGGCGGCAGGAGTCGCGCGGCTCGGCAGGAGCCTGGGCAATCAGTTCCTCAGGAAGGTTATAGTCAAAATCATCGGTACGCATAGACACGTCGGATTCTCCTTATATAGCTAAAGTCCGTTCTACATCCTAGCAGGCTGACGTCCCAAATGAACTACTTTTTGGCAGCTTTGCGCTCATCACGGATGCGGGCGCGGTCCATGGCCGCCTCGACGGCCGAGAATCGGCAGCCGCAATAATTCTGCCGATACATGCCCAGCTCGCGCGAACGGCGAGTCGCCTCGGGGTAATACGGGCGAAAATCGCGAATGACCGGCGTAAGCCCGCGGGCGGCAGCCAGACGCTCCAACACATCATTGCAGGTCTCGAACAGCTGATACGGTGAGACGGCGAGCGTCGTGCCCACGAACTCAAACCCGCGCTCCTGGGCCACGCGGCACGCCTCGGCCAAGCGCAAGGCATAGCACGCGCGACAGCGACGGGGCCGATCGGCACCCAGTGGGGCCACGCCGGCCTCCCAGCGCTCGCGGTCCTCCCCCGCCTCGATGAGCTCGATGTCGCCATCGGCACACCACCGGCGCAGCTCGTCCAAGCGCCGCTGCCATTCATCGCGAGGCTGAATATTGGGATTGGTCCAGCAAATCGTGGGCTCAAACCCTTCCTCGCGCAGCAGGCGAACCGGCTCCAGCGAGCACGGCGCACAGCAAGCATGCAGCAGCAACGGCTTCATCAACATCCCCGTCCCAGAAAAATCATCCCAAAGACTACCTTGCGAAAAAACGGACACCAAAGGACGTGTCCTCGCAGGCGACAATGCGACGGTCGCGCAGGATGGTCCGCACGTAATACCAATCGCCCACACAGCCCGACAAGTGCAGACCAGCCGCCAAGTAGCACAGCAGCGGATAGCCCGAGAACGCAAACCCCAGGGCAAACGCCACCGTCAAGGCAACCGTCGGCGCTAGGCAAATGACCATGTACCTCACACGCGAATACACCACGCCCTCGGCGCAGGCGTAAATCATGCAGGTTTCGCGATTCGCCCCGAAGGTCACCCGCACGCCCGCAGGCGCCAGCAGCTTAAAAAACACACCGTGCACCAGCTCGTGCACGGCAAATGACGCCGCCGAAACCGCAGCCAAGCCGACTATCCAACCCAAGACAACCGTCCAGCCACCCGCGTCAGCCGCATCCAGATCCGCAGACCCGCCCAGCAGCATAAACACCGGCACCAGGCACACGGCAAATGCGCCAAGCACCGCCATCCCCCACACAAAGCAGGCGTGCAGAAAATCCTCGTCCTCAAACGCATGTATGTTGGAAATCTCATTCATAGCATCTTAGGATAGCGCCCCTGCCACGTACCCGTCCGCATGTGCGATAATGTCGAACGATATGCACGAATTGACCACCGCGCCGCCGAGCCCCGCGCCCGGCCGCGCCCTCACCATATGCGAAGGAGTCCCATGGCATCCAAATACTCCATGAACGACCGTCCCAGCTGGCCTCGCCGCGCCATCGTTACCGCCGGCGAGCCCTACGGCAACAAGGGCCTTCACTTTGGCCACGTTGGCGGCGTCTTTGTCCCTGCCGACTTCTTCGCCCGCTTCCTGCGCGACCGCCTGGGCCGCGAGAACGTCATCTTCACCTCGGGCACCGACTGCTATGGCTCGCCCATCATGGAGAGCTACCGCAAGCTCAAGGAGAACGAGGGCTACGACAAGTCCATTAGCGAGTATGTCGAGTCCAATCACTCCCGCCAGGCCGCGACCCTCAACAACTACAACATCAGCTGTGACATCTACGGCGGCTCGGGCCTTGAGCCGGCTGCGCAGATTCACAACGAGGTGACCGCCGAGATTATCGAGCGTCTGCACGAGCAGGGCACCATCTCCAAGCGCTCCACGCTGCAGTTCTACGATGCCAAGGCCGGCACGTTCCTCAACGGCCGTCAGGTGATCGGCCGCTGCCCCATCCAGGGCTGCAAGTCCGAGAAAGCCTACGCCGACGAGTGCGACCTGGGTCACCAGTTTGAGCCCGAGGAGCTCATCGCGCCCAAGAGCCAGCTCACCGGCGAGGTGCCCGAGCTGCGCCCGGTAGACAACCTCTACTTTGACCTGCCGGCCTACCTCGACTTTATGAAGACCTATACCGCCAAGCTCGCCCAGAACCCGCAGGTTCGCTCCGTGGTCTCCAAGACCATGGAGGAGTGGCTGCTGCCGGCCCAGCTCTACATCCAGAACAAGTTCCGCGAGGCCTTCGACGCCGTCGAGGACCAGCTGCCCGAGCACACCGTACTGGAGCCCGAGGGCAACAAGAGCAGCTTTACCGTCACCTTCCCCAGCTGGAAGGAGCGCGACGACGCCCACGCGGTGCTCGCCAACGGCGGCGTGCGCTTCCGCAGCGGCAAGGCACTCGTGCCCTTCCGCATCACCGGCAACATCGACTGGGGCGTTCCGGTGCCCGAGGTCGACGGCGTGAACGACGTCACCTGCTGGTGCTGGCCCGAGAGCCTGTGGGCGCCCATCAGCTATACGCGCACCGTGCTCGCACGCGATGCCCGCGCCGCCGGCGTAACTGAGGGTGTCGCCGCCCAGGATGCCGCCCTCATGGGCGAGCCCGCCGCCGATTCCACGCAGGTACCCGCACCCACCTACCAGCACAGCTCGCTCGACTGGCGCGACTGGTGGTGCTCGGACGACGCGCAAATCTACCAGTTCATCGGTCAGGACAACATCTACTTCTACTGCATCGCGCAGACCGCCATGTGGGAGGCCCTGGGCTGGAACCTCACGCAGAGCACCGTCAGCGCCTGCTACCACCTGCTCTACATGGGCAAAAAGGCCAGCTCGTCCTCGCAGACGCCTCCCCCGCCGGCAGACGACCTGCTCAACCACTACACCTGCGAGCAGATGCGCGCGCATTGGCTGTCGCTCGGCCTATCCGAGAAGCCGGTGAGCTTTAGCCCCAAGGCATACGACACGCGCGTGACCGGCAAGGACAAGGACGGCAACGAGGTGCGCGCCTGCGACGACAAGCGCGTCATCGATCCGGCCCTTAAGGAGAGCGCTCTTTTGACCGGAGTGTTCAACCGCCTGGCCCGCAGCTGCTTCTACGGCGTCGCCGTCAAGGAGGGCGACGAGAGCCCCTATCGCAACGGTTGCATTCCGGCCGGTGCCGCCTCTGCCGCCGTGGTCGAGGCTGCCGAGCAGGCCGCCCTTGCCTTTGAGCAGGCCATGTACAAGTTCGAGACGCACCGCGCGCTCGCCGTGTGCGACGACTACCTGCGCGCCGCCAACAAGCGTTGGAGCGATGCCTCCAAGGCCGCCAACAAGCTCGAGGGCGAGCCGGCCAACGCCGCCATGAAGCAGGCCCTGGTCGACGCCTTTACCGAGCTGCGCGTGGCGACCGTCCTGATGCACGGCATCGTCCCGGCCGGCTGCGAGCTCATCTGCGAGTACTTCGACGTCGACCCGGTCGCCTTCTTTAGCTGGGACAACATCTTTGCCTCTACGGACGAGCTTATGGAGAGCCTGGGCGAGAAGCCCGGCGAGCACCGCGTGAAGCCGCTGCCCCCGCGCTTCGACTTCTTTAGCAAGCACGAGAGCCAGTACTAAAGCACGCCGGCAGCAGCGTGCCCGGAAAGTAGTCAATTTGGGACGGGAAGGAAAGACGGATGTCCAAGCCGCGTCGTCGTAAGCAGAAAAAGCAGGTTAAGCCCGAGCTCAAGCTTAGGCAGTTTGCCGCTACCGAGCTTTCCGACCGGCTTGCCGCCCAACACTCCGCCGCCGACCTGCCGCGCTTTATGGTCGACACGGTTGCCGGTGCCTATACGCCTGCCGATGCCGAGCTCATGATCGAGGGCTTTGGCGCCGCAGCCGCGCGCCCAGTCACGCTGCGCGCCAACACGCTCAAGGCGACCGCCGAGGACATTGCCGCGGCACTCGACGCCGCCGGGATCGCCCACCGCTCCGTCGCGTGGTACCCGGACGCGTTCATCTTGCCCGAGGCCCAGGTTTCCGATCTGTGGGATCTCGACATCTACCGTGACGGCAAAATCTATCTGCAGAGCTTGTCGTCCATGATGCCGCCTTTGGTGCTGGGCGCCCAGGCCGGCGAGGACATCCTGGACATGTGCGCGGCCCCCGGCGGCAAGACGACGCAGATCGCCGCCCTCACCCAGGGACAGGCGCACCTCACCGCCTGTGAGATGAGCATTCCCCGCGCCGAAAAGCTCGAGGCAAACTTGGGCCGCCAGGGCGCCAAAAACGTGCCCGTCATGCGCATTGACGCACGCGAGCTCGACGAGTTCTTCCGCTTTGACCGTATCCTGCTCGACGCCCCCTGCACCGGCACGGGCACCGTCATCAGCGGCAACGAAAAGAGCCTGCGCGGCCTCACCGAACAGTTGCTCGTTAAGTGCGCCCGCTCGCAGCGCGCGCTTCTGGACCGCGCCATGGGGGCCCTCAAACCGGGCGGCACGCTCGTCTATTCGACCTGTTCGATCTTGCCGCAGGAAAACGAGGATGCCCTGCAAGAGGCCCTCGACAAGCACATGGACTGCGAGCTCATCCCCCTCGACGGCACGCCAAGCGAAAGCGAAGCGCGTCGCGCCCAGGGTGCCGGCGAGGATCCGCATATCGAGTGCAACGCCCTTACCGAAGCCATTGCCGAAGGCCACGTCTCGGCCATTGCCAACGGCATGCCCGGCACGCTGACCATTCCGCCCAGTCGCGACTTTGAGGGCTTCTATATCGCCCTGGTCCGAAAACGCAGCTAGCGCACGGATTCAAAACTCAACAAGCTATCGCCGTGCGCGCCTGTCCTGCTGGTCCTTATGCCGCGCAAGCGCTTCACGCTCCTTGCGCTCAGCCTTTTTGCCCTTGATGGCCGTGACCGCAAAGTAGATGACCGCGGCGGCAACGATTGCGCCCACGCATAGGCCAATCGAGCCCAACATTGCCGAGAATTCCATACCGCGTCACCTCTCTTTTGTATACGGGACATTCAAGATAGCACCTCGATTCCCGCCACCACAGCTCCTTCACGTTCGCCGGCCCTTCAGTCTAACGGATGGCGCAGCGGGGAAAAATCAACTCGTCAAACGATTTAGCACTCGCAACGCCGGTCGTACACTGCCGACCGCACAGCATAGAAACGGACCGCCATGGATTCTCTCAACGATTTGAACGAGCGCGTCGACGCCTTTGTCGGCACCAGCTCCTTCGAGACGCCTGCCGCGACGAACGACCAAGCCCCCATCGATGTTCCCGCCGAGGTTCACGAGGACATCGTCGCCTCGGTCGACTTCTCCGAGGTTGAGCTTGCAGACGAATTTACCGAGCCCCAGGTGGCCGTAACTCCCAACGGCCTTTTGCCCATGGAGCCGCTGCCCATCGACGGGCGTCTGCGCAAGGCAGCCCTCCGTATGCCCGATGAGATCGAGGAGGCCAGCGGCTTTACGCTCTTTGGCCGCCGCATCAAATCGCTCATCTACACCACCGACGTGGCGGTCATCCGCAACTCCAATGCCGACGCCGTGTTTGCCGTCTACCCCTTCACGCCGCAGCCCGCCATTACGCAAGCGTTGCTGACTGTTGCCGAGTGCCCGGTCTTTGTGGGCGTTGGCGGCGGCACCACCACCGGTAAGCGTTCCGTGCAGATGGCGGCCGTATCCGAGATGCAGGGCGCGGCGGGCTGCGTGGTCAACTCCCCCGCTACTGCCGAGATGGTCGAGCACATCACCAACATCGCCGACATCCCCGTCATCGCCACGGTCGTTCGCTGCGACGACGATGCTCACGCCAAGGTGCGCGCCGGAGCCAAGATTCTCAACATCGCCGCCGGCAAAAACACGCCCCAGGTCCTGCGCGAGCTGCGCGAGCACTATCCCAACCTGCCGCTCATCGCACCGGGCGGCAAGACGCCCGAGAGCATCCGTGAAACCATCGCCGCTGGCGCCAACGCCATCATCTGGACGCCGCCTTCGGCCCAGCAGCTTCAGACCGACATGATGCAGCGATACCGCAAGATGAAAGAAGACGCCACGCCCGTCATCTCGCGCGACGATGTGCCCATTATCGACCAGGTCGCCGCCGCCGAGGTTAGCCAGGTCGAGAACATGAATCCCGACGTGCCGATCCCCGACGAAGTCATCGAACGCGTCGCTTCGATCCACGATCATATCGAGGAGCGTCGCGCCAGCCGCGGACTCAAACCCTCGCTGCACGGCTTCTTCTTCCGCGGAAAGAAACGCTAGCCGCAGCAGCAAGGCCCGTCCCGCAAACAACGGGACGGGCCTTTTTCTGTTATCGAATGTCGGGAGGGACAGGCGCAGCCGTTAAAACCGTCAGCCAGCCCACAAACGTTAGTCCACGCGCTTGTCGCCCATAAAGAAGACGGCCACCGTGCCAGGGCCGGTATGCGAGCCAATCAGAGCACCGATGCTATTGATCTCAATCTTACCTTTGAGCTGCGGAACCTGTTCCTCTATCAGTGCCGCAACGGCCTCGGCGTCCTCGCGGCACGCCGAGTGCGACATGATGCACTTGCCCGAATAATCCGCGCCGTCCTGCACATGCACCATCACGGTCTTGGCCATCTCGGAGATCGCGCGCTTCTTGGTGCGAATCTTCTCGCGTGGCGCCAGCTCACCTTCGCAATCGACCGTCATAAGCGGGCAAATCTTGAGCGCCGTGCCGATGATCGCGCTCGCGGTCGAAATGCGACCGCCGCGCAGGTAACTCGACAAATCGGTCGAGAAGAACCAGTGGTGCAGGTTGAGTTTATGCTCCTCAATCCAAGCGGCCGTCTCGTCGAGCGAAGCGCCGCTATCGCGAACGTCGGCGGCACATTCCGCCAGCAGGCCAAAGCCCGAAGACGCCGCCAGCGAGTCGATGACGCGTACCTTGCCGCCCTGGGGATAGCGATCCGCAAGCATCTGCGCCGCAACGCAGGCCGATCCATACGTGCCCGAAATACCCGACGACAACGCCAGGTGCAGCACGTCTTTACCCTCGGCAACAAACGGCTCCCAAAACTCCTCGTACTCACCCACGCTCACCTGAGACGTCTTGGGCATGGCGCCCGCGGCAATCTGGGCAAAAAACTCGTCCGGCGCAATCGACTGATACAGATCGTCCGTATAGACAACATCGTCGATCTCGTAATGAAAACACACGACGGGGATATTGCGCGATTCAAAGAACTCGCGGGTTCGGTCGGCGGCGGATTCACAGGTCAGGACAAAATCACTCATATGAGGCTCCTTACTCATTACTGCGCAAATTATCGCACAGCAATCGTGAATACGGTACAAATGTCCACTATTTACCAAATTGAACCAAAGGTAGTGAACATCTTTACCGTTATCATCCCTATCGATCCCGGAGGTATGCGCCTGCAAAAACGACCCCGCGTCTCCATTCAACCGCCATATCTACCTCAACTAAATCGATTTACCAAACCGTTCGGCCAACAATTTGACCTCCCATCTCCAATCGAAACAAAAGCGGCGCATACTGATAAACGTTTGACGCTGTTTGTCAGTTTTACCAACCACATCGGAAGGTGCCTCATGGTCGCATTCGATCGCAATCCGCAAGACTTCAAGTATCTGCGCCTGCTGTCGAGACAGTTCCCCACCGAGCAATCCGCATTCACCGAAATCATCAACCTCTCAGCCATCCTCAACCTGCCCAAGGGCACCGAGCATTTTATGAGCGATGTGCATGGCGAATACGAAGCCTTTATGCACATCCTCAACAACTGCTCGGGTGTTGTGCGCGAGCATGTCGACGAGATCTTTGGCGACACGCTCTCCTTTGACGAAAAGGGCGAGCTGTGCACGCTCATCTACTATCCGCGCGAGAAGATCGATCTTGTCCGCAGCCGGCGCGAGGACTCGCCCACCTGGTACAAGACCATGCTCGACCAGCTCATTGTGGTTGCCCGCTCGCTTTCGAGCCGTTATACCCGCTCCAAGGTGCGTAAGGCCATCCCGCGCGATTACGCCTACATCATCGACGAGTTGCTGCACACGCATCCGGATGAGAACAACTACCGCGTGCGGTATCACGAGCGCATTATCGAATCCATTCTGGAGACCGCCAGCGCCGACGACTTTATCGAGTCGCTTGCTTCACTCATCAAGCGCCTCGCCGTCGACCACCTGCACTTGGTGGGCGACATCTTCGACCGTGGCGGCGGCGCGGCCAAAATTATGGACCGCCTGCTCACCTATCATTCGCTCGATATTCAGTGGGGTAACCACGATCTGCTGTGGATGGGCGCTGCGGCCGGTGAGCCCGCCTGCATCGCCACGGTGCTGCGCAACAACCTGCGCTACGACAATTACGAGATCCTCGAGAACGACTACGGCATCTCGCTGCGCGAGCTTGTCGCCTTCGCCGACGCCACCTATACCGCCGGCGAGTCCATCACCCCGCTGATCAAGGCCATCAACGTGCTGCTCTTTAAACTCGAGGGCCAGATTATCCAGCGTCACCCCGAGTTCGACATGACCGACCGCCTGCTGCTCGACAAGATCGACCACGACACCGGCACGGTCACGCTCGCCGACGGCAGCGTGTGGCCGCTCACGACCAACGATTTCCCCACCGTCGACCCGACGGACCCCTACACGCTCACGCCCCAGGAACAGCACATCATCGACAAGCTCGTGTCCGAGTTTATCACCGCCGATCATCTGCATCGCCATATCGATTTCCTCTACACCCACGGCTCGATGTACAAGGTCACCAACGGCAACCTGCTGTTCCATGGCTGCGTGCCGCTCAACGAAGACGGCACCTTTAGCAGCATGAACTGCCTGGGTACCTGGCACGCCGGTCGCGATTATCTCGATTTTTGCGACCGCATCGCCCGCCGCGCCTGGCGCGTGGGCGACCGCGACGCCCTCGACTGGATGTGGTACCTGTGGATCGGCTTTAACTCACCCGCGAGCGGACGCCTGGTGCGTACCTTTGAGCGCGCCTATATCGCCGATAAGAGCACGTGGGTCGAGCCGATGGACCCGTACTATACGCTCACCACGTCCTCGTCCGTTTGCGACGACATCATGCGCGAGTTCAACGTCGCCCCCATGGCCTGCTCGCCGACGGGGCACATCATCAACGGCCATACCCCGGTCAAAACTACCAAGGGCGAGCAGCCCATCCGCGCCAACGGTAAGCTGCTGGTCATCGATGGCGGCTTCTGCCGCGCCTACCATCCCAAGACGGGCATCGCCGGCTACACGCTTATCTCCAGTTCTCGCGGATGCCGCCTTAAGTCGCACCAGGCCTTTACCACGGTTGCCGAGGCGCTCACGCGCAACGTGGACATCGAGAGCGAGACCAACCGCTTTGACCAGGCCGACCGTCGCCGCATGGTGAGTGACACCGATACCGGCGCCAAGATCCGCAGCCAGATCCAGGACCTACGCCAACTGCTCGATGCATATAGAAACGGTGCTATCGAGGAGCGCGCCTAGCTCCACCCGCGGGGATTGGCTAAACTTGCTGAGTTTGTCATCCCCGCGGCGCTCCGGCGCCACTCTAAGGCAGGTACCATGCAAAAGCTCCTTGCGCAGATCATGAAGTTTGGCGTCGTCGGCGTCGTCGCCACCGTCATCGACTTTGGCATCATGAATCTGCTCCACTACGGTTTGGGCCTCAATATCCTGATCGCCAATACCAGCGGCTTTATCGTCTCGCTCATCTTTAACTACGTCGCGAGCATGAAGTACGTGTTTGCGCACAAGGAGGGCATGAGCCGCCACCGCGAGTTCATCATCTTTGTCGTGCTGTCCGTGATCGGCTTGGCGCTCAACGACGGCATCGTGCTGGCGCTCAACGCCGGCCTGGGGCTCGAGGCCAATATCGCCAAGATTTGCGCCACCGCGCTGGTCATGGTCTACAACTTTGTGACCCGAAAGATCTTCCTGGAGGGCGAGGAGACCAAGTAGCTCGACCTCCTCGTTGCACTACGGGGCCCACGGACGATGCGCATCGAGTGCTGCGTTGTTCGTGGGCCCTGCTCGTTTGCGGGAAGATTTGCAACGTTTGCGGATTACCTCTTGAATATTTGGCGAGTTCGTATAGTTCTTGCCAAAGACCTTACGTTTCCCTTGCAAAAGCTCTAAAGTATCTCGTTGCTCGATTCGTCAACGCATTGGATGTGATTACGTGCGCAAGGCACTGGCACAACCTCATACCAAGCAGTTCCTCAAGTTCGCTGTCGTGGGTCTTATCTCCTTTGGCATCGACTGGGGCATGCTCATTGCACTCGTCGAGCTGTTCCACCTCGACTTTTTGATGAGCACCACGATCTCGTTTATCACGTCCGTCGTGGTCAACTACTGGCTCAGCATGAAGTACGTGTTCGACCATCGCGAGGGCATGAGCCGCAAGCGCGAGTTTACGATCTTCACCATCCTGTCGGTGATTGGCCTGGGTCTCAACGATCTGTACATGTTTGTGGGCGTCACGTTTTTGAGCATCGGCTACCAGGCCATGAAGGCCATCGCCACGTTCCTGGTCACCTGGTACAACTACTTTAGCCGTCGCTTCTTCCTCGAGGGCGCGCAGTCGTAGTTTGTTCGACATTTGCTTAAAGGTATAACCGGTTGGAATTCTCGTTCCAACCGGTTTTTTGTTTACAGAGTCTGCCGAGGAAGGTGCACGAGGCGGGCTACGGCGTCCCGTTCGCATAAAGACGGGCGGCTCGGATGTTTGTCCGAACCGCCCGCATGGCGTGTTATGTCGAGGCATTTAGCCCGTTACGTAATACCAGACGACACTGTCGCCGTTGTGTAGGACGTAGTTGCTGCACGCCGTGTTGGGCGCCACACCGTTAACGGAATACATCCAGCCACTCGTACCGCCGTGTTCCTTCTCGGCCAAACCGCCAATGGCGGCGACATACGTGCCGTACGACGAGCCATGTGCATTCACGGAAAGGCCCAGGGCGCACAGGGCATCGTAGGCAGTTGCGCCCTCATTAAAGGTGAAGGTGCCACCAGAAGACACGGGATTGCCCACAGCGCTCGATGTGACCGCAACCGTCACCGTGACGTAACCAGGCTGCTGCGAGCCGCCCTGATTGCCCGCAGAGGCGTTGCCACCGTTGGATGCAGACCCACCGCCAGACACCGAGCCGCCGCCCGAAGAAGAGCCGTCAGAAGAACTCGATCCACCGGCGGATTCGGAGCCCTGTCCAGCAGACGCGTTGTTGGACGTCTTGCCGCCCTTGTCTTCGGACTTCTTCTCCTTCGAATCCTTTTTGGAGTCCTTATCCGAAGATTCGGAATCGTCCTTGGATTCCGATTCATCCGACTCCTTGGATTCAGAGTCCACGGCACCAGAAGACGAGGAACCCGCCTCTGTCTTGTGAGAGGCAGCAGAGCCAGAGTCGGCAACGCTCTTCCCCGCCACGGCCCGAGTGATCCAATCGATGGACCAAGCACCGCTGGAAGAAGGTTGGACAAAGCCTAGCGACACAACGATCAAAACGGTGCAGGCGGCTGTCAGAACGCCAACAAGTGCCTTGCGCCGAGGGGCGGACGCCGCCGAAGCGGCGCCCTTTTGCTTTACATCGTCAAGCTGGATGAACGACGAGTCGGGCTGCTTGGACTCGGCGTCCTGAGGCTTACTGGACACAGCCCTCACCTACCGGCGCTTGGTGAACACGAACACGCCGATGACGGCGAGACCGATCACGCCAGCCGCCACGCCAGCGATGGCGAGCGGATTGAAGCCAGACTGCTGCGAGGGAGCCGCAGCGGACTTCTTGGCAGTGGTCGCTGCAGACGAGCCCGTGTCGGACTTGCCGGACTTGTCATCCTTCTTGCCGGACTTCTTGTCCTTCTTGCCGGACTTATCGGATTTCTTCTTGGAATCCTTATCGTCCTTGGTCTCGGTCGTAGTCGTGGTAGACGACACCGGCTTCTTACCCGGAGCAACAGCACCGCCAGCCTGCTGGCCGTTTGTGCCGTTACCGGAGCCAGAACCAGCACCGGCATTACCCGAACCGCCGTTGCCGCCAGCGGAGCCAGAGCCACCGTTACCACCAGGGTTAACAGCATTCTTGATCCACTTGGCATACAGCGTCATATCAGCCGTCACCGCAACGCTAAAGTCATATGCCTCCGTACAGGCCTCGTCGGTATACCAACCAGCGAAGGTGTAGCCTTCGCGCGTCGGATCGGCAGGCTTGGCGATAGAGCCGTTGGCGGCCGTAGTCTGAAAATCGACCTTGGACCCCTCGCCAGCGCTAAACGAAACCTTAACGCCAGCATTCAGCTTAAACAGCGTGCCAGAGTCGTTAATGTAGTACAAGTTGCCCTGGGCATCACAAGCGATTGGCGAGTCACAGAAGTTGTAGTGGCCCGTTGCGCTAAACACACCAGAAGCCTCAGCGTCACCCAACTTGTAACGATATACGCCACCGCCTGAGGTGTAGTTAACGAAATCAGGGCTCTCGCCGTAGTTAACCGTGAAGTAGACATACGCGTCTTCGCCCTGGACACTTACGAGCGGAGCGCCCTTGATGCCGCCAGCAGGAAGCGCAGTGCCATCAGCAGACGAAACCAGCGTCTTGGCAAAGTTGTTGGCCGGATCAATAATCGCCAGCGCAGAGCCGCCAGCAACCTCGCCGCCAACAATCAGCTTGCCATCATACGTCGTCGTAGGCACGCATGCACATCCCGTAAGGCCAAGGTCGACCACACGCTCCTCGGTAATAAGCGAAGCGGCATCCGCATCGCGTGAGTCGCCATCAGAAATCGCCAAGACGTGCAGCTTGCCGTCGCGCGAGATTAGATAGGCATGGCTGTCGTCAGCCGAAAGCACACAGGTGGAGTTGACAACAGCACCAACCGAAACCTTTCCGAGCACATCGCCCGAAGACTTGCTGAGCATCTCGACGGTACCGGCACTGGTGGGAACCAAGACAAAGTCATCGCCCACCGTCGCGCCCGTCCAGTAATAACCCTCGTCGGCATTGACATGCTGCCAAGAAACAGCGCCGGTCAGGATGTTAATACGCGTCAGATGACCGTTATTGTACGTACCCTTTCCATAGTCGACATCAACGGTGCCGACATAGAGGTAATTGCCATCAATTGTCAGCTGAGAATTCGACTGAGCAGTCTCGCTCACGGAGTCGGTGACCCAAACCGTTGTGAGCGCGTCAGCCGTCAGAGCCTGGACCGCACCGCCGTCAAGCGGAACAATAACTAAACCGTTCGCATAAATCGGGCGCGAGGTGTAACCGACCGCAGTCTTAAGATTCGACTCGGCAAGGACCTTGCCCGACTTGGCGTCAATCTTTAGCAAACGCTTGTTGACGGCAAGATACACGTTGCCGTTCACGACAATAGGTTCACTCGCGTTGGGATACGCCGAACCAGAATACGCCTTCCAGTCGAACGTCCAAGAGCTCGCTAGCGCACCCGTAGGCGTCGAAACGTTCTCGACCGCCGCATTGGACTTGCCGTCCCAATCGGACTTCCAATCGGTCGGACGCGGGGCGCTCGGATTGACTACGACCTCGTCGGGATTAGGCACCGTATCGCCGGCAGCATAAGCCCAGACGATCTTGTCACGCGACTTGAGCACGTAGTCACTATCGAGCTGAGAACCGGGAACACCGTTAACAAAGTACGACCAAGCGCCGGCCAACTTAGTGCCATCAAGCGGAGAGACAAGGCTGTGAACGCCCCAGAAGCCCAGCTGATCGTACATCTCGGACTTGATGCCCAAGGCATCAAAGTAGGCGGCAGTGGCGTCCTTGATCGTCGTGCCCCCAACAAACACCTGCTTCGAAGGATCGGTCCAGCGCTGTGCCTTATCGTCCTTCTTGCCGATGATCTCCATCGAGACAGAAACCTGACCGGGCATGGTGCCATCGGAACCATAGACCCAGGCAATCTCATCGCCGGCCTTGAGCGTGTAGTTGCCGGCGCCGACATTGGCCATCTTGCCGTTGACAAAGAACTGCCAGTATTTCCAGGTACTCTCGTTAACCTGCTCGGTCGAAAGCGTCACGTTCTTTTCGAACGGCGAGGTCAACGAATTGAGGAACCAACCGTACGAGCCCGTGCCAGTGTCGGCGCCAATACCGACCTGCTTAAAGACCTGCTCGGAAAGATCGGCGGCAGTTGCGCCCTCTTCCACCAGCGAGGTCGTAGGTTGCGCCCACGTCTGCTGAGCACCTGAAGCGTCCTGACCGACAACGGTACAGCTTACCGAAAGCTGGTCGGTGGGCGCAGCGTCACCGTACTTCGAGTAACACCAGACGACAGAGTCGCCCGCCTCGAGCTTGTAGTTGCCAGCGCCCACCGACGCAGCGACGCCGTTGATGAATAGTTGCCAATAGGCACCCGTAGCATGGTCGTATGCAAGGGTGCGATCGGCATCGAAAGGCGACGTAATGGAATTGAGCACCCAACCCCAAGAGCCGTTGGGGTCGTAGTCGGCCTTGAGGCCAGCCTGCTTAAAGAGCTCCTCGGAAAGATCGGCGGCAGTCGAGCCGTTCTTGAGCGTGTACTGCGAAGCGGCAGCCCACGTCTGCTGCTTGCCCTTGGCGTCGACGCCAATAACCGAGCACGTCGCTGTGACCTCGGGGCTGTTTTGACCACTCGTGCCCACGACCGTCAACGTTGCCGAGACATCCTGGTTGGCAAGCTTGGCATACGTGGCATTGTCGGGATAGCGCTCAGCATAGCGAGCGTACTTCTCACTCGTCAGGCGCGAGGAAACGACAACCTTCGTGTTGTACTGCGGCTGCGTGACCTTGAGATTCTCTGCGGAGACAATAGAGCTGTTGCTCGACTTAAACAGACGCCAATCCTGCCCGGACATCGCGTCATAGCCAGGCAGATCCTCCGGAACAATACCAAGGGACGTCGAATCGGTCGTCGTCTTGTTGTAGCTCCAGGCAAGGTTGCCGTCGGCATCGAGATACGCCTTCTGGAACGCGTGCATGTCCGCCGAAACGGCATTGGCGTCCTGGCCATTCAGAATGGCGGCAGCATAGCCGGCCTTCGCCTTTTCCATAAGAGAAAGCTCGGCATCGAGCTCGCCCTGGTCCTGCGGAGAAATCGCAAAGTCGAGGGTCTTGCTTGCCGTGACCTCGGCGTTGGACTTATCGGTCACCGTAAGGGTGATCTTGGTCTTCGCTGCCTCTTTGCCAGGCAGTGGCTGATAGACCGTGCCCTTGTAGCCGTTGAACGTGATGTCATCGGTGCTGGCGGAGTACTCGACCTTGTAGTACTTGCCGTCGATATTGAGCGTGCTCGTGCGCGGCATCTGCAGGTCGGCGGTCAAGCCGTCCTTGTTGGCGACCGCGTCGGTGCCGGAGTACTTGATGTTGTCGTAAGTAAACGCCGCGTCGACCTTCTCCTGCAGCGCCTTCTTGTCGGCAGCAACCTTCTCGGGATCGCCCTTGACGGTCACCGTGAAGTCGTGCGCGCCCTTAACGTCAGACGGGCCACCGCTCACAAACGAAACGGTCGCGGTCAGCGTTACGGTGCGATCGCTCGAAACGCGCGTCACCTTGCCGGCGTAGTCGTCCCAGCCATAACCGGAAGGCCAAATGACATCGCCGTCGGAACTCTTCCATTCAACCTCGAACTTGCTCTTGGAGCCCGCGCGGTACGGAAGTGTGAGATTCGACGTGACGGACTCGGCCGAATCGCCCGAAGCGTAGCCTATGGCAATTTGCTCGGCAGCATCGTCGAGCATCTGCTGCACACGAGCCTCGTCCCAAGCCACCTGAACCGTCTTGTTGGGCTGGTAATACTCGGTCTTCTCGCCATCGCGCGACAGTTCAAACGCCACATCGGCGCTACGCAGACCGTCGATGTTGTAACCGGTGTAGTCGTTGGGGTCAATGAAGAAGAACGTTACATCGCCATTGGTCTTGTCCTGCGCATCGGAGATGCCGACCGTGGCCTTGGCGTCCTCAGCCTTAAAGAGCACGCCGCCCTCGGAGACCTTAACGTCAACGTCGGTAAATCCCAGATCAGCAAGCTGTGCCTTCAGCGCATCATTGACGTTGCCGCCCTTGGCGCTGTAGTCAACAACAATCTGCTTGTTAGCATCGTTGAGCTTTTGGACTGCAGCCTCGAGCGAACCCGCGGCGATAACCTTGTTGGTGGAGACGAGCTCGACCGTCGAGCTTCCGCTCGTGGCGACAGCCTTCAGATACTTGCCAGCAGCAGATGCCGAGACCGTCGCCTCGGCGCCCGACATATCGGACAGCAGCGTCCAGTCGGCCGCGGGAGCCTTCGCGTCGTCGGCCGCATACCAAGCAACAGTCGCCTGACCGGTGACGTCGATACCATTGGTGGCCGAACCGTCGGCGCGCTTGGCCTGCGCCGTCGCCTTAACGCTATCACCTGAGACGAGATGGGTCGTATCGCTATTGATCTGCGGCGTAGTGGTCACGCGCAGCAGGTTATACTCCCCCGCCGCGGTAACACTGTCGGGCGAAACCCACTCAACGGTGTTGTCGAGTGCGCTCGCGGTGACCTTGATCTTCTTGCCGACAAGCGCATCCGTAATAGTCAGGCTGCCATCAGTCGTATCGACGCCGTCGGTGAGCTCGGTCCAATCGGTACCGTTCTCGCTCGCGTACCACGCCATGGTGAGGTCGGCATCATCGGGCACGTCCTTGGTCGAGCCCGACCAAGGACCCGGAACCTGCACGCTCGGTGTGATCTTTGAACCCACGCTCAGCGTAACGTTCTTATCGGCAAGCTCAATGCCCGCCAGCTTGTACTGGCCCTTAAGCGTCACGGGGCCAAGCGGAGCAACAGACTGCGTGCCGCCGGAGGAGCTCTTCTTCTGCGTGCTGAAAACGGTATTTTCGCTCGTCACCTTTACGCGCAGATACTTGCCGGCATAGGCGGCGTCAACGGTATAGGTGGCCTCGGTAGCACCGGGGATATCGGTGTAATCGGAGTCGAAGCTCGAGCTACTATTTGCATACTGCCACTGGTAGGTCACATTATCGGTGCGGTCGATATAGCTGTACTTCGAGCCGTCCTTTTTGCGCACCTTGGTCTTGAGCTTATCGCCCACGTGCACGCCGTTGGTGGCAGGAGAGCCCTCAAACTGCACGTCGTAAAGCTCAACCTGACCCGCAACCGAGACAGGACCTGCCGCATAGTAGGGCTTCTCCTCGCCATAGCCGCCATTGGCCTTAGCCACGACGTAGTAGCCCTTAAGGGCGGCGGTCACCGTCAGGGTGTTACCGGTCTCACCCTCGATAGGCGTGTTGCACGAGCTCGCGTATTTCGCGGTGCCCTTATACCACTGCCACGTGACATGCGAATCGGTGGTAACGTCGGTGGAACCCGCCTTGGCGGTCGCCGTAATCGTGGAGCCAACCTCGACTTTGCCCGAAGTCGGGCTCATAGTCACGCTCGAAACATTAATTGAACCGGCGGCTGCAACGAGAGCGACCGTCGAGTTGGTCATGCTCGAAGAGCCGATCTTCGAAGACACCTTGCACTTGAGGTACTTGCCGCCCAAAGCATCGGTTAGCTCGAGGGTCTCACCCGTGGCACCCGCAATGTCGGTATACTTGCCACTCTTGGTGCCAGAGCACTGCCACTGGAAGTTGAGCTTGTTCGCGTCGATAAACGTCGAGGCGCCCTTTTCCTTGGCGCGCACCTGAGCGGTATCGCCCACCGCAAACACGGAATTATTATTCTTGGGATTGATAAGCGATACGGCATAGATGTCCACCGCACCGGCCTGTTTGACCTTGCTGGAAGTGGTCTTGTTCACCGTGTTGACGCCAGCGGTGGCCTCGACTCTGACGTACTTGCCCTCGAGGTCGTCGGTCAGCGTGAGCGCGGCGCCCGTCGCGCCCTCGATCTTGGTAAAGCCCGAGTACTGCGAGGTGGATGCGAACCACGTGTAGGTAACCTTGGCGTCGGCAGGGGCTTGCTGATAATAGCTTATGTACGGAGTCGCCGTCAGGGTATCGCCTATGTTCGGCGTGTCGCTACTCAGCTTGACGCTGTTAAGCTCCATCTGGCCGGCGCCCAGCACGGGACCGGGGATGTAATTAGCGTTGATGCCCGAGCCGTACGCAGCGGGACCATAGTAGTCCTTGCCGTCTGCCGTAACCTTGCAGATGAAGTACTTGCCCACCATAGCGTCGGTAACGGTGAGCGACTGCTCGTGGCCTACGACCTCGGTGTAGTCGGCGACATTGCTGCTGTGCCTGGTCGTGCCGGCGAGCCAGGTATAGGTCCAGGTGCCGGGATTGGCAACGGACTCAGTCGAAGTGCCGTACCAGTCGTCCTCGACCTCATCGTACATATTTGCCCAGAGTGTGTCGCCCGCGCTGAGCGCACCAGACTTCGTGGAATACGAGTTGTCCTTATCCTTGGCGTCCTGGATATAGACCTTTGCCTCACCGGAAAGCGTTGTGTCGGATGCGGCGGCAACGGCGTTCTTCTGCTCCGAAGCAACAGGCACCGCGGGAGAGTTCTCGGACTCAGTCGCGTTGTCTGCGGCGGTGTCATCGCCATTCGCGGCACTCGCATTTGCACCCTGATCTGCGCTGACACCATCGGCAGCAGCGCTCACCGCCGCACTGTTCGCGTCGGCGCCGGCAACAGCGCCCTCGTCTGTCGCCGTGCCCTCGCCGCCCGTCGTAGCCTGAGCCACGGCCTCGGCAATGCCCTCGGCGCCCTCGGCCCAAAGTTGCGCCGGCGTGGTGCCAAAAGCCATGGCAAAAGCCAGGAACGCCACCAGACCGCGCTTGGCTACGCCACGGGCAATCGCTCCATGGCGACGCCACGAGGCGCGCTGGCACTCGTCCTCAAACATATCCATTTGTCTCCTATTGTCTGAACTTGGAGCATTGCCCAGCGGCTGCCCCACGTCATCGCGCACATTGCGCTCGAGTACCCCCATCGGGGTCCCCCTTCCCTCCAGAGCCCAACGCGTACCGGCGGCATGCGCCGCGGCCGCGTACAAGATGGGAGGCGATCCGACTTAACCTTACCGACCCGGGCGCGCCGTCCGATCTGCGACGCGACTATCCCGGGCCAAGAGGAATTACGGTTACTGGTACAGCCGGGGACTTGCACCCCGATTCTCCCAAACGCGCAGGAAAACCGCGCATTCGTGCGTCTCCGCACTACCATCTAGGCCATCGATTATTACTGTCAGTATGGTATCACGCAAAAGGGCCCCGCACGAAGGCGAAGCCCAAGGTAAAAGCTATGGTTTGCGATAGATTAGGGCGTGGATGGATCGCTGAGCAAAATGATCCGTTTTCCTCCGTCCCCCAGGGGTCATTAACGCTTGCCGCCGTGACTGTTGCGCCAGATCTCGCGGCCCAGCATCAGCGCCAGCACCAGCGCGCTCACGTAGCCCATAAAGCCAATGACCGGGATACCAAACACAACCGGCTCGATGCGCGCGTAGTACACCACCGACGAACCGATAAACAGACCGGCGATCACAATTGCCATCGACATACGGTCGATAATTCCACCCAGCTGCCGCAGCGCCTTATCGCTGCTCATGATCTGCGTGTTCACCTTAAGCTGGCCGCGCGTGAGCATACGCGACGCCAAGCCCAGATACTCGGCCGCCTCGAGCGAGCCTTTTGCCGCGCGATAGCTGCTCGCCGCAAAGTCGCGCCCCATTTCGCGGACGCGTGCATAGGTGCTCTTTTCGTTTTTGATGTGCGCTTGGATGATCTGGATCATGTTGACGTTGGGCATATACTCGGTCAGCAGACCCTCGAGTGTCACCATGCCGCGGGCGAACATCGTCACCACGCTCGGCAGCTCAACGTCATTTTTGCGCGCCAGGTTTAGCAGCGAGGTCAAAAACTCACCGATATCCAGGTCCTTAAGATCGAGGCCCGCAAAGTCGGCTACGATAAAGTCCAAATCGGACAAAAAGGCCGAATGGTCAAGCTCGGCCGAGTCGCCGCGCGTCACGGCAAAGCGCATAAGCGAATCCTTGAGCTTGGGCACGTCGCCCTCGGCCACGGCGAAAATCATGTCCTTGACGATGCCTCGGTCATGGCTCGACATGCGCCCGACCATGCCCAGGTCAATAAAGTAGACAATGCCGTCCTTGAGGATGATGTTTCCCGCATGCGGGTCGGCATGGAAAAAGCCGTCGTCGAGCACCTGCGTCGAATAGTCCTCGACGATCGCCGAGCCGATCTTTTCCAGGTCATAGCCCTCGGCCACCAGGCGCTCGGGATCGGCAATGGAGATGCCGTCGATGTAGTCCATGACCACGACGTGTTCGGTGCAAAGGTCCAGGTAGGATTTGGGACACGAAACGCCGTGCACGCTTTTGTGGAAGTCATAGAAATCGTTGAGGTTTTTGGCCTCGGCCAAAAAGTTGGTCTCCTCGCGAAATGAGGTCCACAGCTCTTCGACCACACCGTGCAGGTCAACAAACTGATCGGTGTTGACGAACTTGGAAACGATGCGCACCACCGAACGGATGATGTCGATGTCCTGCGCCATGACCTGTTGCGCGCCGGGGCGCTGCACCTTAACGGCTACGTCCTCGCCGGTCACCAGACGGGCGCGGTGCACCTGCGCGAGCGACGCGCTTCCGAGCGGGTTGGGGTCGATCGCGTCGAACATCTGCCCCAGGCGCTGGCCGTATTCCTCTTCCAGACAGCGGAGCACTACCTCATATGGCACCGGCTCTACGTCGGAGCGCAGGCGACGGAGCTCGTCGCAAAACCGCTGCGGCAAAATCTCGGAGCGGTTAGCCAGAATCTGCCCCATCTTGACGAACATGGGACCGAGCTCTTCGAGCAGACGACGCAGACGCACCGGCGTGAGGTTATCCCATACGCGGTACTTTTTGATCAGGCGAACGATCTGCCCAATGCGCTCACGACGACCTGCCGGTGTGAGCTGATACTCCTCGTCCGGCGCCATCGCGTCGGGCTCCTCGGGGACCATATCGACAGCGCGTGGCTTCTTACGAGCACCCGAGACGGCGGCCTCAACCTCATCGACAACCGCCGTCTCGTCACCCAAGGGATCTAGATTGTTGTAATCGGTGGTGGAATCTGCCATCTGCGCTGCTACTCGGCCTCTTCGGTGTCCTCTGCATCGTCGGGCTCAACGGACTCGACGGGCACCGAAGTCACGTTGTCCTCGACCGAGTCGACGATGTCGCGCACATGGGCCAGGAAGGCCGTGCGCTCGGGGGCGGTCATAACCCGGACGCGAGCCAGGATGAGCTCGTCGAGCACGCGCTGCGCCGCAGTCTCGCCCTGCATGCCCAGGCGCTCGGTCAGGTCGGAAATGGTGCCGCCGGCCTGCTCGAACATATCGGACACGCTGCGGGCGATATCGGGGGTGCCGGCGTCCTTGCGGACCTGCTCGCCCTTAGTATTGAGGTCGTCAAGGACCTTCTTGCCGCCCTCAACGGCAACGGCAGCGGCGCCGAAGCCCACGTTGATGGCACCGTTAACAAGCTGATCGAATTTCATAACCATGGTTGGCTCCAATCATGAACAACTGCATTGGCGTTCTTGTACCCAAGATTGGGTGAACGACACAAAATCGTTTTATCGCCAAGATAGAAATCGAGCGGGGCGAAGCCTTTGACGGCGTTTGTCCCGCTCGTTCGCCGCAAGGCCGTCTTTACCTTACGTTGTCATTCATCGCGAAGGAGTTCTTCATGGCACAGCTCGTGGTGTAGAGCACCTTGCCCAACAGGGCATCGGTCTCCACGCGCACGAGCTCGGCAAAGGCCTCGTTGGCGCGGGCGAGCTCGGCGGGCGCCTCGGCCTCGGGCAGCGCGGCCACGGCGGCATCGACGTCGTGGATCTGCTTGTGGCCCATGCCGCCAACTTTCTCCTGATAATCCTCGACCGCGCGACCGCACTCATGGAAGCGAACATCGGCCAAGGCACCGATCAGGCGATTTGCCCAATAGAAATTCTCGGACGTCACGCGAGCCTGCGTGTCGGCATAGTACTCGGGCATGGTCTCGACATTGGCGTACAGCGGCACGAGCGCGTTAAACGAGTTGGAGCCAAACGCCATCCACTGCACGGCGCGATACGCCGGCTGCGCATAGGGGCGCAGCTGCAGCACGGCAAGCTGGCTGTTGCGGTTGATGCCGATGGGACGATAGGCGCCGCGCGTGGCGGGCGTGCCCTTGCTGCCGTAGCAGTCGTACTCTGTGCCCTGGTAGTGGCTCGAAAGCACGTACTTGATGTCCTCGATGGTCACCTTGCGCTCGGGCACGCGGCTCCAGGGGATGTCGTCGCTCTCGGGCGTGTAGTCGGCGTCGGGACCGTCCCACACATCGCTGGGGTTGAGGCAGCGCTGCATGTACCAGGCGCGCGGCGTGTTGTAGACGTGGTCGCTGTCGCTGTGCGAGCCAAAGGCCTCGCGCGGGTTAAAGACCGCAGCGGGACCATCGCCCTTAACGCCCAGCGTCAGATCCAGATGCCACTCGGCCATCCAGGAGCGCAGGTCGGCGGAGCACATGTGGTCGACCTGGGCGCCCTCGGCGTCGTCCAGGTCAAAGCTATCGATACCCAGCTGGTTGGGCATGGTCACGTAGGCATCATCGGGCACGCGCTTGGCGATCCAGTGGTGGCCGCCGATGGTCTCGAGCCACCAGATCTCGTCAACATCACTAAAGGCGATGCCGTTGTTCTCGTAGGTGCCGTAGCGCTCGAGCAGGTCGCCCAGGATGCGCACACCGTCGCGGGCGGACTTGGCGTACGGCAGCACCAGGGTCACCATATCCTCCTCGCCCAAACCACCGGGCTGCGCCGGAACATAGCCGTCCTCGCCCTCGTTGCCCTTGGCGGGCACGTAGTCCACGAGCGGATCGGCGCCGCGGACGCGCTCGTTGGTGGTGAGCGTCTCGGTTGCGGACATGCCAACATTGAGCTCGTTGAAGCCGGCCTCGGCCCAAATGCCATGACCCGGGACAACGTCGGGGACGCTTGTGTAACGCATGGGATTGTCGGGCAGCTCAACGGTCAGGTGGCTCAGGACACTCGTGTAGACGCGCGGCTGCTCGTCGGGATGCACCACGCGCATGCGCTTGGGCTCAAATACCCCGTTGGACGAGTCCTCGTTGCGGGCGACCAGCGTCGACCCGTCGTAGCTCGCGTTCTTACCAACCAAAATCGTTGTGCACGGCATGCGCATCCTCCTTGAGCGAAGAAATCAAACGGTAACAGTGTATCGCTTCGGCACAAATTGGGCGAAACCGCGACCTCGTCAACCCCAGTGGGCAAAAACGCCTATTTCGATGCGCGCTCTGCCGCCTCGATCACGTGCTTGGCGAGAATCGCCGTCGTTACAGCCCCCACGCCGCCCGGCACGGGAGTAATTGTGCCAACGATCGGTTCCGCAGCATCAAAATCCACGTCCCCGACCAGCTTGCCAGCGGCCTCGTCCCAATTAATGCCAACATCGATGATCGTCTGGCCCTCGCGAACCGCATCCGCGCCAATCGTGCGCGCGCGTCCAACGGCCGCAACCACAATATCAGCTGCACGGCACTCAGCAGCCAAGTCGCGCGTATGCGTATGGCACGTCGTCACCGTGGCATTGCGAGCCGTAAGCATGGCGGCTACGGGACGGCCAATCACCAGCGACCGACCGACGACCGCGACCTTGGCCCCATCCAGCTCAACGCCGTAATGATCCAGCAACGCCAACACGGCCTCGGCCGTGCAGGGAGCAAAGCCCTCGCCACGACCCGAAAGCGTGGTGAGCAGCGAGGCCGGCGTCATGGAGTCAACATCTTTGGCGGGATCGAGTGCCGCGGCAACCGCACCCTCGTCAAGCCCAGCGGGCAGCGGGCGAAACATCAGGCAGCCGTGAACAGCCAGGTCGGCATTGATGTCCTTAATAGCCGCCATCAGCTCATCCTGCGAAACATCGGCAGGAAGCAAGACTCGGCGAGCCTCAATGCCAACCTTCTCGCAGCGCTTGAGGGCGCCGCGCTCGTAGGACAGGTCGTCCTCGCGCTCGCCCACGCGAACGATGACCAGCGTCGGCACGATGCCCTGTTCGCGCAGGGCGGCGCAGCGAGCAGCGAGTTCCTCGGTCAAAGCGCGGGCAACGGGAGCACCCTTGAGCAGCTCGGCCATGGCTATCCTCTCCTCCTTGCGGCGTCGGCAGCACGGCGCGCCAGCGCATCGGCGCGCGGCAACCACGTATCCAGCAGCTCATCGCACGCCGCCTCGAGCTCCTCGGCGCGCGCCCGGTCTTTCATAGATGTGGTGTTGGCAAAGAGCGTCAGGCTCGCACCCTGCATGGCGGCGCGGCAGAACACGGCACCGCACGCCACGTCGGACAGCAGTTGGCGCGAGCCTTTGTCTGCCATGTCCTCGAGCAGCGCCAGTGCGCGCCCACAGGTGTCCATGATGCGATACGGCGGCATGGCGGCCACGTGCAACGCATCCTGAATCGCAACCGGTCGAGTCGGGTCCTCGCGCGGAATACCGTATGCCCCAGACACCTGGCCGTACGCACGAACATCCTCGGCAACCAGGCCCACTAGCTCCTGCGCCAACTCGTCTGCCTGGGCAAATGCACGCGTCAAATCGCCTGCGCGATCGGCAAGCGCGGGATTGGTCGCCCCGTAGCGCGCGACCATCCCGCAAAGCGAGGCGCCCAGCGCGCCTACAAAGGCGCTTGCGCTACCGCCGCCGGGAACCGGCTCGCGCGCGGCAAGCGCCTCGGCAAAACCGCGACAAGTCTTATCCATCATCTCTTGGCTCATACGTATGCACCTTCAAGTCATATAGATCGGTCGGGCGGCAACTGCCGACCAACCGCATCAAACACGTAATGATGCTAAGTCTAGCCCATAAGCACATGAGCGTCAGCACACCTGGCCATCGCGGATTTCTATGACGAACGATAGGCGTCGGCGCCGCAAACATGGGACACATGGCCCACCTTTCGAGACTCCCGAACGGCACAAACTGGGGCATATCTATAAGTAAGGAACCCGTTGGGGCACGGCCGCGCAACGGCCACAAGCGATGAACGGAGGCATAAGCCGCACAGTGCACAGAGACATCCGCCGCCAGCGCAATCAGTACCCCAACAGCATGCGGCGCCGTGATGTCATCGGCAGACAAGGAGGACGCCACCATGAAGAAAAAGACCCTATCGATCCTTTCCCTGTGCATCGCCCTCTTTGCCGCGTTTGCCCTTGTCGGCTGCGGCGGGAGCGCATCGGGCGTGGGCGGCAGTACCTCAAAGAGCGAAGGCAAGGAAAAGGCCCCCGTCGCCGAAAAGACTGACTTTATCTGGTTTAAGGTCGAGATGCCCGAGAGCGTTGGCGTAAGCGACTCCGCCGGCAAGAACGCCGACAGGGTCCAGCTCACCTTCCCCGAGAACGAGAACACCACAGTCGACCGCTTTATCCCCGTTTGGGAAGAGAAGATGACGGCAGAAGAAGCTCTTGCCGATGAGGGTCGAAAGAACAGCATGTTCCAGTGGAAAGTTGGCGACCCCGTCGAGTACAACGGCAGGACATGGCTCACCGGAACGTGCGAGGACAACCGCGGCACCCATACCTATCTCTTTACCGACGTTGAACCGGGAAGCGTCTGCGTTCTCATCGCGAACTTCGATCAGCACGAGAAAGAAGCCGAGACGCTCCTCAACTCCATCGAGTTCCCCGATGACATGGCGAAGGCAGTTGCCGAGGCACGCGAAGTTGAGATTTCGAGCATCGAGATCAAGTAACGGGACCCCGCACACGCCCACGTACGCGCGCCCCATTAAAACACCGGCCACCCACCCCCGGGGAGGGCCGACAACATCGGCCCTCCCCTCTTTTGCGCCCGAACATATTGCCACTTAACGGCGCAAATCCGGCCCTCAGAATGGGACACATGGCCCACCCTAGCGAGCCGTCAACGCGTACAGTAAAAGCAGGTAATCCATGGGCGGTTACAGATCGAGGAGGACACGACCATGAAAAAGAAGGCCTTTGCGATTCTCACCCTCTGCATCAGTCTCTTTGCCGCGGTTGCCCTGGTGGGCTGTGGCGGAAGCGGCGGCGCTACCGGCAGTGGCGGTGGCGGCGGAGCAGAAAAGCCAGCCGTGGATATGAGGACCGACTTCATTTGGTTTAAGGTCGAGGTCCCCGAGGGCGTTGAGATCACCGATGTTGCCGGCGACACGGCCGACAGGGCCCAGTTTAAGTTCACCGAGAGCGAGCACGCCAGCGACCGCTTCATCCCCGTCTTCGATCCTGACAAGAACGCCGACGAGCTGTTCGACTACGAGGCAAAGTGGAATGCCAGCTTTGAGTGGACCGAGAATGACCCCGTCAAGTACAACGGCAAGACTTGGCGCAACGCTTCCTATACACACTCGGGCGGCGTGACGACTGAGTACTTCACCGAAGCAGGCGGCGGCAGCGTCTACGTGCGCATCGACAATGTCGAGGAGCACAAGGATGCCGTCGAAACCATGATGAAGTCTCTGGAATTTGCCGATGACATCGCCGAGGCAAAGACCGAGGCCATGGACGTTAAGCTCGACGATATCGAGATCAAGCGCTAAAGCTCCAACGGCATGCAGCAGCGCCGTTTTAGCTCAGCCGGGATGCAAGGTGTGACTCCTTGCATCCCGGCTTTTTGTGTTCGAAAGCGCCCGGTCACATCACCATATTGAGCACGTTGACGAATTCCTGAGCCCGGGAGCGGCTGCTCAGGCAAAAGACACAGGCAGTCAACAACCTGTTGCGCAGAAAAACATTGCGGCCCTTGATCCTGTTAACGCCCGTGATGTCCTTAAGGTAGACAATCTCGATATGCTTGCCGCCGAAAGTACCCTTCTTGAGCACCTCGATGCGGTTAGGGTAGATCTTGACGTCTTTAAACCTGCCCGAACCTTTGTCCTGGAACAGCAAGGTGTTGTTGTCCATGCGTGTCACTCCCATGGGGTTCGCTAAAACTGCCTCTATGGTCACATTTTAGTCACTTCGGGAATCCTGCACGAAGGCGCTAGGCGACATTGAAATTCGAGTCCGCGCGAGGCTTTAAACTAAATGCAATAAAGATGCATTCCACAAGAGGAAAGTGGGGCGACAGTGATGGGCGAACTGGTAAACCGTGGAGAATCGGCAATCGTGCCAGAAGTTTTTTACAAGCAGGTTTCCTCGATTCTCAACGCCGCTCGCGACAAGGCCTATACCGCCGTTAACTTTGCGATGGTTGAGGCGTATTGGGAGATCGGCAAGAGCATTGTTGATGAGCAGGGCGGAGAGGAGCGCGCCAAGTATGGAGAGGCGCTGCTCAAGGCCCTCGCAATCAGACTTACCAAGGATTTTGGTAAAGGTTTTGAAGCAAGAGAGCTGCGTAAAATGCGTCAGTTCTATCTTGCATTTCCAATTCGGGACTCACTGCGTCCCGAATTGAGTTGGACACATTATCGCAGGTTAATACGCATTCCTGACCCCGAAGCTCGCACCTGGTACATGAACGAATGCGCCGATTCTCGCTGGAGCACGCGTCAGCTCGAGCGCCAGATCAACACCATGTTCCGCGAGCGCCTGCTTGCCAGCAAGGACAAGGAGGCCGTCACCCAGGAAATCCAAAAGAGCGCCCCGGCTCGTCGCCCCGAGGATATCATCCGTGACCCATATGTACTGGAGTTTTTAGGTTACTCGGACGATACTGCGTTTCGCGAGAGCGATCTAGAGCAGGCGCTCATCACACATCTTCAGAAGTTCCTGCTGGAGCTTGGCCGTGGTTTCGCTTTCGAGGCGCGCCAAAAGCGCATCACCTTTGATGGGCGCCATTTCTATATTGACCTTGTGTTTTACAACTATCTGATGCGCTGCTTCGTGCTCATCGACCTTAAGACCGATGACCTTACGCATCAGGACCTGGGCCAGATGCAAATGTACGTGAACTACTACACGCGCGAGCTCATGAACGAAGGCGACAATCCGCCTATAGGCATCGTGCTCTGCGCGGACAAAAGCGACTCGATTGTCGAGTACACGCTGCCCGAAGACAACGACCAAGTGTTTGCCGCCAAATACTTGCCGTATCTTCCAAGCAAGGAAGAGCTGGCGCGCGAGCTGAGTGCCGAGTACCGCGCCATCAACGAAGCGACTAATGGCGAAGCGCAAGGGTAGCAGCACGTTGCGACCGATACCCCCGATGGCGCTCCACATCACCCGGGAAAGAGGAGCTTTCCATGACAGACAGACCGAAAACAACGCTGCGCGATTGCATCTATGGGCTTGCCGTCGGCGACGCGCTGGGCATTCCATACGAGTTTATGCCTCGCGGCACGTTCGAATGCACCGACATGACCGGCTACGGCACGCACGAGCAGCCCGCCGGCACCTGGAGCGATGACACTTCCATGACGCTTGCTACCTGCGACTCGATAAGGGAGCTTGGGCACATCGACACCGCAGACATGCGCGACAAGTTCGTAAGCTGGATTGCCCGTGGCGAGTATACGATCGACGGCGTTTTCGATTACGGCGGCACGACCGCCCGCGCCTTGCACACCGGCAAAGGAGGCTCCGGTGAGCGCGACAACGGCAACGGTTCGCTCATGCGCATCGCACCCTTGGCGTTTGTCGACGCGACTGACGACGAGATCTGCGAGGTCTCCGCGATAACGCACGCTCACAGAACGTCGACCGACGCATGCGTCATATTTGTCGAGCTGATGAGGAGCGTGATGAACGGCACGCTTCCCTCATGGGTGCTCCAGCTGAAAGACGTGCCCGAGCAGGAAATCAGGTCAGGTGGCTTCGTGCGCGACACGCTTAAGGCAGCCGCCTGGTGCTTCGTCAACACTGGCAGCTACGAAGATTGCGTGCTTACCGCCGTCAACCTGGGCGACGACACCGACACCACCGCAGCCGTCGCCGGCGCCGTCGCCGGCACGGCATACGGTATCGAGGCCATCCCGCTGGAGTGGGTCGACATCCTGCGCGGTAAAGAGCTGATTGAACGGTGTTTGTTTTAGGACACGCCTTCAACGAAGACAATGTCAGTCAACGCAAATGATTAAGGGACCGCATAAATGATGACTACAGAATGCGCCGTCATGGGTCCGTTCGTCACAGAGCAAAGTACCGTGGGGCCGTACACCGTGTTGGTATTCGAATCCCCGCTGCCGCAGAAAAGGGCCGGTTGCAGCCGGCCCCTTAGACATTAGCACCTGCGTTGCCCGCGCTTCCGAAGTGTGACTAGCTGAGGAGCGGATTCCGCGGCACAACCTGATTTTACCCGGTGGGGCGGCTCTTTTGCAGCCGCCCCACCGTTTATTTAGATCTACCACGACGGACAGCTCGCACTACTGCGCACTGTCCCGTACCGCTCCCCTACTTCCCAAAGATCGCGCCGAACAGGCCCTTGCGTTTAGGCTTCTCATCTCGGTAAGAACCCTCGGCCGCCGCTGCCACTTGGCGCGGCCGCTCGCCGCCTCCGCGGCGTACGATCTGGTACAGGAACGGCGATTTAACGTATTTGACCTCGATGGGCGTGGCATGCACGGTGCTTTCGCTCGACAGCACCACCCTCGGATTGAGCGACGCCACCACATGCGTCTCGCGCTTGTCGCTAAACACTACCGCCGCCGCGCGACCCGTCTGGCCGTTTACGGCAATGCGCACCTGCTCGCCATCGCGGCTGTCAGTCGCAGGACGATCGACAAAGTAGACCGGTACCATCACCAGGCCGTCCTTGTGCTTGCGGGCCTTGCGCGCCCAGGCGCGGATGCTCTTTTTATTGAGCCCCAGCGCCGCCTCGGCATCGTTGCCGGCAACGTCGAGCGCCAGCTTATCAATGACCACCTGGTCCTTGGTGGACGCATCGACGGAAACGACGCGGAAGTCGCCTTCCTGCATGGCAGGATCGAACGGCCCCACCTTGCCAAAGTCCCACGGCTCCAAAATGCCCATAAGGCGAACGTCTAGGTAGTTTGCCCGCGGATACGCCCAGTCGAGCACCTCGTAGTACACCAAGGTCTCCTTGCTCAGCCCCTTGCCCGGGAAGGACGCCATCATGCGCAAATCCGCCAGCGCCATGGGGAAATAGAAGAGCATCATGTCATTTTGAATCGCGTCTTCCACGTCGTGCCCGGCAAAGGCGTCGGGGTACTGGCGCACCAGCTGCAGTACGTTGGCACGCGCCTGCTGCGGAGTGATCTCGCAGGGAATGCCCTGCTCGGGCACATACTCCGCGCCAACGCCCATGGTTAGGCGTTTGCTAAAGGTACCGGGCTTGAGCAGGTCGGCAACGCCGATCTTATTGCCGCAGGACGGGCACTCAAACACGCGCTGGGTGGACTCGCCCTCAAAGGACGCACCGCAGAAGGGGCAGGAAATGCTCACATGCGTAGCCTCTTGGAACTCCTGCGCCGTGCCACGGTCCTCCCACAGCAGATGCTCCAGAACCGACTGATTGCGCCAGTACGCATTGAAGAAATACCAGTCGGGGTCCTCCGGGCGCTCGAGCTGCGACACATGGGTGAGCTTAAGTAGCCCATCCACCACCGTCAACGGCGTATGACGAATGCCCAGGGCGCTCTTGGGCTCCCCCGCATCGGCCTGCCACGGAACGACCGTGCCGCAATAGGCGCACTCAAAGCTGCGTTTAGCCTGGTGTGAGTACATAGGGCCGCCGCAGTTTTGGCATTTAATGGCAAACATCTCGTCCATGGAAACGTCCTCCTTTACGCAGGGGCTGTCGACATTAAGTATGTCGGGCAGGCAGGCACATGCCCATACCCATGTGGCCCAAAATGGAGCACCCGGTCGGACAAAAAGGGCCGCTCGTTAGCTCCAGCAGACCATTGCTGCATTTTCTGAGCACCGGCGCACGGTGCGCCCATGCGAGCTACACTATCCCCTTAACCATGATTGTGAGGACGATCGTTATGCTATTCGTAAATCGGCTGGTACATACGCTTGTTCCCGGCAGCGAAAGCGAGCCGGTCGATACCTCCCGCCGCACCAACGCAGGCTTTGCCGCAAGCCTCATTTGCATTGGCCTCAACATTACCCTGTGCCTAGCCAAGGGCATCGCGGGCCTGCTCGCGGGCTCCGTCTCGCTCATCGCCGACGCCTTCAACAACCTCTCCGACGCCTCGAGCAACATCGTGAGCCTGCTCGGGTTCCGCCTTGCCAGCCGCCCGGCCGACGAAGGTCACCCCTATGGCCACGGCCGTTACGAGTACCTCGCTGGCTTGGTTGTCGCCGTCCTGGTTTGCGCCGTCGGCATCAACCTGATCCTGGAGTCGGCCACCAAGATCATCAAGCCCTCCCCCACCGCCTACACGCTCGTTTCCCTTGCGGCACTGGCTACGTCCATGATCGTTAAGCTCTGGATGGCGGCGTTCAACCGCACGCTGGGCGACCGCATCGACTCGGAGACGCTCATCGCCACGGCGCAGGACTCCAAGAATGACGTCATTACCTCGGGCTCGGTCTTGGCGGCGGCGCTTATTTCGCAAACGACAGGCTTTGACCTCGACGGCTGGGCGGGCCTGGGCGTGGGCATCTTCATTTGCATCAGCGGCATGGGCCTGGTGCGCGACGCCATCAGCCCGCTGTTGGGACAAGCGCCCGACCCCAAGCTCGTCCAGGAAATCCGCGACAGGATTATGTCGTACCCCCAGGTCCTGGGCACACACGACCTCATGGTGCACGACTACGGCCCCGGCCGTCAGTTTGCCAGCGCACACGTGGAAATGCCCGGCGAGGGCGATGCCTTTGAGCACCACGAGATCCTGGACACCATCGAACATGACATCAAACGCCAGATGGGCATCGACATCACGCTGCATTGCGACCCCATCGCCACGAACGGCGATGACCTGCGCGGCTGGGTCAAACGCGGCGTGGCGCAGATCGACCCCGCGCTTTCCATCCACGACCTGCACGAGCACGACGGGTTCGTTTCGTTTGACCTGGTGCGTCCCGACGGCTTTGACATATCCGACGAGGAACTGTTGGAGCTCGTCACGCGCATCGTGCACGAGCGCCGGCCCGATGCATCATGCGTTGTCACATTTGACTCGGGCTTTAGCTCGCCCGACCGCCCGGCCGAGCAGCTGTAATCGACAGCAAAACGGGACGCAGGACCGCCGACCAACGCGCCTATGCGCCCGGTCACGCAATCCTGCGTCCCGTTTTTGTTCGCACCGCTAAGGCTCTAGCCGCTCGACCGCTAGTTCCCCTGCGCGCCCGAAATGCCGTTTTGCAGCGTATCCCAGGCGTTGGTTGCCATATCGCCCAGATTCTGAGCAGTATCGCCGAGATTCTGAGCGGTGTCGCCCAACTGCTGGGCCTTATCTCCCAGCTCCTGCGCCTTGTTGTTCAGGTCCTCCAGCGTGTTGGAGCTCGAGCTGTCCGTGGTGCCCTGGTCGCCGGACGCATTGCCCGACGAGCCGTCCTTGCGCGTGAGCTGAATCTCGAGGTTACCGTTGTCGTTATAGTAGGCAGACGTAACCACCCAGTTGGCGTCGACAACAGGCGTCGAGCCGTCGTCAGTCAGAATCACGGCATTCGAAAGGTCGACCCCGCGCGACTTGAGGAGCTTTTTGGCGTTGGACCAGTACTGTCCCGGGATATCGCTCAGGTCGACGGTGCCGGACTGGGCAGTCTCGGTCTGCTCGGTGGTGGTATCGGTCGTTGAGCTCCCCCGTTTATTGAGCATGCCCGACACGATGGCAAACACAACAGACAGGGCAAAGAAAATCGCCAGCACGATGAGGATCTTCTTGATCACGCTCGACGAACGCGAAGGCTTCTTCTCCTCGTCCTCGCCATACTGAGGGATGGACTTGGGATACTCACGATACGGCTCGCGCGCATATCGGTCGCGCGACTCGTAGCGCGGCTGTGCCGTGCGCGGCATATAGGTCGTCTGCTGAGGTTGCGGAATGGGATTTTGCAGCAGGTCATCATAAGGGTCTGCCGCCGCGTTGCCGTAGGGGCTCTGCGACGAGGCACCATACGGGTCCTGCGCTGCGTTTCCGTAATTCACAACGCGCGTGGGATCGGCCGACGCCTGCGTCGTATCGGGGGCAACGTAGCCGGGATTCGGCACGACGCGGGTCTCATCGGCGCCATTGCCCGTCCGCGGGGAGCCGTAGCCACCCATTACGGTCGTCTTATCCTGGTCCATGCAACGATTCCTTTCCGTCGCCCGTAAGCATCAAGTTATCAATGCATTCTACCCGCGCAAAAGCCTATGATGGGCAAAGCCCGCCGGTATCTACAAGACATGCGCGGTCGACGGTCACAAGCGAATCGAGGAACGTCATGGCAAAAAGCAAGCTCATCAAGGACACGACGCGTGCCAAACTCTTCGGCCTCCAGCGCGGCTAGCGACCTCTTCTTGGGCTGTGCACCAAAAAATTCGCCCATCTACTACGTTTAACCCAAGGGTGCCAACCATAGCCATATTTGTGTTAACAAAACCGCAGGTAAACGTCTTGCCGCATTGTTAAAAAACGCTCCATGGTCGGTCCAACCCTGGCAAACGTAGTAGATGGGCGCTTTTCGTGGCGCGGCTGGCCCAGATAGCTTGTTTCGGAGCCAATTTGCATCAAAAAGTCCCCGGGGGCGCTGCGTTTTGTGCCACCGGGGACTGTTCAATTTATCTCTCGCGGCCTACCTTACTCATTGGGTACGTACGTGGCCTTGGCTCGCTCGGGCGTTACATCCTGACCGCAGGAATAGCTCGAGTCGAAGGCGTGCGCAACCAAGTCGTGGGTATCCCATGCCATGCAGTCAAACTCGCCAGTATCGAGGACGATGATATAGCCCTTGCCGTCGTAGTAGAAATGATCCTCGGTGTAGTTATCGTCATCGTCGATGTTGTCTTCGGACACGGAATCTATATCCGGCTTTGCTGTCTTAATTGCCTGCTTGGCCTCGCTCTTGAGGGTGTCGAACGAGAGCCCATGCTGCGCAAGCGAATCCTCGAGCGAAACCTGCTCACCCGTCTTGAGGTTGTAGTACGCCGACCTCGTCACCCGTTCCGATCGATACGGAGGTTGATAGCTGTCGGTGTAGGTTCGCACGCAGGCGATATCGCCGTCAATCGAGACGATCTCGGCGGTATACATCATGGTCACGCGGCTGTCCTCGTCATCCATCGAGGCCTGCTTGCTCGCATCGAGCGTGTCCGCAACGAGCTGGACCATATCCTTGTTAAACTTGGCGACGCCCACGCCCTGGCCCTTTACCTGAGGATAGGTCCACGTAGCCGAAATCTGGCACGTATCATCGGGGGACGGATCCAGCGGGCCTTCGCCAACCGCAGCCGTAAAGTCAACATCCTGCGTTGCGGAAACGGCCTCGTAGCTCGCCTACGCATCGTCAGAGTCCTTCGATTTCAGCTGCTCCAGCGTCGTGGCCACCGTTGCGATGGTTTCGTTTATCGAGTCCTTATCGGAAAATAACACACCATAAACGCCAGAATAGCCAAGGTTGAATTCCCTCAGAGCAATAAGGTCCGTCATTGCCTTGAATGATTGACCATCATACCCGATGAATTTAACTTGGTATTCATGGGCAGAAGGGCCACTTTCGCCAGAGACGTCGCTTTGTTTAATTTCCTTCCCATGGTCAAACCACTGCGTAAATCCAATATTACCCGCATATTCAGTAGCACCCAAAGTCACGCACGCTTCCTGAGTGCCCACGATCGCCTCTGGCGTGTAGACCTTCTCAATCTTGCCATTCTTATACGCCCAGACTTCAAGATGCGCAGCGGCCGCGTTATCCGCACGGTCCACCGGTTCATCGGAATACTCAATCAGTAGCTCATCTTGGCCGTCACCATCAAAGTCAACAAGTTTTGCGTAAGCAACACCCTGGGCTCCATACGTATATTCATCGAATTCGACAGCTTCGCCCTCGCCGTACTTCTTCTGGTACTCGAGGATCTTGTCGGTGAACAGTTCATTTGCCGTCTTGACCGCTGCCTTGGCAGATGCCTTGGCCTCCTTCTTGGACTGCGTGAGCTCAACGCTCTTAGGGGCGTCCGAGCCCTCCTTGGTGTAGTCGACCTTCATGGTGGTCGTGCTCTTCTTTTTGCCCTTGCCCGAGGTGATGGTCATCTGGTACTTCTGGTCGGGCAGCTCGCCAAAGTCCTCCATGGCAAAGCCGTCCTCACCATCGACCTTGATGGTGTAGCTCTTGCCCTTGCCGGACACCGGCGCCAGCTCGACGGTATAACTATCGAGCTTTTTGCCCTTGCTGTTCTTAGGCAGAACCTTGGTCTCGCACGCGCAGACAACATAGCCCTTGCCGCCCGAAGTCACCTCGGACGACGCGCCGATGCGCGGCACGACAACGATTGCTGCCACGATGGCGACAACGGCCACACCGCCGATAACGGCAGCGACGATACGGCCCTTGTGCTTGGGTTTCTTAGACTGCGGCGTCGGAACAGACGGCTGAGAGGCCTCGGCAGGCTCGGTCACAGACTCCTCATAACGAGGCTGCGCCGCCATATGAGCCGGGGCACCCTGAGGAGCGGTCGCCGGCGCGTCCCCTACCGGAAACGCCACAGGCTCCGCCTGGTCCTCAACGCCGCCCACGCGAGCGCCGCAGCTCGTACAAAACGTGGAGCCATCGGGTATCTGAGCTCCGCACTTGGTGCAATACATCGCATCTCCCGTCTCTCGTCGCAGCCGCAATGCGCCCGCGCAATTCTTCCAACTACACCGTACGAGAAAAATCCCCATTCTTGTTGCGCAACATTGCCGCCGCATCAAAAAGCCCCGCCGGGCCTTGGTAGGCGCGACGGGGCGGGCAAGCGGCTATGAGCAGCAGGCTTAGAACAGGCCGGTGATGTTGCCGTCGTTGTCGACGTCGATGTTCTCGGCCGCGGGAACCTTGGGCAGGCCCGGCATGGTCAGAACGCTGCCGGTCAGCGCGACCACAAAGTGGGCACCGGCGGAAACCTTGAGCTCGCGCACGGTGATGCGGAAGCCCTCGGGAGCGCCCAGCGCCTTAGCGTTGTCGCTAAAGCTGTACTGCGTCTTGGCCACGCATACCGGCAGGTTGCCAAAGCCGTTCTCGCGCAGCTCGGCGAGCTGGCGCTTGGCAGCCGGCGTAAAGTCGACGCCGTCGGCGCGGTAGACCTTGGTGGCAACAGCCTCGAGGGCGTCGGCCACATCGGCACCGTCCTCGTAGGCAAACTTGAGCTCGCTCGGCTGCTCGATCAAGCGCATGACCTCATCGGCCAGGTCGAGCGCGCCCTCGCCGCCCTTGGCCCAGACCTCGGAAAGCTTAACGTTGACACCCAGCTTCTGGCACTCGGACTCGATGAGGGTGAGCTCGGCCTCGGTGTCCGTCGGGAAGCGGTTGATGGCGACCACGCAGGGCAGACCGTAGACGTTCTGGATATTGTCGACGTGGCGCAGCAGGTTGGGCATACCGGCCTTAAGGGCCTCGAGGTTTTCCTCGTTAAGATCGGCCTTGGCAACACCGCCGTTGTACTTAAGGGCGCGAGCGGTCGCGACGACCACGACGGCGTTGGGACGAACGCCCGTCATGCGGCACTTGATGTCCAGGAATTTCTCGGCACCCAGGTCGGCACCAAAGCCGGCCTCGGTAATGGCGACATCGCCAAAACGCATAGCCATACGCGTGGCCATGATGGAGTTGCAGCCGTGGGCGATATTGGCGAAGGGACCACCGTGGACAAACGCGGGCGTACCCTCGAGCGTCTGCACCAGATTGGGCTTGAGCGCATCCTTGAGCAGTGCGGCCATAGCTCCCTGGGCCTTAAGGTCGCGTGCACGGACGGGCTCGCCGGCATAGCTGTAGCCGACAACGATCTCGCCCAAGCGCTCCTTAAGATCGTTGATGCTCGTGGACAGGCACAGGATCGCCATGACCTCGGAGGCAACGGTGATATCGAAGCCGTCCTCGCGCGGCACTCCCTGGGCCTTGCCGCCAATGCCATCGATGACATGGCGCAGCTGACGGTCGTTCATGTCGACAACGCGCTTCCAGGTGATGCGCTTAACGTCGATGCCGAGCTGGTTGCCCTGCTGAATATGGTTGTCGAGCATGGCAGCCAGCAGGTTGTTGGCGGCACCGATAGCATGGAAGTCACCGGTAAAGTGCAGGTTGATGTCCTCCATGGGGATGACCTGGGCCCAGCCGCCACCGGCGGCACCGCCCTTGACACCAAAGACAGGGCCGAGCGAAGGCTCACGCAGGGCCACAGCGCTCTTGACGCCGCGACGGCGCAGGCCATCGGCCAGGCCGATGGTCGTGGTGGTCTTGCCCTCGCCGGCGGGCGTGGGATTGATAGCGGTCACGAGGACGAGCTTGGCCTGGTGATCGGTCGGCTCGTTGAGCAATGAATAGTCGACCTTAGCCTTGTCGAAGCCGTACGGAATCAGGTGCTTTACGTCGACGCCGGCGTTCTTGGCAACCTCGGTAATGGGCAGCGGCGTGACGGAACGTGCGATTTCGATGTCAGTAGGCATGGGCGGTCCTTTCGTTACCGGATGAGAAAAAGACCAATTCAGCATAGCACGGGCGCACAATAGTAAAACACCCACAACCGACAAACGGCGATATGTTTATCCAATGCTCAGCGATAGCCTACAAACCCGTCCTAAACGGTCGGCTCAATTCCTAAGTGCTCAAAGGTGCGAAGCGTTGCCTGGCGGCCCTGGGGCGTGCGAATCATCAAACCGCACTGCAGCAGATAGGGCTCGTAGACATCCTCGAGCGTTCCCGGGTCCTCGCCAACCGCGCTGGCAAGCGTCGTCAGGCCCACGGCACGGCCGGAGAACGTCTTGGCAAGCGTCTCCAAGATGCGAATATCCATCCAGTCCAGGCCGAGCTCGTCAATCTCGAAGAACTCGAGCGCCTGACGGCAGATATCGAGCTCGATAGGACCGTTGCCGCGCACCTGCGCATAGTCGCGCACGCGTTTGAGCAGACGGTTGGCCAGGCGCGGCGTGCCACGCGAGCGCGAGCCGATCTCGAGCGCGCTCGCGTGGTCGATCGTCACGCCCAAGATGGTCGCCGAGCGCGTCACGATCTGGGCGAGCTCCTCGACCGTGTAGTAGTCCAGGCGATACGAAATGCCAAAGCGATCGCGCAGCGGGCCGGTCAACATACCCGAGCGGGTCGTTGCCGCCACCAGCGTAAACTTGGGGATATCTAGGCGAATCGAGCGAGCGGCCGGGCCTTTACCGATCACGATATCGAGCGCAAAGTCCTCCATCGCGGGATACAGAACTTCCTCGACCGAACGGTTGAGTCGGTGGATTTCGTCGATAAACAGTACGTCACCCGGCTGCAGGTTAGTCAGGATAGCCGCGAGGTCGCCGGTACGCGCAATGGCCGGGCCACTCGTCGTCTTGATCTGAGCGCCCAGCTCGTTGGCGATAACGGTAGCCAGCGTGGTCTTGCCCAGGCCCGGAGGACCCGAGAAAATCACGTGGTCGAGCGTCTCGCCACGGCTCTGCGCTGCCTCGATCAGCACGCGCAGACTCTGTTTGATATGCTCCTGACCGCAGTAGTCGTCTAGGCGCTGGGGACGCAGGGTACGGTCGACATCGAGGTCTTCGGGCGTCAGCTCCGAGCCCACCATGCGCTCACCGTGCGCCATGGATGCCGCCGGCGAGTTGCCGGGCGTCGCCCACAGGTCCTGAGAGTCATCGGCTTCCCACATCACGCATCCATTCCGAGTCGTTTAAGCGCCGCGCCGAGCAGATCCTCGACACGCATATCCTGCCCATCATACCCGCTCAGGGCAACCTCGGTCTCCTGCGGGCTAAAGCCCATGGAAAGGAGCGCCGCGCGGGCGTCATCGATCGCCGAGGGGGCGACGGCGGGAACCGGCATCGCAACCTGACCGGGGATTACGTCGAGCGGAACAAAGCCCTTATCCTTGGCAAAGGTACTCTTGAGCTCCAAGATGAGGCGCTGGGCGGTCTTTTTGCCCACACCAGGCACCTTGGCCATGCCCTTGTCGTCCTCGGCCATCACCAGGGAATACAGCTGTCCCACGGTATAGGTGGAAAGCACGGCAAGCGCCAGGCGTGGACCAACGCCCGAGACGGAAACGAGCCGATCGAACATCGTGCGCTCGTCCTTGGAGGCAAAGCCAAAAAGCGTCATGGCGTCCTCGCGCACCTGCATGCGGGTATAGAGGCGAACCTCGCCGCCGGGCGTAGGCAGCGTGGCGGCAGTGCTGCCCGAAATACCGAGCTCAAAGCCCACGCCCGACACATCGACGACGGCCGAGCTCATCGTGGCCTCGACAAGCGTTCCATGGAGCTGGGAGATCATCAGTATCCGGTTCCTCTCTGTTGATAGAACTCGCCGCCGGTAAGCGCCCGGGTACGGCTTAGGTTAACGTGACAAATGGCGCAAGCCAGGGCATCGGCGGCATGGTCTGGGTGCGGATCGTGATCGAGCTGCGTGAGCGTGCGCACCATGTAGGCAACCTGCCGTTTATCTGCGGCACCGGTGCCCACCACGGCCTGCTTGATCTGCATGGGCGTGTATTCGCCAATCTCGAGCGCGCATTCCGAAAGCGCCACGAGCGCAGCACCGCGGGCATGCGCCGTGGGGATGGCCGAGCGGACGTTAGCGCCAAAGTAAATGCTCTCGATGGCGGCAGTATCGGGGCGATAGCGCTCGACGACGCCCTTGAGGTCGCGGGCGATATGCGACAGGCGCACCGCGAGCGGGCTGCCCGCGCTGGTCTCGATACAACCGTAGGCACGGCAACGAACCTCGCCACGTCGCTCCTCGATAATCCCCCAGCCCGTATGGGCCAAACCAGGGTCGATACCCAAGATAACCAAGCCGACCTCCCCTCGTCACAAGCACAGCACAAGGCAAGGCCCCGCGCATCATTCACGAACGTCTGTTCTAGAATAACACAACGCCAGCCCCATACGTCAGCCGAGATTGAATTGTAGGTTGAGCATACGCAAGCGAGCGCCCGCCAGAGCGAGCAAGGTGCCTTGAAAGAGAAGGGCATTGACCTGGCGGTCATGCCCGACGATTGAAAGGCAGATTGCCGCTCTGGCGGGCGCGCAGCGACCTAGTTTTGAGAGAAGAATGGGAATTGCCTCGGATCCACCGGCGGATGCGGCATCGGACCTCCCTGGGGCCCACCCTGCGGTCCGTCCTGGCCGCCCATCATCTTGTCAATGGCGTCCTGGACCTCGCCCTCAAACCGCTTCATACCCTCGTGCAGACGACGCTGACCGTCCTCGGAGCGCAGCTCTTCCATCTGCTCGGGTGAAATACCCAACAGCTCGCCCAATAAGCCCATCATCTCGCCGCGCATACGGTCACTCGTATCGTCGTCGGCAAAGCGACGCACCTCGGCGCGCGCCAGCGAATCAACCGTCATGCGCTCCTTACCGTTGAGCCCCAGATCGGACCACGCAAGCATGTACGGCCAGGCGCGCTCGGCAAACGAACGGGCCGAAACGATCGGCGCCGTCGGTAGCATGCGGCGGGCGGCCTCACCCTGGCGCACGAGCATCAGCAGCAGCGAGCAGGCCTCGGGCTTGGCGGCGGCCATCGGGATGTCGTCAAAGGGACGCTTGCGGTCCACGTGCGACTCGAGCGCACCATCGACCTCGCCCGGCTCAAGCCCGCCCAGCAGCTGCGCCGCGCGATCGAGCATATCAACCGGGCCGGCGAGCGTCGAGAGCGCCTGCGCCAGCACGCGATCCATGCAATCCTCCACCGCGTTGAGTGTCACGAGCTCTTGGGGCACCACGGCCGAGGCACGGTTGCGCACGCGTGCAACAAACTCGAGCGTCGACAGATAC
The DNA here is from genome assembly GCA_947002045.1 of uncultured Collinsella sp. Taxonomy (GTDB): domain Bacteria; phylum Actinomycetota; class Coriobacteriia; order Coriobacteriales; family Coriobacteriaceae; genus Collinsella. Next base: position 51,748 of record CAMQJB010000004.1, read on the forward strand.
ACGTCACCAAAGGGCGCAAAGTCGCCCTGATAGCCGCCGGACAGCGCGGGCGCCGCCAGTGCGTACTCAGTCTTGGAAAGCGGGCTCAACGCCATGGCGCCCAGCTCGAGCGCCGTATCCTCGAGCATCAGGCCCAGCGCACGCGAACGCAGGCGTTCGGCATCGCCCGCCGACACGTCGCGGTCGAGCACGCGCGCCGCATCCGGCGCATCGCGCTCGACGGTGCGAATGTGCAGGTGCTCGGCGATTGAGCGAACAGCGGAACAGCGGGCAGCCTCGGACTCCTCCTGCGCCGGCGTAAAGATGCGGTTGCGCCCCAGCACCAGGCCAATCACATTACGCGGGCCCAGAGCGTCGACGGCAAGCGCCGCCAACAGGGACGACGGCAAATCGCCCTCGAGCGCCACCACGGCACGCGACGCACCGCGGGCGCGGGCATTGTCGCGCACGGCAAGCACCAGCGCCTGCCACAGCCACTCCTCGGAGCGAAACTGGGGCAGCTCATGGTCCTCCAGGGCATCGAGCATCACGCCGCGCTGAATCTCCTGAACCAGCAGGCTCTCCTCAAAGCACGGCGCCTGGGCCACCACGCGACCGCAATCGTCGAGCACAAACGACCCGCCGGTATACACCGACTCGTCATAGGCGCCGACCGGCGCCATGCAGGCAAACCACACGCTGCGCTTGGAGGCGATCTTGCGGTAGGCACCGCTGCGCACGGCGGCGACGGCGGCGGTCTCGCGATCGGTCATGTCAAACGCATTAAACTGGAAATAGGCAATGAGGTCGACGCCGGTCGGCAGCATCTCGAGCTCGCGATCCAGGTCAAACACCACGGCGATGCGCACGCCGTCCACGTCAAACACCGGAGGCGCCCAACGCGCGTCGTTGTTCTCGCCACGCTGCAGGGCAATGCTTGCGCGCGCTGGCACCACGCGACCGTCTTTGAGCATCATGTAGTCAAGCAGGGGCTGGCCCTCAAACGAAACCGCAGAGGGCACGATGCAGATCATGTCGAGCTCTTGGATGCGCTCGGCAACACCGGTCAGGCCCATCAACATATCGTGCTCAAAGTCGGCAGTGCCCACCAGGCCGCCGGGCAGAGCACCCATAAAGAGCGGAGCCGGGACGCACAGTACGCGCGCCCCGCGCTCGTGGGCCAAACGGGCTTGATCCTCGATGCGACCGCAAATGCCCTCGATGTCACCCAGGCGCATATCGATCTGTGCAAGTGCGAGCTTCATGGCCCAGCCCTTTCCGTCGTAAATCGTCGTTGTCGTAGTAAAAGCGCCGGCCGCATAATGCAGCCGGCGCTCGCATGTGCATATGCTAGCTATGATACCCCGAGCGGGGGCGCGCTCCTAGAACGTCGCGGACCACAGCCCATGCAGGTTGCAGTAGGCATAGACGGTACCGGTCTTGGAGCCGCCAGCGAAAAACGTCGTGGGCTTCATGCCGGGCTCGAGGTAATGGACCTCCAGGCGCCCCTCGGCCTCAAGCGCGATCCACTCGATGTAGTGCTCGGGCAGCATGGGGTGCTCCGTCGAGCCCACGCGTGCGCGAATGACGTGGCCGTCGCGCTCGATCTCGACAACAGGCACGTGCTTCTCGTGCGCCGCGTCCTCGGTGTTCGCCGTCAGCTCCGTGCAGCCGGCAGGGGTCGCAACGCCGTCGCCAAGGGCGGCAACGAGCTTGCCATCGGAGTCCTTAAAGAATTTCGCCATGATGTTCTCCTTTGCTGATGTGCCAATGTACTTGACGCTTCTTATGCCCAAAGAGCGCCGAACCATCCATGGCATTGCAAATGAACACATAACGGGGAGGCAAGCGGTCGGGCCAGGACGAACCGGTGACCCGGCCCGACCCGGCAGCCCCATCCCGCGCGCAGCTAGCGACCGTCGCCGCCGAGCAGCGCCAGAACATCCTCGCGCGTGAACAGCGCCGATGAGATGCCGTCGCCGCCGAGCACGCTGTTGACCAGATCGCGTTTGGACTCCTGCATCTGCATGATGCGCTCCTCGATCGTGTCCTTGGCAATGAGCTTGTACACGGTCACGGTGTGCTGCTGGCCAATGCGGTGGGCGCGGTCGGTCGCCTGGTCCTGCGCCGCCACGTTCCACCACGGGTCGTAGTGGATGACCACGTCGGCAGCCGTCAAATTAAGGCCCACGCCGCCCGCCTTGAGCGAAATCAAGAACACCGGCACCTCGCCCGCCTGGAACTGCGCAACCATCTTGGCGCGACTCTCCTTAGACGATGCGCCCGTAAGCTTAAGAAAGGCGATATCCTCCTTGACCAGGCGCTTGCCAATGATATCGAGCATGCCCGTAAACTGGCTGAACAGCAAGATGCGGTGACCGCCGTCAAGCGCGCCGTGAACGAGCTCCATGCACGTATCGAGCTTGGCGCTTCCCGCCTTGTAGTCCGCATAGTGCAGATGCGGGTCGCAGCAGATCTGACGCAGCTTGGTGAGCTCGGCAAGTACCTTGAGCTTGTCTTTCTTAAACTCCCCGGCCTCGCGGTGCTGCACTTGCTGGGCAATGCGGTCCTGGTTGGCCAGGTAGAGCTTGCGCTGCTCGCCGGTAAGCTGCGTCATCACCGTATCCTCGATCTTCTCGGGCAGATCGGCCACCACCTCTTCCTTGACGCGACGCAGCACAAACGGCGATACGAGCGCCTGCAGACGAGCGGCACTATCGCCCTCAGCATGCTCGACGGGACTTTCAAAGCGCTTGGCAAATGAGTCGCGCGTGCCCAGAAGGCCCGGCATCAAAAAGTCGAAGATGCTCCAGAGCTCGGACAGGCGGTTTTCGATGGGCGTGCCCGTCAGGGCAAAGCGCACGCCGGCCGGCAGGCGCTTGGCGGCGCGGGCCACCTGGGTGAGCGGGTTTTTAATGTACTGGGCCTCGTCGAGTACCACGCGGGTAAAGTCCTGCTCGACGTATTCGTCGATGTCGCGGCGCATGAGGTCATACGACGTCACGACCACGTTGTGCTCGGCTGCGCCGGCAATTTGCACGCGACGCTGGGCTTTGGCGCCCACGATGGCGCACACATCAAGCGAGGGGGCAAAGCGCTCTAGCTCGGCGGTCCAGTTGTACACAAGCGACGCGGGGCACACTACGAGCGTGGGCTTGGTATCCCCCGCTTCCACGCGCGCCAGAATGTGCGCGATCATCTGCAGTGTTTTGCCCAGGCCCATATCGTCGGCCAAGATGCCGCCAAGGCCCAGATGCTCAAGCGAGCCGAGCCACTGGTAGCCGTCGACCTGGTAGCCACGCAGCGTAGCCTTGAGCGAGGCGGGCACCGTAAAGTCCATCTTGCCGAGCGTGTCCAGACGCTCGACGGTGCGGCGGAACGCGGCGTCGCGATCGGCCTCGAGCGCCGGCGTGCGCGCGAGCATGCTGTCGACAAAAAGGGTGCTCGAGGCGGGAAGCGACACGCCGTCGAGCAGGTCGACGGCATCGACGCCCAGGTCCTCGGCAAGACCAAACGCGGCACGAGCGCCCTCGTCCAGGCGAACGATGTCGCCGGATGTAAGGCGAGCGAACGTCTGGTGGCGCTTGTAGGAATCGAGGTAGATGGCAAGGTCGGCCGCTGAAAGCCCGCTCGCACCCAGCTCGACGTCGAGCAAGTTGCTCTTGACGGTCGCACGCACCGAAAGCTTGGGCGCAGGACGGACCGAGATCTGGCGCAGGCGGTCGCTGAGCATGACCTCGCCCAGCTCGGACAGGGCAGACAGGCCCTCGGTCAGCAAGTGGAACAGGCGGGCGTCGTCGCGCTCCTCAAACGCCAGGCCGCCCTCGTAGAAATCGAAGTACAGGGCCGCCGTGTCCATAACGCGAAACTCCGCCACCGTATCGCGGGGCGGAACGCCGGGGCGTTGCTCTTCGAAAGGACTGCCCGGAGCACCAAGACTAAAGAGATCTGCCGACCAATCGCCGTAGGTCACCGTAATCTTGCAGGTCACAAGACCATCGTCGACGCCAATCGCCATGGCAAAACTCGGCTCGGGTGCCACGGCGTCGAGCGCGGCGGGAGCGGTCAGGTCGGTATAGTCGCGCAAGATAGGTAGCGCCATGCGGCAGAACTCGCCCACCTGGTCGGCGGCGATATGGACCGGCGTGCGGCAGGGCAACAAGTGCGAAAGGAACGACGCCGCATGTTGGGCAAACGCCGTGTCGGTACGGCGCGCGCGGCGCGTATCGACCAGATAGGCTGCGTCGCCCGCGACAAAACAATACGTATCGGCCGGCAGGCGCAAGTCGTAGCTGCCACCCGCCGCCGGTGCAATCTTGGCGGCAAGGAGCGGCGGGCGCTTGGCCGGGACTTCGCCCTCCCCCCGCGGCGACGGCTCGACTGCCACCTCGTAGGCGCGATGCGTCGTCGTCCCCCGCGACCAAGCAGGCTCAAAAGACATGGCCCTGCCGCGCAGCAGGTCCAGCACGGACACGACGGAATACTCGGATACCGGCAACTGACGCTCGGCGACAAAGCCGCTGCGGGCAAAGTCATACGATGCCGAGCGCGAGCTCGTAATATCGCCTAGGTAGGCGACCGTCATTGCGATAAAGTCGAGCAGCTTTGTCGACACGTCATCGAAAGCTTCGGGCACATGGGCAAACGTAAGCTTCTTGCCATAGGAGAACGTACCGCCGCGCACATAGGCATCGACCATGCCGTCGATATCCTTAACCACGTAGGACACCGAACCGCAGCGAATGCGAAACTCGAGCGCCCAGTTAAAGCGATCGGCAAACAGCGGATTGTAGTACGGCACCAGCGAGGGCTCCAGCACCGCTTTGGGCGCATCGGGGTCAATGGTGCCGGCGAGCTTGCGACGCATGGCCACGAGCTCGTCCATGCGCGCGTCCGAAAGATCGGAAAGCGCCGCCACAAGGCTCGGGCTCGTGGGGACGGGTGCCGGGAAGGGAAAGTTGGGGTTGACCGCAGATGCGGTGGGCGCGGGGCGTGTGGGCTGCTTGGATTGTGCGGGCTCCGCCGTAAACGTACGAACCGGCGTGCGCAGCCCCTCAACAGACTCAATGCCGCTTGCGTCCAGGTACGCCAACGCCGTGGCGATGGCATGCTTGCACATGCCGGGGTAGCGATAGGCGGCGGGGCAATCGCAGTCGTAGTCGATCACCTCGTGCTCGTCCATGTCGAGTTCCACATGCGTCTTGTACAGGTCGCCGCGCGAGCCGCGCACCGAGCCCTCGATGTTCACGTTTTTGGAGAAGCGCGAGCCGGAGTCCTCAAACGACAGCACGGCGCCGTTGAGCATGAGCGAGCGCCCCTTCATAAAGGTACTGCTGAGCGCCGCCTCCTTACGAAGCGCCTGCGCAAACGTCCCCTGCGCCATCACTTCCTCCAATCCACCCACCGGATGATTTTTCTGGGACGGGGATTAAAAAATCATTCCCGTCCCAGAAAGACTGGTCTTCCGCCACACGTCACCCAAAATGATTTTTTAATCCCCGTCCCAGAAAAATCATTTTAGATAACCGTCACGCGACCTTGGTTGCCCACGATGGCCTTTGCCTCTGCCAACAGCGGAATCGAGCGTGCGTTGACCTTGGCCGGTACCTCGGCACGCAGTACGCGCCCGTCCACCTGCTCGATAAAGATCTCCACGCGGTCGCCACCCGGGTTGGCGGTAAGCACCGTGGCAAGACGCGCCATATTGCCCTGGCTAAAGCGGCTGTTGGGCACCATGACCTCAAACACCTTGGGCTTGTTGTTCTCCTCGTTAAGCTCAAGCGGCACGATCTCCTGCGCGATGATCTGGTCGCCGCGGTCCGAACGCTCGAGCTTGCCCTTAATGCGAACAAACGCATCAGACAGCTGCGCACCGGTCTCGGGATCGACCTCGCCGTACAGGTATCCCTCGGCCTCTTTGTAGGTCTTGGGGAACACCACGACCGTGGCCTCGCCTTCCATGTCCTCGAGCTGCACAATACCCATGGGGTCGCCGTTTTTGGTCACGCGCTTGGACACGCTCGAGACCATGCCGGCCCACCACAGCGCCTTGCCCTCGGGAATCTCCTGGTTGATGGTACCGCCCGTGGGGTTTTGCACCTCGTAGCCGGTATCGATCTGCGAGAACGAGAAGTCGCGTGCCTTGGCTAGTGCATACTCAAACGGGCGCAGCGGGTGGTCCGAGACATAGATGCCCAGAACCTCCTTCTCCTGGCTCAACTTAAGGTGGCGGTCCCACTCCTGGCCATCCGGATCGGGCACGCTCACCTCAAAGCCCGAGCCCTCAACGTCGCCGAACATATCGAAGAACGACGTCTGGCCGCTCGCGCGATCTTTCTGGCGCTTTACCGCTGCATCGATGATGTTCTCGGGGTTGTTCTTGTCCACGAAGTGCATCATCTGGCGACGCGGATACCCCGTGGAGTCGAAAGCACCTGCCTTGATGAGCGATTCGATCACGCGACGGTTGGCCTGGCTCGAGTCCACGCGCTCGACAAAGTCGTGCAGTGTCTTAAACGGGCCGCCCGCCTCGCGCTCGGCGATAATCGCCTGCGCCACGCCGGTGCCCACGCCGCGAATGCCGGCCAAACCAAAGCGCACGCCTTCCTTGGTAGCCGTGAACTCGGTACCGGACTCGTTAACATCTGGCGACAGCACGGGGATGCCGTCGTGACGGCACGCCGAGACGTAGTGAACGATCTTGTCGGTCTTGCCCGTGTAGGACGTCAGAACGGCCGCCATGTACTCGTGCGGATAGTGCGCCTTAAGCCATGCCGTCTGCATAACCAGGATGGCGTAGCCGGCGGAGTGCGACTTGTTAAAGGCGTAAGATGCGAACTCGAGAACATCGTCCCAAATCTTCTGGGCGACCTCGCGCGTGTAGTTATTCTTGATGGCGCCGTTCATCCAGTGGTCGTAGGTGGTCTCGTCCGAGCCATCCTCCCAGTGGAGCACCGTCGACGTGAGCAGCTTGATCTTTTTCTTAGCCACGGGCTTACGGATACGCGAGTCCGATTCGCCCTTGGAGAAGCCGCACATCTCAACGGAGATGAGCATAACCTGCTCCTGGTAGACCATGGTGCCGTAGGTTTCGCCCAGGATGTCGTCCAGGCGGTCGTCGTAGGAGACGGCCGGCTCCTTGCCGTTCATACGGTTGATGTAGGACGAAACCATGCCGGCACCCAGCGGGCCCGGGCGGTATAGAGCGATCAATGCCACAACGTGCTTGTACTCGGTGGGCTTCATATTCTTGATCGTGGCCGTCATGCCGGCGGACTCGACCTGGAAGACGCCGGCGGTGTGACCGGAGCCCATGAGCTTAAAGATCTCGGGGTCGTCAAAGGGAATCTCTTCCTCTTTGATGTCGATGCCGAAGTTCTTTTTGATGTTTGCCTTAGCCTTGGAGATAACCGTCAGCGTGCGCAGGCCCAGGAAGTCCATCTTGAGCAGGCCCATGTCGGCAACGGTATGGCCCTCGTACTGGGTAATCTCGACGCCGCCCTTGGTATCGAGCTTGGTGGGCACATGCTCGTTGACGGGATCGCGGCAGATCAGGACGGCACACGCGTGCACACCCTCGCCACGGGTGAGGCCCTCGATCGAGAGCGCCGTGTCGATGATACGGCGGGCGTCGTCATCCTTTTTATAGGCCTCGGCAAAGTCGGGGTTAAACAGATCCTCTTTGCCGGGTTGCTTTTCGAGCACCTGCTTGAGCTTGACCTTGGGGTCGCTCGAGACCATCTTGGACAGGCGCTGGCCCATGTAGACCGGGTAGTCCAGCACGCGCGCGGCGTCGTTGATGGCCTGCTTGGCCTTAATGGTCGAGTAGGTGATGACGTGGGTGACCTTCTCGGGACCGTAGAGCTGGCGAACGTGCTCCACGACCTCGAGGCGCCGCTCATCGTCGAAGTCCATATCGATATCGGGCATCTCGGTACGCTGCGGGGACAGGAACCTCTCGAACATCAGGCCGTTCTCGAGCGGGTCGAACGCGGTGATGTTCATGGCGTAAGCGACGATAGCGCCGGCGGCCGAGCCACGGCCGGGACCGACGCCGATGCCGTTGTCCTTGGCCCATTGCACGTACTCGGCGACGATCAAAAAGTAGGCGGCAAAGCCCTTGTCGCAGATGACCTTGTATTCGTACTCAAAGCGCTCTTTGATGTTGACGCCACAGATCTCGCGCGTGGCCCAGTCGTCACCGTAGTGTTGGCGCAGGCCCTTCTCGCACTCGCGGCGGAACTGGCTCTCGTGCGTCTCGCCGGGATCGAGCAACGGGAAGCGCGGCAGGATGATGGAGTCCCAGTCCAGCTCAACGTAGCACTTGTCGGCAATCTCGAGCGTGTTGTCGCAGGCCTCGGGGCAATACGGGAACATCGCCCGCATCTCCTCCTCGGTCTTCATGTAAAACTCCGAGCCGGTCATGCGCATGCGGTTGGGGTCGTCGACCTTGGCGTTCATGCCAATGCACATGATGACGTCCTGTACGGGCGCGTCCTCGCGGCGCAGGTAGTGGAAGTCGTTGGTGGCGATGACCTTGACACCCACCTGTTTGGCAATGTCGATGAGCGTGCGGTCCATCTGCTCGTCGGTCAGGCCGTTGTCGGTGGTAATGCCGTGTTCCTGGATCTCGATGTAAAAGTCGCCAGGGTCGAAGGTGTCGCGGAAGGTCTCGGCCCACTTGATGGCGCCCTCCATGTCACCGCGGTCGATGTATTTGGGAATGATGCCCGCGATGCAGGCGCTCGTGCAGATCATGCCCTTGGCGTGGCGGCGCAGGTTGTCGAGCGTCACGCGCGGCTTGTAGTAAAAGCCCTGCACAGCGGCCTCGGAGACCGTCTGCATCAGGTTGACGTAGCCCTCCTGGTCCTTGGCCAGAAGGATCATGTGGTAGAGCTCGGGCTTATGGTCGCGGGCGAGCGTCTCGTCCGGCGTAAAGTAGACCTCGCAGCCAAAGATGGGTTTGATGACCAGGGGCGGCTTGAGCTCGTCGATGTTGCCCTTCTCGTCCCACATGGCCATGTCCTTCACATACTGGGCATGCTCGCGCGGGCTTTCCTCGGGATCGGGCTCCACCAGCTCGTCGCGGCGGTCCTTTTCCAAGAAGGCCTTGTCGTGACTCCAGGTTTTGTACTCGGGCGTGTTGTGGTTAACGGCGTCGCAGGCCAGCGCCAGGTCGGGCACGCCATACATGTAGCCGTGGTCGGTAATGGCGACGGCGGGCATGCCCAGCTCAACGGCACGGTTGACCATATCCTGGATACGGGTTGCGCCGTCGAGCATGGAGAAAACAGTGTGATTGTGCAGATGGACGAATGCCATGTAATGAGCTCCGATGCGGGTTCGTGATCTTAGGGTTACGATTCTACCGCACAGCGCGGACGGCACCCGAACCTAGCCAAACCAACACGGCTCCTCTTGCAGTTGCGGTGAAATGCGGACTGTTTGGCGGCTTTTTTGACCAAAACAGTCCGTATTCCACCGCAAGTTATCTGAGGACTAGAGGTTGTAGGTGACCACTTGAGGTTCGGCGGGATTGACGAAGATGGTTGGATTCGCCCGCTCCACGCGAACGAACTTGACGGTCACGACCTCAAAGCCCGCCTTGTGCAGAACGTCGGCGTAAACGCGCGCCTGCAAGGCGTGTTTCTCGAGCAGCTGCTCCGGCGTCTCATCCGGCGTGCCACCCGTCTTGTAGTCGATGACCAGTGCGCGCGACGGATCCGCCGGGTCGGTTGCCAAGGCATCGATGGCGCCCTCGGCATAGGCGCCGTAGCGGGCGATATCCTCGTCCTCGCAGCCCAGCGAGAAGAACGGCACCTCGGCACGGATGCACGGCCACGCGAGCAGCTCGGCACGAACCGACGACTTGAGCCAGCGATCCAGAGCGACATCGAAGCGCTCGCGCTGTTCCGGCGTCAGGCGCCACAAGCGAGCCAGGGCGTCGGCACGCTCAACGGGCAGCGCATCGGCACCCATCTCGATGAGCCACTGGCAAGCGGCGTGGAAGGCCGAGCCCAGCGCCATGGGGTTGCCGGCGGGCTCGACAGCAGCCACGTCCGCATCGGCCATCTCCGAGCCATCCGACTCCGCATCATCGCCGGACTCGTCCATGGGAACAAGCGCCTCGGCGGCACGGTCCTCGGACTCGGCATGCAGCGCCACGGCAATTGACGAGTAGCTATACGAGTCACGCACCGGGAACGGACAGATGCCCATGCGCACGCCCACTGCCTGGGGATACACGAGCTCAAACGCATCGGGCTTGGGGTCGGCAGGACCGGGCACAGTTGAGTGCGCAGCATTATCAGCGACATCGACATCGCCGCGAACGAGCCTGCCCTCGGCATCCAGCGAAGCGTTAGCCTCAAACGCCTGCTCACCAAACGTAAAGTCCGCCAGCGAGATGAGCTCGTAGTCGCCCGGCTGGGAGTTGTCGAACACCAGACGGTCGCTATCGAGCTGCGGCATGTCCAGACTATCGGTCGGCAGGATGCGGCGCAGCACGTCGTAGGTCAGATCCGTCTCGACATCGAAGGTCGGCGCCATCACCTTGCCGCGGCTCACACCGGCATCCATCGCCAAGATCACCAGCTCGCCCGCTCGCGTCATGGCAACATAGAGCAAGCGGGCCCGCTCCTCGAGCGAAAGCTGCAGGTCGTCGTTGCGCAGGCGAGCAAATGCCTCGGCGGGAGAGCCCGTCGCACAGACGTCCTCCATGAGCTCCGGCGGCAGCCACAGCGACGTGCCCTTGCCCTTAAACGCGTGTTCAAACTGCTTTTTGACGTCATCGCCCTTCACGAAGGTCCCGTCGGCAAGCTTAACGCCATCGAAGCGCGCCGGCAGCGCCACGACTTGCGCTCCGCCCTCGACGCGACCCATCTGTGCCGCACCGGACGATTTGCGCACGCCAAAACACTCGGCAACCGCTACGACCGGATACTCCAGACCCTTGGACGCATGCACGGTCATGATGCGCACCGCGCCGTCGCCCTCCTCGTTGAGGGCGCCCGGGGCCTCCTTGCCCGACAAGAAGCGGTCGAAGGCGAGCGCGATGGAGCGCGGAGAATTGCCGAGCTCGGCCTCTGCCTCGGCCACGGCGTCGAGCGCCTTGAGCACGTTGGCGGCAATGGCCTTCCCCTCGGGGCCGCGCTGCGCCAGACGCACGAACCAGCCGGAGGCATTGACCGCGTCGCGCGCGATGGCGGCGAACGAATCGCGTCCCACGCGACGAAGCGCGTAGCGCAGTACCTCGCGGGCACGCGTCACGAGCGGCAGGTTCTGCAAACCCGGCACATCGGAATCGCTCATGATGCCCACATCGATATTGCGGCGCGACGTCTCGCCCGTCTGCTCGTCGAGCTTGGTCGCCAGCGCCAGGAACTCCTGGGCGCCGAGTGCAAACATCGGCGAGGCCAGCAGTGGCATAAGACCCTGCGCCGTATCGGCCGGATTGGCGAGCGCGCACACCAGGGCGCGCACCGTCTGCACCTCGGCGGCTTGGGCAAAGACCGAGCCGCCTGCGATCACGCAGTCGAGCCCTTGGTCACGGAAAGCTTGCGCATAGACATCGGCGTTGGTCATGCGACCCAGCAGCAGCACCATGCCGCCCTGGGGCTGGCCGGCATCGGCAAGCGCATGGAATCGCTCGGCGATCGCACGGGCCTTGGCCTGCGTGCGCTCCTGCATACTGCCGCCGGCAACGAACAGCGCCTGGCGGCGCGAAGCCTTTGCCTTGAGCATGTCCTTGCGTTTGTCGCTCGGTTCAAGATCCAAGAACCCCTGCATCAAACCACCGGTGTCGCCGTCAAAGATGCGCGCCACATAGCGCAGCACCTCGTCGTGGCTGCGGAAGTTGCGCACGAGTTTGACGAGCTCGCCGGCGGGAGCATCGGACGTGGTGACCGTCTCGGACGCCGTCGTCGAACCCACCTTGCGCTCCTGGCGGCGAAACACCTCGACCTCGGCACCACGGAAGCGATAGATCGACTGCTGCGCATCGCCCACCGTGCACAGCGCGCGCTCGCCCGCACCCGTCAAATAGCGAATCAGATCGACCTGCATCTGGTCGGTATCTTGGAACTCGTCGATCATGACCATCTTAAAGCGGCCCTCATAGGCAGCTCGAATAGCCGGGTAGTCGCGCAGCGCCTCGTACGCCATGCGCAGCAGGTCATTGTTATCGAGCGCGGACTGGTCGGCCTTGAGCGCACGGTACTCCGCCTCTACGGCACGGGCAAGCCCCACCAGCGCATCGAGCGCCGGGCCGCCGCAGGCAAGCACGATATTGATAAACGCATCGGCGGCCTCGGCCTTGAGTAGCTCCACCTGCTCCTTAGGAAACGCCTTGCTCGCCCGAGGCATACTGCACGACATCATGAGTCGCGCCGCATCCCCCATGGTTTTGCCGCTCGCCTCAAACGCGTCGATGGCGTCGAGTGCCACCTGCGCTTTCTCGGTCGTGGCCTTGCTTGCGCCCAGCGCCGCACGATAGGCATCGGCAAGCGCCGAGGTGTCGGCCTGGCCGCGCGCCACGCACACATCGTCCATGCCGCCCGGAAGCTGGCTCGATAGCTCCAGCAAGTCGCGCACCAGGCCTTTGATGGTGGTACCGGCGCCAAACGTCCCGCCCTCGCCCGCCATGGGATACCAGGCGTAGAGGGCCTTAAGCGAAGTGGCGAGCTCGGGCGCGGCATCGGGCGCCGTCGCGCGCCCCAGCACATGCTCGACAGCCTGATCCATAAGCTCATCGGTATCGGTAAGCACCGTGAACTCGGGGTCGATGCCCAGCTCCAGCGCATGCGCGCGCAGGATACGCGAGCACATGCCGTGAATGGTCGAGATCCAAGCGTCGTCGACGGTCAGGGCCTCCTCGTCCATACCCTCTTCGATAAGCGCACGGCGCACGCGGTCGCGAATCTCGGCCGCGGCGTCTTTGGTAAAGGTAATGGCGAGCACCTGGTCCAGATGCTCGACAAACGGACCGGATTCGGGCGAGAGCGCATAGACGATGCGGCGCGTGAGGGTAAAGGTCTTGCCCGAGCCGGCACCTGCCGAGACAAACAGCGGGCGGTCGAGCGTTTTGACGACTTGCAGCTGTTGCGGCATCAAGGTCGAAAGATCCATGGTCTACACGTCCCTCCTTACAAACGTTCCTTCGTGGTTATACGAGCAGCGCGCATGCGCGGCTTGCGCCGACGTCGGGTCGACAGCGGCGACGATGCCCGCCTCGAGTTCGCGCAAGCGCTCGGCGATGCCGGCCTCCACGCGGTCGAGCAGCGCATCGAAGTCCATGTTGCCGCCCTCGCCCGGAAAGCCCTTCTTAAGGCCCGGAATGCGGCCGTCGCCGCGCTCTTCCTCGAGCAACTCGGCGCTCGCCGCACCACGCAGTGCGGGCTTGCCGCCCTTGGTCGAAAAATAGAGCGCCGCACGGGCATCTAGACCCAGCGCCCGGCGCATGGCCTGCGCGTAGATGAGTGTCTGGGTATGGGGTGGCAGCCAGCGCGGATCGTCGATGGGGGCCTCGCCCGACTCCTCGTCGCGCACCGTGGGGTCGGCGAGCTTAAACTCCTCGACACCCGAACGATGCTTGTAGTCAATCACCACAGCGCGGTTCTCGGCGTCCACATCCACGCGGTCGATGCGCCCGCCGAGCGGCCAGCCGGCATACTCGACCTGGAGCTCGTTGAACGCAAACTCCAGGTAGCGCGGCGCGAAGGGCGCGAGCGCCTCGGACTCGTAGGCGAGCACGCCCTCCAGCTGCGGCAAGATCTCGGCCACCTGACGCTCCTCCACCGGGGAGAGCGGCACCAGCGGGCCCTCCGTGCCTCGCTTGCCGGCGTGCTCGGCCAAGGTCTCGTCAAAGACCTCGCGCAGCAGCTCCTTCGCGCGCGGCAGATTCATGGGCGTCACGCGCTCCATGCCCTCCTGCGGAAGACGTGCATGCAAGTGCTCCAGCACGTCATGGACAAAGTTGCCCTTCTCCATGTTGCCAAAGCCCGCATCGATGGACTGAGGTTTGACGCGATACGAGACGAACCAGCACAGCGGGCAGGTGGAATAGGCCTCGATCTGCGAGGCGGACGTCAGGCGCGGCACGAGCGGCGCGTCCTCGCCCTCGCCATCGCGACGACGCAGGACCAAATACGGCACGGCCTCGGCACTCAGATGCTGAGGGGCTTCACAGGTCACGCGCTCGCGCTTGAGACCTTCGCCTGCCGCGGGATCGAAGTCCTTTACGATATCACCCTCACCCACGCACTTCGCCTTGTCGGCGCCAGCGGCTTTAGCGTCACCAGCGGTCTTAGCGTCGTCAGCGATCTTAGCGCCGTCAGCCTCGGCATGCGCCCGCAACTCGGTCCACACGGCCGCCGGATAGCACTCGCGCGCCTGACGATCATGGGTCACACGGGCGAGCGTAACCGGACCACGCGACGCTTGCATCGCGTGACCAAAGCGCACGCGCAGCAGGGCCGCGGGCTCAAGCGTCACGCCCTCGCGACCAAGGCTCGCCGTCAGCGTAGCCAGCGGTCCCTCCTCGTGCGAGAGTGGATAGCTGTCCAGATCGACATCGGCAAACAGCACGGCATCGTAGCTGCCGGGGCGCAGAGCCGCCGCGTCGGCAAGCGAAGCAAAACGAACCTGGGCACGTGGCGCACGGTCAACCTCGTGGGTCTCGTAATCGTAGGCGGTGCTACGCTTGTCCACCTTGGTGCGAATGCCATCGAGCACGGGCACGGTCGCGGCCTGCGACACGTCGAGCGCGCGGGCGCCGTTCATAAGGATGTCGATGGCGTGGCGCAGCAGGGCTACCTCCGCCTGGCGACGGGCCTGGCCATCCAAGCTGCCCAGCGAGCGATCGGGCAACGCCTCGGCAACGGCAAGCATGGCCTTGAGCGCCGTCACGGGCTTGTCACGCCACAGAGCCTGGAACACGTCCGAGACCACACACGGTACGTTCTTAAACCAGTTATCGTCGCTCGCCGCCTTGCGCGCGCCCCTCACCTGGCCTTGGACACTCTGCAGCAGGCTCTTAACGCCCGCGGTAGTCTTGCTGCGCGAGAGACGCATATTCTTATCGAAGGTACGGGCATTGACGGCATCAGCGCCCGAAAGCGGACTGTAGATCCAGTCGGTAAGCTCCGGCGCGGGCCACCACTCGGTCTTTGACGCCATGCCCTCATCGGCGGCCTTCATACGCTCGATCAGACCGGCAAGCGCCGCAAACTGCCTGCCCGCAATGGATTGGGAAAACGCCGTGAACTCAGCTGTCTCGGCGGCGATATGACGAGCCGCCAGACGAGAGGCGAGCTCACCGAACAGCTGGGGTGCCCGGGCAGAAACAACGAGCACGCGCACGGGGTCGGCGGGCGTTGCAGTAGTTTTATCGGCCTTGGACTCCTTGTGCGCTTTCACCAACTTATCGATGGCGTCCGCATAGACATGAGCACGGGCATGGGGACCGGCGACCTCAATAAAGACAGGCTGAGCGGCAGTCCCGCAAGCGACATCAGACGCGACGGCGTCCTCCCCCAGCGGCGCAATCTCAAACAGCACACCGCGGGCATCAAATGCCGCGGCAAGCTCCTCGCACATCGCCGCCTGCTCGCGGGCAAGCAGCACGACGACCTCTCCCCCATTGTTCGCCACGGCAGACAGCAGCTCGAGCAGGCCGTGCGTAAACGACGTGACACCGCGCACGCATACGGCGCGGGTGCACGCCGGCAGGTTATCGGCCAGGGCACCGGCCATAATGTCAGCTGCCTCGCAGGGCTCGACCATATCTCGACGGTCCAAACCGCCCGCGTAGGCACGCAAAAGCTCGAACACGCGAGCCTCGGCATCGCTTTTTGGCTCAGGCTGGCAATTGTTGCCACGGCATCGCTCGGCCGTCGTCCCCGCCACACCCGGCAGTACATCGCGGGCCATACGCGCGAGCATGCGCACCGTGCCCTGGCTGCGCGAAAGCGGCTGCAGGTCGGCATCATCGAGGCGCGTGACCATGTCCGAAAACAGCATCTGGCGCTGCAGGTTGTCGACGAAACCGCGCCCGTCGCCCAAAAGCTCCCAAAGCGAGCGAAGCAACGATGTAGGCGTCTTGTAGTCGATACCCAGCGAAATCCCGGCTTCCGCCGCATCATGACGGCACAGGTCGAGCTCGGCAAACGTTGGCGCCAGCAGCACGGCACGCCCGTGGCGGGCAATAAGGTCGGCAAGCAACGCCGACTCGGCATCGCTCAAATCCGTGCCGGCATTGGTGGTATAGATTCGAACAGGCATGGTCCTCCGCTCAAACTGTTCGCAATAATCAATGTATCCATCCTACCCGCCCAAGCGGACAGATTTGCCCCACGCCAACAGATTTGATCCCTTGGGGACGGAGGAAAACGGATCACCGAGAAGGTCAGTTTAACCCGGTGATCCGTTTTCCTCCGTCCCCAAGGGATCAAAAAACCGCCCCCGGAGGGACGGCTCTTCGTAATTCAATGTTGTCGCTGGCCTACTCGCCATCCTCCAGTTTAATGAGGATCTTGCGGTAGCCACCGTACTCGCCGTTGAGCGCCTTGGATACACGGCTCACCGTGGTGGACGAAGCGCCGGTACGCGCCTGAACCTCGACATAGGGCTCGCCCTCGTCCAGGTAACGCGCGACTTGCAGACGCTGCGATAGATCGCAAATCTCACGCGGCGTGCAGATATCGGTCAAAAACGCTTGGATATCTTTCTCGTCGTCCAAAAGGCTAAATGCGTGGACCAGCTGCTTGACATCAGGCTTGTCAAACATGTTCTCGATATTCATCGATCACCGCCAAACCCGCCAAAAGGCATCGAAGTTGATACTGACATCGGGCATCGTTCACCCGTAATATGCAATAGGGCAACGCCTGTGGCTTTTGCCCGTAGCAGTTTAGCACACCACCAAACTAAAGCGACAAGACTCTCTGCCAGCGGCACGTTTTTTAGGACGAACGCCGTTTTGAAACCGAATGCGCACGCAAGCTCCACGAATATCTGAGACAATGGGCGGCCGAACAGGGCCGAGCCCGCGCATCTATCCGAGTTGCAAAGGTATGTGCCCCTCACGCCCCTCACCACGCCATGCGCAAGAAAGGATTCCCACCATGCGCTTTTTGCTCAACTGGCTTTTGACCTCAATCGCCATCGCGATAGCAACGTTTCTCGTCCCCGGCATTCAGCCCTTCGGCATGGCCGACGCCTGGGTCTGCTTTGCCTTCGTGGGACTGTTCCTCAACATCGTCGACTCGCTCGTCAAGCCGTTCCTGACGGTCATCTCGCTGCCGCTCACTATTATCACGCTTGGTATTTTTCAGCTTGTGGTCAACAGCTTTATGCTCGAGCTGGCCAGCTACCTGTCGGTCAATCTGCTGGGCGCGGGTATCTCCATTGCCGGCTTTGGATCAGCCTTTATGGGCAGCATCCTGGTATCCATCATGCGCAGCATTCTCGACAGCATCGCCAGGAACTAAAGCGACCGGATACGGACCGCCGCAACACGCCAAAAGAAGGCCGTCCATCGCAACGATGGGCGGCCTTGTCATTTGTCAAGCCTCAGAGGGCAAGAAAATCTACCATTTCTACCCCGTCCCCAAATGGCAGGTGGGACTAGATGACGTAGTCGTAGCCCTCGTTGGGGGCGACGAGCGCATCGAGCGTCACGCCGTCGAGGTAGTCGTTGATGAGCTTGTCCAGGTTCTTCCACACGTCGAGCGTGGGACACTCATCCGAACGCGAACAGCCCTTGCAGTCGCCGTCCAGGCATGCGACCGGCGCCAGGCTGCCCTCGGTCAGGCGCAAGATCTCACCCACCGTGTACTGCTCGGGCGGGCGCGTGAGCACGTAACCACCGCCCTTGCCGCGCATGCCCGAGAGCATATTGGCGCGCACGAGCGTGGCCAAAATATTCTCCAGATATTTCTCCGAAATCCCCTGACGCGCAGCGATCTCTTTGAGGGGAATGCGGCCTGCCGCCTGGTGCTCGGCCAGGTCAACCATAACGCGCAGGGCATATCTGCCCTTTGTGGAAACCAACATATATATTGCTGCCTTTCGGTCTTTTAATTCGTAGAAATTCTAGCCGAAAAATTGGTTTTGAAAATACCTATTCCCGTCAAGCTGGTTAATCGACTCGTAATAATCTTCTATTTCCTATTGCGTTACTAGGCTTTAGTGCCTACTATGCTTGCCAACAGCAAAAAGAACAACCCATAAGGTTTATGGGTTTGGCTGTTACACACACCGTGAAAACACACAGTATCCAGTCATTTGAACACTTTGGAGGTTCACCATGAGCAATGTTTATACGTCCATCGATCAGCTTATCGGCCACACCCCGCTTCTGGAGCTCACTCACTTTGAGGCCGATGAGGACCTCAAGGCCCGCGTGCTCGTCAAGCTGGAATACTTCAACCCCGCCGGGTCCGTTAAAGACCGCGTCGCCAAGAACATGATTGACGAGGCCGAGAAGGCCGGCAAGCTCGTGCGCGGCGGCGACTACACCATCATCGAGCCCACGAGCGGCAACACCGGCGTCGGCATCGCCTCGGTGGCGGCGGCTCGCGGCTACAAGGTGATCATCACCATGCCCGAGACCATGTCCGTCGAGCGCCGCAAGCTGATGCAGGCATATGGCGCGCAGCTCGTGCTCACCGACGGCTCCAAGGGCATGAAGGGTGCCATCGCCAAGGCCGAGGAGCTGCAGAAGGAGACGCCCAACAGCATTATCGCCGGCCAGTTTGTGAACCCCGCCAACCCCGCCATCCACAAGGCCACGACCGGCCCCGAGATCTGGGATGACACCGACGGCGAGGTCGACATCTTCGTCGCCGGCGTTGGCACCGGTGGTACCGTGACCGGCGTGGGCGAGTTCCTCAAGGAGCAGAACCCCGAGATTCAGGTCGTCGCCGTCGAGCCCGCCACTTCCCCAGTGCTCTCCAAGGGCCAGGCCGGCCCGCACAAGATCCAGGGTATCGGCGCCGGCTTTGTGCCCGACGTCCTCGACACCCAGGTCTATGACGAGATCATCCCCGTCGAGAACGACGACGCCTTTGCCACCGGCCGCGCCGTGGGCCACAAGGAGGGCGTGCTCGTGGGCATTTCGTCCGGCGCCGCCGTGTGGGCCGCACTGCAGCTGGCCAAGCGCCCCGAGAACGAGGGCAAGACCATCGTGGCTCTGCTTGCCGACACCGGTGAGCGCTACCTGTCCACGGCACTCTTCCAGGACTAGGGCCTCGCCCATAGGTTGAGCCCAGGGACGAGCCGGCCTCCTCTCTCCCGGCAGTCTGAGCCCATCCAATCAGGGTGTCCCACGAGACGTCCGAACTTGCTACAATGTCTGCGGCGCGGAACCAGCCTCCCGCGCCGCTTTTCTTTTTTGGCCACATGCCACCAAGGAGAACCTCCCCATGCACAACAAGCGCGTGCTCGTCGCCATGAGCGGCGGCGTCGATTCCAGCGTGACCGCGTACCTGCTCAAAAGCCAGGGCTACGAATGCGTCGGCGCCACCATGCGCCTCACCTGTCCCGCGCCCGATCCCGTCACGGGCATGAGCAAAGTCGACCGCGACATCGCCGATGCAAAGGACGTCGCCGAGCGCCTGGGGATACCCCACCACGTGCTCGACCTGCAGCAGACCTTCGACCGCAACGTTATCGAGCGCTTCGTGACTGCCTATCAGGAGGGACTGACGCCCAACCCGTGCATCATCTGCAACCGCCATATTAAGTTTGGCGCGCTGCTCGATGCGGCACTCGATATGGGCTGCGACTACGTCGCCACAGGTCACTACGCCAAAACGAGTCAGGCATCCGACGGCACCTGGCGGCTGCACCGCGGCGAGGACCCTAAAAAGGACCAGAGTTACTTTTTGTATTCGCTCACGCAAGAGCGCCTGGCACGCACAATCTTTCCGCTGGCAGGCTTGGACAAAGAGCGCGACGTGCGCCGGATTGCCGCCGAGCAGGGCTTTGCCAACGCCAAGAAGGCCGAAAGCGAGGATATCTGCTTTATCGCGGACGGCGACTACGCGGGCTATATCGAGCGCCGCTGTGGGCATCCCGCCGAGCAGGGCGATATTGTATGGCGTGACGGCAGCGTGGTCGGACGTCACAACGGCGCGTTGCGCTATACCATCGGCCAGCGCAAAGGCCTGGGCGTCGCGATGGCGCATCCCGTGTACGTAACGGGCGTCGATGCCGCCAACAACATTGTGCATCTGGGCGAGGCCGACGACCTGACGGCCACAGCGCTCACGGCCAACGACTGGATCTGGAGCGCCCCTGCCGACCGCATGGAGGCTGAGCTCGACGCCGGCGGCATTCGTGTAGGTGCCAAGTACCGCTACCGTCAGAAAGACCAGGCAGCGACCCTTACACGTGGCGAAGACGGACAAATGCTGCTAACTTTTGACGAGCCGCAACGAGCCATCGCCCCCGGCCAAGCCGTTGTAATCTACCGCGGCGACATCGTCCTCGGCGGCGGCACCGTTACGACAGCCATCAAATAGCAGCACCTCGCCCCATCCCCTCCATAACTTGCGGTGAAATAGGGACTGTTTAAGCGTTTAAAACCGCCAAACAGTCCCTATTTCACCGCAACTTAGAGAGGACGGCCTCGGTCGGTACTGCTGTGTCAGCCGAGGCCGCTGCATTGCTAGCGCTGTACGTAGGCGCGAACCAGCTCAAAGGTATTACGCACGCCGTCCATGTGGCTGCGCTCGTAGTTGTGGCTCGCGTACACGCCGGGGCCGATCAGGCCATGGCGAATGTCGTAGCCGGCCGAGAGCGTGGCCTCGACGTCGGAGCCGTAGTGCGGGTACACATCGATGGCGTAATCGAGCTCCAGCTCGCGCGCGATGTTGGACAGCGTGGTCACCAGATCGTAATTGTAGGGGCCACCCGAATCCTTGGCGCAAATCGACACCATGCGCTCGGTGCAGCCCAGGTCGTCGCCCACGCAGCCCATGTCAACGCTGATCATCTCGCGCGTGTCGGCCGGCACGAAAGCGCCGCCGTGGCCGACCTCCTCGTACACGGTGAAGAGCAGCGACACCTTGCGCGAAAGCGACACCTCGCCGTCAGCAACGGCACGGGCCAGACCCAGCAGAATCGACGCCGACAGCTTGTCATCCAGGAAGCGGCTCTTAATGTAGCCGCTCTCCGTCACCGTGGTACGCGGATCCATAGCGATGATGTCGCCGGTCTGAATACCCAGCTCGAGCACATCGTCCTTGCTGTCGACGTTCTCGTCGAGCAGGATCTCCATGTTCTTCTCGATGGTCTTGACCGGCTCGTCGGCCACGTGCGCCGAGGGCTCGGTATTGAGGACCACACCCGTGTACACATTGCCGTCACGCGTGTAGACGGTGCAGTTCTCGCCATCGGCCGTAGACCACTGGTGCCCGCCGAGCGTCGTGGGGCGCAGGCGACCATTGTCCTTGATAGAGCGCACCATGGCGCCCAGGGTATCGACATGGCTCGCCAACACGAGCGGCTCGCCCTCGCCGCCGAGCTCAACCAGCACGTTGCCCTTATTGGAACGCTCGGGGCCAAAGCCCATATCGCGCAACGTTTCCATCAGATAATCAGTCGCCGCACGGGTATAGCCGGTAGGCGAAGCAATAGAAGTCAGCGCCTTCAACTGGTCAGTAATATAGGAGAGCGTAGAATCCATCTTGGACACCAAAGTCACCCTTTCATATCGAATTAACCCCACAGCAACAATACCACCGCGAACCATCTTTTTACCTAGCGAGATGACCCATCGACCTCTTCCGAACAGCGCCCGCCACGACAACGAGCCGGCGGGCCCCGCTCGTTAGCCCCAGAATCTTTCCGCAGGACAGAAGGAGGCCCCGCCGCACGTAGTGCGCAGCGGGGCCTCCGACATGTCCGAGGACGATTCTGGGGCTAACGGGCGGGGCCCGCCGAACCAAGTTAGGCAGCCGGGCAGATCTTCTTGAAGAGCTCGATGACG